>NZ_JAQYWW010001090.1:0-377913 GCF_036322525.1 Streptomyces sp. BE20 | reverse complement strand
GGCGCAGGTGATCAACCTGCTGGAGCAGCTCCAGAGCGAGTTCGAGCTCTCGTACATGTTCATCGCGCACGACCTCTCGATCGTCCGGCACATCTCCGACCGCGTCGGCGTGATGTACCTCGGCAAGATGGTCGAGATCGGTACGGAGGAGCAGATCTACTCCCACCCGACGCACCCGTACACCCAGGCGCTGCTCTCCGCCGTCCCGGTGCCCGATCCGACCGGGCGCGAGTCCCGCGAGCGGATCCTGCTCAGCGGGGACATCCCCTCACCGGCCAACCCGCCGTCGGGCTGCCGGTTCCGCACCCGCTGCTGGAAGGCGGAGGAGCGCTGCTCCACCGAGATCCCGCTGCTGGCGGTGCCGTCGACCCTGGAGGGGCCGGCCGCGCACGAGTCGGCCTGCCACTTCGCGGAGGTGCGGGACGTGATCGGCGCGGGCTGAGCACGGCCGCCGAAGGGCCCCGGAGTCGCGCGGACTCCGGGGCCCCGCGCGTGCGGGACGCGCCACCGGAGGGCGCGCCCGGGCGTCACTTCCGGAAGCCGACGTTCTCCCAGACGATGTCCGAGAGGCCCTGGGCGCCGATGTTGGCCAGGTCGACGCGGGCGCCGTACAGCTGCGGGCGCTGGTAGAGGGGCAGCACGCCGGCCACCTTCCACAGCTCCGCGTCGGCCTGGTTGATCGCCTCGAAGGCGACGGCCGCGTCGCCCGCGGCGGCGGCCCGGTCGAGCGCGCCGTCGACCGCCTGGCTGCCGGCCTGGGAGTGGTTGGTGCCGCCGTTCTGGACGAAGTTGGCCCGGTTGCCGCTGGCCGGGAACGGCGTGCCGAGCAGCGAGTAGGCGGCGATGTCGAAGTCCCGCCGGTTGACGTACTTGTCGAAGAACTCGTTGGCGTTGGCGGTGACGGTGGTGACCTTGACCCCGACGTCCTTGAGCATCCGGGTGGTGACCGCGGCCTCGTTCTGGGCCTGGGTGACGCCGGCCGGGATGACCATCCGCAGGTTGAGCTCCTTGCCGTCCTTCCTGCGGACGTCGCCGTCCAGCTTCCACCCGGCGGCGTCGAGCTTGCGGACCGCCTCGGCCGGGTCGTACCGGCTGAGGCCGAGCGAGTTGTCCCGGTAGGCGTTCTGGTTGGCCACCAGCAGGTGGTTGTTGAGGACGACGGTGGGCCAGTCGAGGCCGGCGAGGTCGGTCCGGGCGATGGTGTCCCGGTTGATCGCCTGGAACAGGGCCTGGCGGACCGACGGGTCGGCGAGGGCGGGACTCCTGCTGTTCAGCGTGAACTGGCGGAAGTCGGGCCCGCCGGCGCGCCGGACGGCGGCGCCCCGGATGCCCCGGATCAGCTGGTAGCCGGCCACGTCCGGGCCGTTGCTGAAGAAGTCGATCTCGCCCTTGGCGAAGGCGGCGGCCATGGTGTTGGGGAGCATGGCGTGGAAGACGATCCGGTCCAGCAGCGGCTTCTCGCCCCACCAGGCGGGGTCGGCGACCACGGTGACGGTCTGGGCCGCCCGGTCCAGCTTCTCCACCTTGAACGGGCCCGCGGTGACCGGGATCGCGTCCAGGTAGGCGGTGTTGAACAGGTCGGGCGTGCCGGTCCGGCTGGCCGGGAGGAGCGGTGCGTTGGCGGCGCCGTTGAACATCGACTGCCACTCGGAGAACGGCCGCTCGAAGGTCATCACGGCCTGGTACTCGTCCTTGCCCCGCTCGACGGCGGAGACCAGCTCGAATCCGGTGCTGCTGGCGGACTTGTAGGCCTGGTCCCGGCCGTTCAGCGCCCGCCAGTTGGCCTCGATGTCGCGCCAGGTGATCGGCGTGCCGTCGGACCAGCGGGCCTTGGGGTTGAGCGTCCAGACGACGACCTGGCGGCCGTCCCGCTGCTCGGCGTGCGCGTCCTGGAGGTAGGCCGGGTTGGGGGTCTGGGTGCCGGCCGCGTCGGACCGGAAGAAGGTCGGCAGCAGGGGCTTGGTGACCGTGATGGTGGAGGACTCGCTGCCGTCGGTCTGGATCGGCGACCACTGGGTGGAGTACTGGGCCACCGCGACGTGCAGGGTGCCGCCCTGGCGGAGTTCGGCGCGTTCGTGCGGGTTGATGTCGACGGCGGTGAGCTTGGGGGTCTCGACCGAGCTCGGTACGGCCAGGGCGCCGCCGGAGCCGGAGCTGCACGAACAGAGCGTCAGCGAGAGCGAGACGGCGGTGAGGCCGGCGAGCAGGGCCGTGCGGTGGGGCAGGGGGCGGCCCATGGTGGTTCTCCCGGGGCGGATGCGGCGGACGGTACGGCGTCACATCTTGCTGACCCGGGAGCGGAGTTGTGGGGGGGGGGGGGGGGGGGGGGCGGCGCGCGGCGGGGCGGGCCTCGGCGGGGCGGGGGGGGCGGGGCGGCGGGCGCCCCGCGGGGGGGGGGGTGGGGGGCGGGCCGCCCGGCCCCGCCCCCCCCCCCCCCCCCAACTCCGCGGTCAGACGGTGAACTTGACCGTGCGGTCCCGCTCGCCGGTCTTGTCCAGCACCGAGGTGACCGCGTCGGCGACGTCCTGCGGGGTGATCTGGACCAACTGGCCGTTCTTCTTCATCTTGACCTTGTCGAAGGCCCCGGCCAGCTGGCCGTTGAGCGCGTCGAGGTCCCACTTGGGCACGATCTTGCCGTTGGCGTCCGGCACCAGGGTGAGGGTCTTGGCGGCGATCTTCGGGGTGAAGTCCCACTTCTTGGCGCCGGCCTGGATGCGGACGATGCCGTTCACCGCGGACTTGCCGAGGGTGTCGGCGGCGCCCTGCAGGGCCTGCGGGGAGTTCTTCGGCTGGGCGGCCGTCACGGACAGCGCGACCGGCTGGTCGGTCCGGCCGGCGGCGCGGTCGCGGTAGGCCGCGTCGACCAGCTCCACGGCGGAGGCGGAGTCCACGGCCTGGCCGGCCTTGCCCGGGACCACCACGACCTCGCCGTTGTCGCCGAACTTGACGTAGCCCTCCTGCAGGCCCTGGCCGGAGCCGGTGGCCAGGGCGTCCAGGGCGGCCTTGAGCTTGGCCCGGTCCACCTTGACCTCCGGCGGGACGGCCTTCTCGTCGCCCTTGAGCGACTTGAGGACGTCGGCCGGGTTGTAGGAGTGCTGGGTGAGCTTGTCGACGGTGGCGGTGGTGTCGAAGCTCAGCCCGGCGGCGGTCGGGTCGAGGTCCAGCGTCTGCTCGCCGACCTTCAGCTTGACCGGCTGCTGGCCGGCCTTGCCGACGGTCTCGTCGAGCTGGCGGATGGCCTGGTCGCGGTTGCTCCCGCCGATGTCGGTGCCGAGCACGACGGTGCCCTTGGGGATGTCGGACTGGTTCATCATCAGACCGGTGCCGTACGCGGCGGCGCCGAGGAAGAGCACGCCGATGACGGCGTAGGTGCCGAGCTTGACCAGCTTCTTGGCGGCGCTGGGCTTGCGCTTGGCGGTGCCGGAGGCGGGCTTGGGGGCGGCCGGCTGCGGGGCGGGTGCCGGGGTGGGCACGGGGGCCGGGCCGGGGGCGGGTACGCCGGTGCCCGGGCCGTCGTACTGCGGCAGGCCGGGGGCGGCGCGGAACGGGTCGGCGGGTGCGGCGTCGAAGGCTCCACCGGGGCCACCGGGGCCACCGCCGGCACCCGGGCCGCCCGGCTCGCCCTGGCGGAGGGGCGCGCCGGGGAAGAGGCCGGCGGGCGGCGGTGTGCCGTTCGGCCCGGCGGCCGGCGGGCGCTGGGCGGCGAACGGGTCGGCGCCGGCCGGGGCAGAGGCGAACAGGCCGGGCTGCGGGGCGCCGTTGGGGGCGCCGGCGCCACCGGGCACGCCGGGTATGGCGGCGGGCGGGGCGTCGTCGCGGATCGGTGCGAAGCCGTCGACCGAGGTGTCCTCGGGTCCGCCGGGCAGCGGGCGGCCGGGGCCCTGGGGGGCCCGGCCGGGTGCGCCGGCGCCGGGGGCGAACGGGTCGGCGGCGGGGCCCGGGGCGAACGGGTCGGCCGGGGCGTCCGCGTAGACGCCGGCCTCCTCGGCGGGGAGTTCCGGGCCGGTGCCGTAGGGCGAGGCGGGTGCGCCGGTCGGGCGAGGCGCGGGGGCCTGTGCCTGGGCGGGCACCGGGCGGCCGTTCGGGCGGCCGGTGTCGGGGCGGCTGCCGTTCGGCCGGGTGCCGTTGCGCCGGGGTCCGGCGTCGGGAGCGGCCTGGGCCGGCTGGGCGGCGGTGGCCTGGGCACCCGGGGCGCCGACCGGGGCCGAGGCCGCGACGGGAGCCGGGGCGTCGGCGGCCTTCTTCTGCCGCGGCCGGAACCACGCGCCGGTCGACTCGGACTCGGAGGTGGCCGGCGGGATCTGCCACTCCGGGGGCAGGTTCGGCGGGGTGGCCGCGCGCGCGCCGCCGCCGTCCATCACACCGAGCACCGGTGAGGAGGGCGCGGCGGAACGGTGCCGGGGCCCGGCCGGTTCGGCCGGGGCGGGCGCCGGGGCGTCCTCGCCGGGGCCGTCCTCGTTCTTGACCGCGCTGCGGACCACCACCGGCGGGATCGGGCGCGAGCCGGGGATGTTGATCCGGACGCGGGTGGTGACGGTGGTCTCGGTCTTCGGGGACTCGTCGTCGCCCTCCGGAGCCGAGCCCCCGGCGGTGCCGGCACCCGTGCGGTCGCCGCCGGGGAAGCCCGGTGTGCCGTAGGGCGGGGTGCCCGACGGGTAGGCGTCCGGGCCCGTGCGCCGAGGCGTCGGGTGGGCGTTCTCAGATTCGCGGCTGCTCAATGCTGCTCTGCTCCGGGTTCGCGGGCCGGGCCGTGCGGCGCGACCGCGGTCGTCGGCGCCGGACCTGGCGGGCGGCGTCGGGTACGGCGTTCTGCGGCACCACCATACTGGGAAGAACTGAGCGGTGAACCGGTTCGGTTAGAACCCGATACGTCCGGTTCTTCCGGTATGAGAGTACGACCGGGTGGTCCTGACTGCTCGTCGTACCGGCCACCGTACGCGGTTCCGCGGGTCGATCAGCGCGGCGGACCGGGTACTCCGGGAAACCAGCTGGTCCGGGTCGGCAGGGTGGCGCAGATCACGCCCAGAATCGATCCGACGAACAGCCAGGCGAGCGACGTGGCATTGGTCCAGAGGACATTGTCGCCCTCCGGACGGGGCACCATCAGCAGCAGCAGGGCGAGGAACCAGCCGGCCGCCGGCGCGGCCGCGCCGAGCCGGGTCCCGGTGACCCGCAGGCCGGCGTAGAAGGTCGCGGCGGTGGCGGCGAGGGCGAGCAGGACTCCCACGGGTGGCCACAGGGCCTGCACAAACGCTCCGCACACCGATACCGCGATGCCCAGCAGGAAGAACAGGACATAAGCCGCGATCCGTGCGATATGGGGTGGCTGGGACTCGTTCAGCCGTTCGTCCCGGGTGCCGAGGACGGTCGCCGGGATCGAGCGGCGCTGCGGCCGGGCGTCGGCGGGCGCGGTCATCGGGCATCCTCCTGGGAGATCTGGTCCGCGGCAGTGCCGAGGCCCGCGAAGAGGTCGTCCTCCGGCAACCGGGGACCGGCCTGGCCGCGCACCAACTGGTAGTACTCGGTGGCGATCAGCGGCTGGCCGAGGTCGTTGGAGAGCGCGAAGAAGTCGCCCGCCACGGTGATCTGGGTGGCGTGCGCCGCCATCGCGGCGGCCTTGCGGTCGGCGTACGCGGCGCCGTCCAGCACGGTGGTGACCGCCTCGTCGGCGACCACCCCCGGAACGTCCCCCGGCTTCGCCACGCCCGGGAACGGCGACCCGGCCGCGGTCGCGGCGAGACCCCGCTCGATCACCGACCGGGGCATCCGGTTCCAGTACACCTTGGCGATCCGCCAGGCCGGCCCCAGTTCGGGCCGGTACGCCCCGTCGGCGGCCAGCTCGTGGGCCCGCATCGCGACCCGGTGCGTCTGGATGTGGTCCGGGTGCCCGTAGCCGCCGTCCTCGTCGTAGGTGACCAGGACCTGCGGACGCACCTCGCGGACGACCGCGACCAGCCGGCCGGCGGCCTCGTCCACGTCGGCCCGCCAGAAGCAGTCCGGCGCGTCGTTGTCGGGCACGCCCGACATCCCGGAGTCGCGGTAGCGCCCCGGGCCGCCCAGGAAGCGGAAGTCGGTGACCCCGAGCGCGCGCATCGCCTCGGACAGCTCGCCGATCCGGTGCGCGCCGAGGGTGTCCTCCCGTTCGGCCGTCAGGTGGGCCAGCTCCGGGGGGATCACCTCACCGCCCTCGCCGAGGGTGCAGGTCACCAGGGTGACGCGGACGCCCTCGGCGACGTACCTGGCCATCGTGGCGCCGTTGCCGATCGACTCGTCGTCGGGATGGGCGTGCACCAGGAGCAGGCTGCGGCCGGTAGTGGCGGTCATGGGAGCAGCCTAACGACCGGCCGCACGGGGTCAGAGCTTCAGGCCGTTGATCATCCCGGCGAGGTTGCCGGTGACCTGACTGATCGAGGGTGCGATGGAACTGGAGGCCAGGTAGAAGCCGAGCAGCGCGCAGACGACGGCGTGCGCGAGCTTCAGGCCGGAGCGGCGGATCAGCACCACCACGATGACCAGCATCAGTAGGGCTGCGGAGACGGACAAAGCCATGGCGGCTCACACCCCTTCTCGGGTGCGCCGCCCCCGGCGGAGGGCGGCGGTCGGGACCGTGCGGGACTTGCGGTCGGGCGGCCGGGGCCGGGACGAGGCCTGACGATCACCCGTTGGACCAGTCATACCCGATGGGTGAGCGGATCATTACGGTCGGTGAGTCCGCGCACCCCGGGGCACGGGGGCACCACCGGGGCGCATGGGCCGGTCGGAGGGGGTGCGGGCCCCTTCCGGGCGTACTTGCGCCGGATGCTCCGAACGAGTGATCACCACCGGCCGGAGGGTGGCACCTCCAGGTCGTAGGGTCAGGTGCCATGACCACCCACACCCCAGCGGACACCTTCCCGAGGCAGTACGCGCGCACCCTGCGCTACACCGTCGGCGCGCCCCGGTCGTTCTCCGTCGCACCCGACGGCTCCCGGGTCGTCTTCCTTCGCTCGCGGTCCGGCAGCGACCGCGCCAACCTGCTCTGGACCCTCGACACGGCCACGGGGGAGGAGCGGGTCGCCGCCGACCCGGTCGCCCTGCTCGGCGGCGGCGAGGAGGACCTCTCCCCGGCCGAGAAGGCCCGCCGTGAGCGCAGCCGGGAGGGCTCGGCCGGCGTCGTCGGCTACGGCCTGGACGGCAGCGGCCGGATCGCCGCCTTCGCGCTCTCCGGCCGCCTCTTCACCGCCGACCTGGTCGACGGCACCACGGCCGAGCTGCCCGCCGAGGGACCGCTGCTCGACCCGCGGCCCTCCCCGGACGGCCTCCACGTCGCGTACGCGAACACCGCCGGCGAGCTGCGGCTCACCCGTACCGACGGGACGGCCGACCGGGCCCTCGTCCGGCCCGACGGACCCAACGTGACCTGGGGTCAGGCCGAGTTCATCGCCCAGGAGGAGATGCACCGGGACCGCGGCTACTGGTGGTCCCCGGACGGCGACCGGCTGCTGGTCGAGCGCGCCGACGACACCCCGGTGCGCCGCTGGTGGATCGCGGACCCGGCGAACCCGGACCGCGAGCCCGCCGAGGTCGCGTACCCGGCCGCCGGCACCGCCGACGCCGAGGTCGGCCTCTGGGTGCTCGACCTGGACGGCGCCCGCACCGAGGTGCTCTGGGACCGCGAGGCCTTCCCGTACCTGGCCCGGGTGCACTGGTCGCAGGGCGGCGTCCCGCTGCTGCTCGTCCAGGCCCGCGACCAGCGCAGCCAGCGGATCCTCGGGGTGGACGTCGAGACCGGCGCGACCGAGCTGCTGCACGAGGAGCGGGACGACGCCTGGCTGGAGCTGTTCCCCGGCGTGCCCGCCTGGACGCCGGACGGCAAGCTGGTCCGCATCTCCGACGAGTCGGGCGCCCGGACGCTGGTGGTCGGCGACCTGAACGTCACCGGCGCCGACCTGCACCTGCGGTCGGTGCTCGCCGTCACCGCCGACGAGGTCTTCTTCACCGCCTCCGGCGGCGCGGGCGAGACCGACCCCGAGCCGGGCTGGATCGCCGCCGGCCGGATCAGCCACGACGGCAAGCGGCTCTCCTGGGAGGCCGCCAACGGCCGGCCGTTCACCTCCGTCACCACCGCCGTGCACGCGGCCGGCATCACCGTGCGGGCCACCGCGGAGCCGGACCTGCCCGGCACGCTGGTGCAGGTCGCCCGGGACCTGCCGGAGGGCCTGGTGGTGGACGACATCGCCACCATCGCCTCCTACGCCGAGGCCCCGGTGATCACCGCCCGCCCGGTCTTCCGCTTCGCGGGCGAGCGCCGCGTCCCCGCGGCCGTCTTCCTGCCCACCGGCTACGACCGCGAGCGGGACGGCCTGCTGCCGGTCCTGATGGACCCGTACGGCGGCCCGCACGGCCAGCGCGTCGTCCAGGCGCACAACCCGCACCTCAACTCGCAGTGGTTCGCCGACCAGGGCTTCGCGGTGGTCGTCGCCGACGGGCGCGGCACCCCCGGGCGCACGCCGGCCTGGGAGAAGTCGATCGCCTTCGACTTCGCCGGCGCCACCCTGGACGACCAGGCCGACGCGCTGCGGGCGCTCGCCGGGGAGTTCCCGCTGGACCTCGACCGGGTCGCCATCCGCGGCTGGTCGTACGGCGGCTACCTCGCCGCGCTCGCCGTGCTGCGCCGTCCGGACGTCTTCCACGCGGCCGTCGCGGGCGCCCCGGTCACCGACTGGGAGCTGTACGACACCCACTACACCGAGCGCTACCTCGGCCACCCCGCCGAGCGGCCGGAGGTGTACGCGGCCAACTCGCTGAGCGGCTACGCGGCGGGCCTGGAGCGGCCGCTGATGATCATTCACGGGCTGGCCGACGACAACGTGGTGGCCGCGCACACCCTGCGGCTCTCCTCGGCGCTGCTGGCGGCCGGCCGGCCGCACGTGGTGCTGCCGCTGTCGGGGGTCACCCACATGACGCCGCAGGAGGAGGTGGCGGAGAACCTGCTGCTGCTCCAGGTCGACTTCGTGAAGAAGTCGCTCGGAATCTAGACCCGGCGACTGGGCGGTCCGGGGCGGTCCGGGGCGGGCGGTGTGAGGGGGAGCGGGGCCGGAACAGGGCGCCGGGCCCGCGGACGAGCGGTGCCGGGAGCCCATACCGCTCCCCCTTGGCCGAGGGTGCCCGCGCGGGGCGATCCGTCCGGCCTCCGGGGAGGACGGTAGCCCCCGCCTCCGACAACCGCCCCGGTGAACGCCCCGGACCGGCTCCGGTCTGCGGCTCCGCTGGCCGCTCCGCCCGGTACGGGGACCGGCCACCGGTCGGCACCCCGCCCGCGGGCGGGTGCCCCGGGCGGTTGCTGCGGGCGGAGGAACTCTCCGTGCCGAAGGATCGGCCGAGCCGCTGTCGGGCGCGGGCGGCGGGCACCATGACGGGCATGTCGAAGCCTGCCGTGTCGGTGCTCGCCGCCCTGCTCGTGGCCCTGGTCCCCTGCGCCGCGCTCACCCCGGCCGGAGGTCCGGACCGGGGGGCGTGCACCGTCGGCTTCTTCGCCGGGGATCCGCTCGTGACCGCACGGCCGGTCGCCCCGGCCGACGTTCCCGGCTGTCCGGCCGCCGTGGAGCGCGGGCTGTAGCGCGCGTCCGACGATTCCCGCCGGGCGGCTCAGTTCAGCCGGTGCCTCGCGGCCCGGGCGTCCCGGCGGACCTTGGCGGCGGTGTCGGGATCGAAGGCGTCCAGGATCTCGGCGTACTCGTCCATCTCCCCGGCCCCGCCCAGGAAGTCGCCGGTGCGGACCAGCAGTTCCGCCCGTTCCAGGCGGAGCTGGGCGGGGTGGCGGGGGAGGAGCAGGGCGAGTTCGGTGGCCCAGAGCTGGGTGCGAGCGTGTTCGGGGCGGTCGGCGGCCCAGGCCCGGATGTTGCCGAGCACCCGCAGCACGATGTCCAACGGTGCCGCGGGGGTGAGCAGTTCGGCGGTGAACTCGTGTCCGGTGGCGCGGACGAGCTCCGCCGCGTCCGGCAGGTCGAGCAGCCGGCCGCCGTGGAACGGGTCGGCCAGCACGTAGTCGTCGCCGCCGGCGGGGCCGCCGACCGCGACGATGAAGTGGCCGGGCAGGGCGATCCCGTGCACGGCGAGTCCGGCCCGCCGGCCGACGGCCATCCAGACCAGCGCGAGCATGATCGGCAGACCGCGCCGGCGCCGCAGCACGTCGGGCAGCAGCGAGGACTCCAGCCGCCGGTAGTCGGACTTCCGTCCGTGGAACCGCTCCCGGCCGCCGAGGACGGCGGCCAGCAGGGCGGCGGTCTCCTCGGGCCCGGCCGGGAACCGTTCGGCGACGGCGAGCCGGACCGAGGCCGCGTGCCGTTCGAGCGCGGCCTCACAGGCGGCGAGCAGGGCCGCGAGGGCGGGCGGGCCCGGCAGGTCGTCCGGGTCGTCCGGGTCGGGGGTGCGGGTGTGCTCGGCGGCCGCGAGCAGGCAGAGCAGCACCGGATCGGGGTGCTCGGCCCGGGCCTCGGTCCGGAAGCGTGCTCTGCTCTGCTCGGTCACGGTGGCTGCGGCGGCTTTCTGGGGACGGGCGGACAATCAGGCGGTTCCACGCGTGGGCGCTACCCCTGGGGGAGCCGCGCGTAGTGGTAAGTGTGACTGGTCGTGAAGCCGAGTCCGTCATACAGCGCGACGGCGCCGTCGTTCTCCGCCTCGACCTGGAGGAACGCGCCGGTGGCGCCCTCCTCGGCGGCGCGGGAGGCGAGCACCGCCATCAGCGCGGTGGCCAGCCCGGCCCGTCGCGCGCGGGCATCGACCTCGACCGCGCCGAAGCAGGCCCACGGGCCGTCGACGACGCACCGTCCGATCGCCAGCGGGGGCCGGCCCTCCGCCCCGGGCACGGTCGCGAACCAGACCGACGGCCCGCCGTGGATCACCCGCAGGGCGGCCTCCTCGACCGCCGGGTCGTCGGAGGCCCGGCGGTACAGCGACAGCCACTGCGGCCCGGCCGTCCGGGAGAGCCGCACCCGGCCGACCGCCGCCGGGGCGCCCGCCCGGGCGAGTCCGGCCAGCGGTGCGACCCGCACCAGGGTCGGCGAGTACACCGCGCCGAGCCGGTCCAGCGTGGCCCGCAGCGGTTCCGGGGAGCCGGGCGTGCTGACCTCCACCCAGGCCGGCAGCCCGCGCGCCGCGTACCAGGCGCGGGCGGCCGCGAGCGCCTCGTCGAGCGGGAGCCCGGGTTCGCCGAGCGCCTGGACGGAGTTGGCCCGCCGGGTGAATCCGGCCGAGGCGCGCAGCGTCCACGCACCGAGCGGTTCCCGGTCGACGGCCGGCCAGCCGCGGGCGGCGATCCGCTGGAGTTCGACCGGGGAGGCGGCCGGCAGCGGCGCGCGCCTGGCCGGGAAGAGCGGTACGACCTTGCCCGCGACGAGCAGCCGCTCGTCGAAGGAGACCGGTCCGCCGGTGCGCGGGACGACGGTCAGTCCCCGGTCGTCCCAGGAGGCGAGCACGCCGATCACGTCGCGGAACTCGGGCCTGCCGTCCACGAGGCCCGAGAGACGCCGGGCGGAGACCCGCAGGCCAACGTCCGCACGGCCTATCCGGACTTCCGGACGGTCCTGAACCGGCCCTTCGGCGGCCATCTGGGCACCTCCTGTGCATTTGCGGTCTCCGACCCGCGATACTAGGGGCGGGCATCGACGACGCCGCGCTCACCCGCGCACGCGAGAAAACAGAATGGGCCGCCGTGCCCTTCCGAGGAGGAACGACAGCGTGACCTACGTCATCGCGCAGCCTTGTGTCGACGTCAAGGACAAGGCGTGCATCGAAGAGTGCCCGGTTGACTGCATCTACGAGGGCGAGCGATCGCTCTACATCCACCCGGATGAGTGTGTCGACTGTGGCGCTTGTGAGCCGGTCTGCCCGGTCGAGGCGATCTTCTACGAGGACGACACGCCGGAGGAGTGGAAGGACTACTACAAGGCGAACGTCGAGTTCTTCGACGATCTCGGTTCGCCCGGTGGTGCGTCGAAGCTCGGTCTGATCGAGCGCGACCACCCGTTCATCGCCGCTCTGCCGCCGCAGAACGCCGAGCACTGACCGATCGGTGGCATCTGAGCTGTGACTACCAAGAACAGCACGCACGCGCCGTTCCCGGGCCACCCGGGAGCGGCGCGCCGCGTTTCGGACCTCCTGCCGGTCTTCCCCTGGGACAAGCTGGAGCCGTACAAGAAGACCGCTCTCGCGCACCCCGGAGGGCTCTGCGACTTCTCGGTCGGGACCCCCGTCGACCCGGTGCCCGAGGTGGTCCAGAAGGCGCTCGCCGCCGCGACCGACACCCCCGGCTATCCGACCGTCTGGGGCCCGGTGGAGCTGCGCGGGGCGATCGCCGACTGGCTGCACCGCCGGGTCGGCGCCGAGATCGGCCCGCAGGCCGTGCTGCCGACCGTCGGCTCCAAGGAGCTCGTGGCCTGGCTGCCGACCCAGCTCGGCCTCGGCCCCGGCGACCAGGTCGCCTACCCGCGGCTGGCCTACCCGACGTACGAGGTGGGCGCCCGGCTCTGCGGCGCCGAGCCGGTGGAGTACGACTCGGTGGACGAGCTGGACGGTTCGCGGGTCCGCCTGATCTGGGTCAACTCGCCCTCCAACCCGACCGGTCGGGTGCTCGGCAAGGACGAGCTCCGCCGCACGGTCGCGTGGGCGAGGGAGCACCGGGCGCTGCTGGTCAGCGACGAGTGCTACCTGGAGCTGGGCTGGGAGGCCGACCCGGTCTCCGTCCTGCACCCGGAGGTCTGCGGGACCGACGGTGACGGGAGGCAGCACGAGGGCCTGCTGGCCGTCCACTCCCTCTCCAAGCGCTCCAACCTGGCCGGCTACCGCGCCTCCTTCGTGGCGGGCGACCCGGTGGTGGTCAAGGAACTGCTGGAGGTGCGCAAGCACGGCGGCATGATCGTGCCGGCCCCGGTCCAGGCGGCGACGGCCGCGGCGCTCGCGGACGACGCGCACGTGGCGGAGCAGCGCGAGCGGTACGCGGCCCGGCGCTCGGCGCTGCGGGCCGCGCTGGAGGCGTACGGGTTCCGGGTCGAGCACTCGGAGGCGAGCCTCTACCTGTGGGTGACCCAGGACCGGCCGTGCTGGGAGACGGTGGCCGAACTGGCCGCCCTGGGCATCCTGGTGGCGCCCGGCGACTTCTACGGGCCGGCCGGCGGACGGTTCGTCCGGGTCGCCTTCACGGCGACCGACGAGCGGGTCGCGGCGGCCGTGGAGCGGTTGCACGCCGGGCCCGCGGCGTAGCGGAACGGCCCGGGGGAGCGGCGTCGTACGCGGCTCCCCCGGGCCGCACGAGGGGCCGGCGTCCGATCAGGACGCCGGCCACTCGGCATGCGGCGGGCGGGTCTCAGCCGATCGGCAGGCCGCCGAGGGCGCCGCCGTTGACGCCGCCCAGCAGGCTGCCGAGCGGGCCGGTCAGACCGGTCAGGCCGTTCAGCGGGCTGTTCGGGCCGAGGTCGGCGCCGCCCAGACGGTTGGCCGAACCGTGCTCGGCCAGGCCGAGCACGTCGGCGCCCGGCAGGTCGGCCGCCAGGCCGCCGGGGAGGGCGCGGGTGACGGCGCCGAGCGGCAGCGCGTCGGTCACGGTGCCGGTGCTGGGCACGGCGCTGGTGAGGCCGGAGGCCCCGGGGACGGCCTGGGTGAGGGCGCCGGCCTGGGAGAGCCCGCCGACCGGGTTGGCGCCGGCGCCGGCGCTGCGCTGCGTGGCGCTGTGGCCGGTGACGGCCTCGCCGAGCTTGCCGGCCAGGGCCTTGGCGACCTTCGGGGTGACGCCGGAGAGCTGGCCGGTGGTGGCGGCGGTCTGGTCGAGCGGTGCCGTCAGCGAGCTGGCCTTCTCGTTGGCCTCGGGGAGCTGCTGCGCGACGATGTTGCCGGTGGCGTCGGCGGTGGCGGGCACGCCCGCGGCGACGGTGGCGGCGCCGGTGTTCCCGGCCGCCTTGCCCAGCTCGTGGGTGGTGTGCTGGAGGGTGGAACCCGTGTCGGTGTTGGTCAGCTGGCCCAGCGGCGCGGCCAGGTCGCTCTTGGGCAGGAGGGCGTCGGCGGCGGACGCGGAGCCGGCCGCGACCAGCGGGGTCGCGCCGGCCGCCACGAGCAGTGCGGCCTGGGCGATCCGTCGCGTGAGGGGGTGAGACATGGGGCTCCTCGAAGGGGGTCTGGTGTCCGTCTCGTCCGCCGGGCGGACGACGTTGTTACCGCTTGAGAAGCCAGAAGGTTTCGGTCGGTGCAAGGAAAGCGTCGAGCCGACCATCGGATGGTATGACCGCCGTCGGGGTGGGCCCGGGTGCCCGGCCCGGGGTGTGCGGGTACGGCGGGGCAAGGGGAGTGACGGTTCTGCGCCAGGCCGGCCCGCCGGCACCGGCCGTCCACCTGCGTTGACGCGAATCACTCGTACGGCGGCAACCCGGACACCAGTGCGTCAGCGGCCCGGACCGGGCGGTTCCCGCCCCCGGAAACACCACTGCGCCGGGCCGTCCGGGTGACCGGTCGGCCCGGCGCAGCGGGCTGCTCAGCTCTTCGCGGCCGCGGCCAGTGAGACCAGCACCAGCTTGGTCGAGGTCCCGGTCGGCTGCGGCTTCCAGCCGTCCTCCGACTTCGCCTTCCGCCAGATCTTCCCGTCGTACGCGACGGTCTCGATGCCCAGCTTCTGGGCCTGGGTCACCGCCCAGTGCGCCACCGCCCAGCCGCTCTGGCGCTCGGCGTCCGGCCCGGCGTCGGTGGAGGCGGTCGGGTCCGGGGTCAGCGAGACGGCGTTCTCGGCGCCCTTGACCGTGGACGAGTAGCCGCCGGCCGGGGTCACCGTGCGGCCGAACTCGCGGCGGACCCGGTCGCTCAGCACCTGGGTCCGGTCCGGCGGGGCGGCGGCCGGGGCGGTGGCGCCGGGGGCGGTGGCCGTCGGTGCCTCCTCGGCCTCGTCGGGCGCCGCGAAGTCGTGCACCACGCAGTTCAGCGAGGCCGCCTCGCGGCCCGTCAGCGCGGAGGCCAGCAGGGTGGCCTTGGTCTCGTGCTTGGCGTAGGCCTGCGGGTAGCCGCTCTTCTGCACCTGCTGGGCCGCGTCGGTCAGCGGCAGCCGGGTGTAGCCGGGGACCTTCACCAGGCCGTCGAGGAACTTGTTGGTCGCGTAGACCGGGTCCATGATCTGCTGCACGGTGCCCCAGCCCTGTGAGGGCCGCTGCTGGAACAGGCCGACCGAGTCCCGGTCGCCGCCGGTCAGGTTGCGGATCTTGGATTCCTGCATCGCGGTGGCCAGCGAGATGGTCACCGCCCGGTCCGGCAGGGCGCGGGAGTGCGCGACGGCGGCGATGGTCGCCGCGTTGGCCGCCTGCGGGATCTCCAGCTCGCCCTCGCCGGCCGGGGTCTTCACCGAGCAGCCCTCGGGGGTCAGCAGCTTCTGGTCGCGGAGCCAGAACAGCCCGACCGCCACCACGGCCAGCACCAGCAGGCCGATCAGCACCGCCCGCAGCCCGCGACGCCGCCGGGGAACCGTGCCGTCGTCCCGGCCGCCGCTCCTTCTCCTGGCCACCGCCGCCCCTCTCACCGAACCGTGCTGTCCGGACCGGGGTTCCGGGCCGGGCATCCGAACCGACACCGTACCCACTCGGACGGGTGTGCGGTGACCGTCGGTTGCGGGTGACGGTGTCACAGCCCCGCTACGGCGGGGCCGCGCCGTGACCCGTCACCGGACTAGGCTGGGTGACCATGAGCAGCCCGAAGACGTCCCTGGACCTCACCCTCGACGGCGGCGCGCTGACCGCCCAGCTGGTGGACTTCCCCTCCGTCAGCGGCGACGAGCAGGCGCTCGCCGACGCCGTGGAGGCCGCCCTGCGCGCCTACCCGCACCTGACCGTCGACCGGTACGGCAACAACGTGGTGGCCCGCACCGACCTCGGCCGGGCCGAACGCGTGCTGCTCGCCGGGCACCTGGACACGGTGCCGATCGCCGACAACCTGCCCTCCTACGTCGAGGGCGACCTCCTCTACGGCTGCGGCACCTCCGACATGAAGTCCGGCGTGGCCGTCCAGCTCAGGCTCGCCGCCACCCTGCCGGAGCCCAACCGCGACCTCACCTTCGTGTTCTACGACTGCGAGGAGGTGGAGGCCCACCGCAACGGCCTCGGGCACCTCGTCCAGGCCCACCCCGACTGGCTGGCCGCCGACTTCGCCGTGCTGATGGAGCCCAGCCAGGCCACCGTCGAGGGCGGCTGCCAGGGCACCCTGCGCGCACAGGTCCGGCTCACCGGCGTGCGTGCCCACTCGGCCCGCAGCTGGCTCGGCGACAACGCCATCCACCACGCCGCCGAGGTGCTCGGCCGGCTCGCCGCGTACGAGCCGCGCCGCGTCGAGATCGACGGGCTGGAGTACCGCGAGGGCCTCAACGCGGTGCGGATCGACGGCGGGGTGGCCGGGAACGTCATCCCCGACGAGTGCGTGGTGACCGTCAACTTCCGGTTCGCCCCGGACCGCGACGAGGCCGCGGCCGAGAAGCACGTGCGCGAGGTCCTCGACGGCTACGAGGTCACGGTCACCGACTTCGCCCCGGGCGCGCTGCCCGGCCTCGCGCAGCCGGCCGCCCGGGCGTTCGTGGCCGCGACCGGCGGCACGGCCCGCGCCAAGTTCGGCTGGACCGACGTCGCCCGGTTCAGCGCGCTCGGCGTCCCGGCGGTCAACTACGGCCCGGGCGACCCGAACCAGGCCCACAAGCGGGACGAGCACTGCTCGCTCACCGCCATCGCCGAGACCGAGGAACGGCTGCGCGCCTGGCTGACCGACTGAGGCGACAAGCGCATCAACGGCTGAACGCCACCTTCCGGTTGCCCAACCGACCTTTCACCGTTGCCTGAAAACCGGGATCGGCGGGCGTAGGGTTTCGTCATGACAGGCACTGGAGACGAAAAGCACTACGGACACGGTCCTGAGCAGGTGGGCGAGCCGCACCCGAAGAAGGCGTGGCCCGAGAAGCAGAAGGGCCCGGTGCTGGTGCGCCGGGACCAGGTCGGCGAGAGCACGACGGACCAGCGCCTGCTGGACACCACCGGCCCGACCGACTGGCTGCACACCGACCCCTGGCGGGTCCTGCGGATCACCTCGGAGTTCGTCGAGGGCTTCGGCGCGCTGGCCGAACTCCCGCCCGCGATCAGCGTCTTCGGCTCCGCCCGGACCCCGGTCGACTCGACCGAGTACGCGGCGGGCGTGGCGATCGGACGGGCGCTGGCCGAGGCCGGCTACGCGGTGATCACCGGGGGCGGCCCCGGGGCGATGGAGGCGGCCAACCGGGGCGCCTCGGACGCCGGCGGGCTCAGCGTCGGGCTCGGCATCGAGCTGCCCTTCGAGCAGGGGCTCAACGAGTTCGTCGACCTCGGGCTGAACTTCCGCTACTTCTTCGTCCGCAAGACGATGTTCGTGAAGTACGCCCAGGGGTTCGTCGTCCTGCCCGGCGGCCTCGGCACGCTGGACGAGCTGTTCGAGGCGCTCACCCTGGTGCAGACGAAGAAGGTCACCCGCTTCCCGGTGATCCTCTTCGGCAGCGAGTACTGGGGCGGGCTGGCCGACTGGCTGAAGAACACCCTGGTCGCGCAGGGCAAGGCCGCCCCGCACGACCTGGAGCTCTTCCACATCACCGACGACATCGACGAGGTCCTGAAGATCCTCGCCGACGCCCGCCGGCCGGTGAACGAGATCTAGGCCCTGCCCGGCGCGCCTCTCAGGCCAACCCCCGGCGGGCGACCGCCGGGGGGCGGCTGCCGCGGATCGAGGCGACCATGTCCAGCACCTGCCGGGTCTCCGCCACCTGGTGCACCCGGTACACCCGGGCGCCCAGCCAGGCGGAGACCGCGGTGGTCGCCAGCGTGCCGAGCAGCCGCCGGTCCACCGGCAGGTCCAGGGTCTCGCCGACGAAGTCCTTGTTGGAGAGCGAGACCAGCACGGGGAACCCGGTCGCCGTCATCTCCGGCAGCCGCCGGGTCGCCTCCAGCGAGTGCCGGGTGTTCTTGCCGAAGTCGTGCCCCGGGTCGATGACCACCGCGTCCCGCCGCACGCCGAGCCCCACCGCCCGCTCGGCCAGCCCGACGGTCACCCGCAGGATGTCCGCCATCACGTCCGGGTACCCGGTCCGGTGCGGTCGGGTCCGCGGCTCGGCGCCGCCCGCGTGGGTGCAGACCAGCCCGGCGTCGTACCGGGCGGCCACCTCGGCCAGCCGCGGGTCCACCCCGCCCCAGGCGTCGTTCAGCAGGTCCGCGCCGACCTCGCAGACCGCCTCGCCGACCTCGTGCCGCCAGGTGTCGACGCTGATCACGGCCTCCGGGTGGCGCTTGCGCAGCTCCGCCACGAACGGCACGGTGCGCCTCAGCTCCTCCTCGACGGTGACCTCGTCGCCCGGCCCGGCCTTCACCCCGCCGATGTCCAGGATCGCGGCGCCCTCGGCCATCGCGCGGTCGGCGGCGGCGAACGCCGCCTCGTCGGCGAAGGTGGCGCCCTTGTCGAAGAACGAGTCAGGAGTCCGGTTGACGATCGCCATGATCACCAGCTCGTCGTCGCCGAATTCCCGTGGTCCCAGGCGCAGTGCCACCGATGTCTCCTCCACAGCTGCTGCGAGTGCGATGATGGCCCCCGGCCCATCGGGACCATGATCCCACTCCTGTCGGGGCCGGCCGGAAAATCGGGAGGACCGCTCGTGTTCTGGGTGATCGTGGTGGCGATGGCCGTGGTGGTCGGCGGCGCCGCGCTGGTGGCGCTGGGCGGGGGCGGCTCGCTGCCGGAGGCGGTGCACGACCGGATCGCCGCCGGGCTGCCGCAGGACCGCCCGCTCGGTCAGGAGGACGTCGAGGCGATCCGCCTGCCGATGGCCGTCCGCGGCTACCGGATGGACGAGGTGGACGACGTGCTCGACCGGCTGGGCGTCGAACTCGCCTACCGCGACGCGCGGATCGTCGAGCTGGAGGCGCTCGCCGCCGTGCGCGGCGCGGTGGAGGCCGCCGACCGCCCCGGCACGGGCGCCGAGCCGCTGCCCGGCCTGGAGGACTTCGCCAAGGTCGTCGAGCCCGCCGTCGTCCTCACCAAGGCTCCCGCCGGCCCGGAGGACGCGGAGCCGGCGGACGGCCGGTGAGCGCCGACGCGGACGTCGCGGCCGGTGCTCCGACGGACGCCCCGACGGACGCCCCGACCGGTGGCGCCGTCGTCGGCCCGGACGGCCTGCGCCGCTGCGCCTGGGGCGACTCGGCGGACGACTACCGCACCTACCACGACACCGAGTGGGGCCGCCCGGTCCACGGCGACGACGCCCTGTTCGAGCGGGTCTGCCTGGAGGCGTTCCAGTCCGGGCTCTCCTGGATCACCATCCTGCGCCGCCGCGAGGGCTTCCGGTCCGCCTTCGCGGGCTTCGAGATCGCGAGGGTCGCGGAGTTCGGCGAGGCCGACGTCGAGCGGCTGCTCGGCGACACCGGGATCATCCGCAACCGGGCCAAGATCGAGGCGTCGATCGCCAACGCCAGGGTCGCCCGCGACCTGGACGGCGGGCTGGACGCGCTGATCTGGCAGTTCGCCGGAGACCCGGACCGGCCGGCCCCCCGCTCGACGGGCGAGGTACCGGCCGTCACGCCCGAGTCGACGGCACTGGCCAAGGCGCTGAAGAAGGCGGGCTTCCGGTTCGTCGGCCCGACCACCGCCTACGCCCTGATGCAGGCCTGCGGGCTGGTCGACGACCACCTCGCCGACTGCCACGTCCGGTCCGTCCTCGACGGGACGCGGCCCGGGGCGTAGCGCGCGGTCGCCGGCGGACCCGCCGGCGGGCGGGCGGTCCGGCGGGCCGTGCGCCGGTCAGCGCCCCAGGTACTGCGGCTTCTCCTTGGCGATGAAGGCGCGGACCGCGATCCGGTGGTCCTCGCTGTCGCCGGCCAGCGTCTGCAGCTCGTCCTCCTTGTCGAGCAGCTCGCTCAGCGTGTGCGCGGCGCCGTACGCCAGAGACTCCTTGATCGCGCCGTACGCCACGGTCGGGCCATCGGCCAGCTCCTTGGCGAACACCCTTGCCGTGGCGGCCAGTTCGGCGGCCGGCACCACCTTGGTGGCCAGCCCCAGCTCCATCGCCTCGGCGGCCTTCACGGTGCGCGGCAGCATCAGCAGCTCGGTCGCCCGGGCGTGTCCGACCAGCCGCGGCAGCGTCCAGGACGCGCCCGAGTCGGCGGTCAGGGCGATACCGGCGAAGGCGGTGTTGAAGCCGGCCGTCTCCGAGACGATCCGGAAGTCGCAGGCGAAGGCCAGCGAGGCGCCCGCGCCGGCCGCCACCCCGCCCACCGCCGCCACGGTCGGCTTGCGCATCCCGGCCAGCGCCCGCAGCAGCGGGTTGTAGTGCTCGGCGACGGTCTTCAGCGCGCCCTCGCCGGTCTCCTCGGCCTGCCGGAGCCGGCCCAGGTGCTCCTTGAGGTCCTGGCCGACGCAGAACGCCCGGTCGCCCGCGCCGGTGAGCAGGACGGCCCGCACCGCCGGATCCTCGGCGGCGGCCGTCACGGTGTCACGCAGAGCCACCTTGGTGGGTACGTCCAGCGCGTTCATCGCCTCCGGGCGGTTGATGGTGATGACGGCCAGGCCGCCGTCCAGCTCGTACAGCACGGAATCGGACATGGGCGAGGGCTCCCTTGCTCGTCGCACGGTGATCGCACGGTGGTCGTGGGCTGCCAGGATGCCGGAGTGCGGGGCCGGCTGGGGAGTGTGAGGTATCGCACCTTCCGGCGGCGGACTGATCACCGCCGCGCCGGGGCTTATGGCGGGAAATGCGCCGGTTGGGGGCGGTCCGGCCGAGGTTGCACCGAGAGTGATGTTGGTCATCAGGCCGTGGCATGCGGGATAATGGCTTCCGATCAATGCGTTCGATACCGGCGGTGGACGGACTGCCGGTGCGTAGCTGAGCGTTGCAGGAAGGGGAACGAGCATGGCGGCCATGAAGCCGCGGACGGGTGACGGCCCGCTCGAAGTCACCAAAGAGGGGCGGGGCATCATCATGCGCGTTCCGCTCGAAGGCGGCGGACGCCTCGTGGTGGAGCTCACGCCTGACGAGGCCGACGCCCTCGGTGAGGCCCTGAAGAAGGCCTGCGGCTGACCGCAGCAGGTGCTCGCCATCTCCTGGAGATGTGCCACCGGCCCGGGTTCGACGATCACGTCGGCCCGGGCTCGGCCGTTCCCGGGCCGCTACGGGCCCTGGGAGCCCGCCGCGCGGCCCCCGGGCCCCCCGGGTCGGCCCTCAGCGTTTGACGGCGCAGAGCAGCCCGTCCGAGACCGGCAGCAGCGCCGGCAGCAGCTTCTCGCTCTCCCGGACGTCGCGCACCAGGTCGCGGACCGACCGGGTCTGCGGGTCCTGCTGCTCCGGCTCGGCCAGCCGGCCCTCCTGGAAGACGCCCTCGAAGCAGACCATCCCGCCCGGCCGCAACAGCCGCAGCGACTCCGCCAGGTACTCCTGTGACTCCGCCGGGTCGCCGTCGCAGAACACCAGGTCGTACTGGCCGTCGGCGAGTCGCGGCAGCACCTCCAGGGCCCGGCCCGGTATGAACCGCGAGCGGTTGGCCGCGAAACCGGCGGCCTGGTACGCCTCCCTGGCCAGCTGCTGGCGGACCGGTTCGGAGTCGACGGTGGTGAGTACGCCGTCCGGCCGCATCCCGCGCAGCAGGTAGACCCCGGAGACGCCCGTCCCGGTGCCGATCTCGGCCACCGCCTTGGCGTCCAGCGCGGCCGCGAGCAGCCGGAGGCAGGCGCCTCCGCTGGGTCCGATCGCCCTGATTCCGGTCCGCGCGGACTGTGCCCGGGCGTAGGTCAGCACCGCGTCCTCGCCGACGTAGGTGTCCGCGAGAGCCGCATGCGCGGGCCCGAACTCGCTGATGGCTGCCTCTTTCGGAGCCCCGGGTGGCGGCCCGGCGCCTAGCGGATGTCGATATTTCCTGCCACAGATTACTGGCCGGGCGGGAACCGCGTACGGCGGCGGGCCGTTGGTGAGGCAGGGACCGGGGGAACAGGAGGTTCCCGGGCCTGTTCTCCGGCTTGACGGTCGCGGGCACTTTTATCCGGGCTTGACGGGTGAGGTGGATATGGTGGTGGCCCTGCTGGGCAGAAGAGCCGACCGAGGAGGTGTGGCCGAGGGCGACGTCCCTGTGCGGCGGCACTCCCGCGGCACCGCGTCGGCCCGTACGCCGAAGCCCGTGATGAACCAGCCTGCGCACTCCACTCCGGACCAGCCGGCCGCCGCGCCCCAGACGCCGGCCGCCGGTACCGCCGAGGCCCCCGCCCTCGCGACCTTCGCCGAGGGCCCCGACGCGCAGACCTGGACTCCGCCCAGCTGGGAGGAGATCGTCGAGGCCCACAGTGCCCGTGTCTACCGCCTCGCCTACCGGCTGACCGGTAACCAGCACGACGCCGAGGACCTCACCCAGGAAGTCTTCGTCCGGGTGTTCCGTTCGCTGTCCACGTACACCCCCGGCACGTTCGAGGGCTGGCTGCACCGGATCACCACCAACCTGTTCCTGGACATGGTCCGCCGACGCCAGCGCATCCGCTTCGACGCGCTCGGTGACGACGCGGCCGAGCGGCTGGCCTCGCGCGAGCCCAGCCCGGCCCAGCACTTCAGCGACACCCACTTCGACGCCGACGTCCAGCAGGCGCTGGACACCCTGGCGCCCGAGTTCCGGGCCGCCGTGGTGCTCTGCGACATCGAGGGACTCTCCTACGAGGAGATCGCCGCGACGCTCGGCGTGAAGCTCGGTACCGTCCGCAGCCGCATCCACCGCGGCCGCTCGCACCTGCGTGCCGCGCTCAAGCACCGCGCACCCGGTGCCGCCCCCGGCCGTGAGCGCCGCGGCGGCGGTGCCGACGAGCCGGTGCCGGTCGGCGCCGTCGCCGGTGAGGCCGCGGTCGCGCCGGGCGGTCGCGGACGGAGGCGGTCGTGAGCGCAACCGGCCGGTCAGGACCGGGCCACTCCGACGTGCCCGGCCGGGCCGCGGCCCGCCGGGGCGGCTGGGCCGCCCTGGGGCGGCGCGGCCACGACGGGACCGACCCCTCCGGGGAACCGCAGCCGGAACGCGGCCAGGCCGGAGCGCCGGGCGAGCCCGCGCTGCGCGCCGTCGCGGTCCGCCCGGGCGAGCCGGCCGCCGAGGAGCACCATCTCGGTGAGCGGCTCTCCTCCTTCGTCGACGGCGAACTCGGCCACGACTCGCGCGACCGCGTCCAGGCCCATCTGGCGACCTGTCCGCAGTGCCTCGCCGAGGCCGACGAGGGCCGCGCCGTCAAGCACCTCCTCACCCGCACCGGTACGCCCGGCCCGTCGTCGGCGCTGATGGCCCGGCTGATGGCCGTCGGCGCGCTCCCGGAGGACGAGCGGCCGCCGGTCGACCGCCCGGGCCGGGACGACGACGACCTGCCCGGCGGCGGGCTGCCGGCCGCCGGGACGCTCGGCGGCAGCCGGCTGAACGGCGGTTCGTTCGGCCGCGGGGCCGGCGCCTCCTTCGGAGCGGGCGCGCTGGGCGCCGACGCGCCGCTGCCCGGGGTCGACCCGCGGGCGTTCGGTCGCGGCGGTGCGGTCCTGCGCCCGCTGATGGGCCGGCGGACCGCCCGCCCGACGGCCCCGGTCGGGCCGCAGCCACTGGCCGCGGCTGCCCCGGTGGTCCGGCAGGTCCCGCCGCGCGGGCGCCGCTTCGTCTTCGCCGCCGCCGGCGCCTTCTCGGTCGCCGCGGTGACGCTCGGCGGGGTCGGCGGCTTCGCCGGCCCGGGCGACGAGCAGCACGGCACCACGATCAGCCCAGCCGGCGGCAACGGCCGCGGCGGCGGGCTGGTCCCCATGAACGCGCAGGTACCGGTGGACTTCCCGGTCCGCCCGGTGGCGGTCACCCGGGGCGCGACCCCGCCGCACGAGGTGCCGGAGCGCACCCCGAGCTCCGGGATGGCCGGGCTGCACCACGAGAACAGATAGGCGGCGGTGGCCCCTGCGGTCACGGTCATCGGCGGGTCTTCACCACGGCTTCATCACACCGGGGTCATGAACCCGCCGATGGCCATTACCCTGTGAGGGACGTTGTCCGATCGCGAGCTTAGGGAGCTTTGGTGTTCAGTGACGTGGGCACACTGGAGGTCCTGACCCTGGCCATCATGGCCATCGTGATCTTCGGTCCGGACAAGCTGCCGAAGCTGATCCAGGACACCATGGGCTTCATCCGGAAGATCCGTTCCTTCGCCGACACGGCGAAGGAGGACATCCGCAGCGAGCTCGGTCCCGAGTTCAAGGACTTCGAGTTCGAGGACCTCAACCCGAAGACCTTCGTCCGCAAGCAGCTCATGGGCGGCGAAGAGGACCCGCTGGGCCTCAAGGACATGCGGGACAGCCTCGACATCCGCTCGGTGCTGGACGACAAGCCCGCCGCCGCCGTGAACGGCCACGGCCGGTCCGGATCCGTCTCGATGGACAAGTCCTCGGTCGCGGCCCCGGTGGCCGCCACCGCCGGCTCCCCGCTGCAGCCCGGCGAGCGCCCCCCGTTCGACCCGGACGCCACCTGAGCGGTGCTTCGCCCGCTCGCCTCCGGGGCGTTCCGGCCCGGCGCCGACGGTCGGTACCCCCTCGTTCCCGCGTCGTTCCCGCGCTTCGGCGCCGGCCCCGCGCTCACCCTTCCGGCGCCCGTCCGACGACACCACCGCCCCGCCCGCCCGCACGGCTGAGCGGGGCGGCGACGTGTGCGCCGCTATTGTGCTGATTGTTCCCGCTGTGCCGTCTGTCACTTTCCGGTCCGTTCCGGACCGAAGACGGTCGGTGGGGACGCCGCGGTACGCCACGATGGGAGCGCGCCACGGCAGGGATACGTGTGTTTGAGGAGGCCCGGGGATGGACGCGACGAGTCAGGCGGTGGGGACGGCCACGGCCGGCGGACCGGTGGTCGGCGGACAGGCGGGCCCGGCGGACCCGCTGATGCCGTACCTGTCCGCGGACTTCCCGTGGTACGGCCTGGACGACGGCTGGAGCGGCCGCCGCTACCTGCAGCCCGGCGGGCCCGGCGCCGCCGGCGGTCCGCGCGCGGGGGCGGCCCGGGGCTCCGTCGACTACGGCAGCCTGGGCCACGGCGAGGAGCCGGCCCGCCAGTACGAGCCGCGGGACGTCCGGAAGTTCGCCGTCGTCGTGACGGTGGCCCGCCGGGACAGCCGCCGCAGCGCCGACAACACCGGGACCCTGGAGGCGACGTCCGCCTCCTCGGCCGCCTGGCTGGCCGGCTCCGGCCTGCTCGCGGCCACCTGGCCGGGGCAACTGGACCGCTCGCGGCGCCAGGACTGGCTGGAGCAGCAGTCCGCGCTCGCCTGGGACCTCGCCGACGACCTGGCCGGCCCCGGCTGGTCCACCCTCAGCCTTCCGGTCAACGGGCTGCCGCAGCCGTTCCGCTACCGCGAGTCCGAGTACGGGTGGGTGCTGGCGGGCGAGGCCCCCGGCGTCCTGCTCGGCGCCTACGGCCGGGGCGTCAGCGCCTACGGCGCCGGCTTCGCCACCGTCCCCGACCTGACCACCTACACCCGCCCGTAGGCGCGCCCGCGACGAAGCCGCACGGAAGGGGCCCGCCGGTCTCCCGGCGGGCCCCTTCACGCCCTCACGGCCGCACCACCGACGTGGCGGCGCGTCAGAACTTGTTCTTCGGGGTGAGGCCGAGGGAGAGGCCGGAGAGACCGCGCTGGCGGCCGCCGAGCTTGCCGGCGACGGCGCGGAGGGCGGCAGCGGCCGGGGAGTCGGGGGCGGCCAGGACGACCGGGCGACCGTCGTCGCCGCCCTCGCGCAGCCGGACGTCGATCGGGATCGAGCCGAGCACCGGGACGGTGGCGCCGACGGTGCGGGTGAGCGCGTCCGCGACGATCTGGCCGCCGCCGGTGCCGAACACGTCGATCATCTCGTCGCAGTGCGGGCACGGCATGCCGGACATGTTCTCGATCACGCCGACGATCTTCTGGTGGGTCTGCACCGCGATGGTGCCGGCCCGCTCGGCCACCTCGGCGGCGGCCATCTGCGGGGTGGTGACGATCAGGATCTCCGCGTTGGGGACCAGCTGGGCCACCGAGATCGCGATGTCGCCGGTGCCGGGCGGCAGGTCCAGCAGCAGGACGTCCAGGTCGCCCCAGTACACGTCGGCCAGGAACTGCTGGAGTGCGCGGTGCAGCATCGGGCCGCGCCAGACCACCGGGGTGTTGCCCGGGGTGAACATGCCGATCGAGATGACCTTCACGCCGTGCGCCTGCGGCGGCATGATCATGTCCTGGACCTGGGTCGGCCGGCCCTCGACGCCCAGCATGCGCGGCACGCTGTGGCCGTAGATGTCGGCGTCCACGACGGCGACCTTCAGGCCGTCCTCGGCCATCGCGGCCGCGAGGTTGACCGTCACCGAGGACTTGCCGACGCCGCCCTTGCCGGAGGCGACCGCGTAGACCCGGGTCAGCGTGCCGGGCTTGGCGAACGGGATCTCCCGCTCGGGGGCGCCGCCGCGCAGCAGCTGCGAGAGCTCCTTGCGCTGCTCGTCGCTCATGACGTCGAGCTCGACCTCGACCCCGGTCACCCCGGGGACCCGGCCGACCGCCTCGCGGACGCGGGCGGTGATGGTGTCGCGCATCGGACAGCCGGAGACCGTCAGGTAGACCGCGACGCGCACGGCGCCGCCCTCGTCGATCCCGACCGATTTCACCATGCCGATCTCGGTGATCGGGCGGTTGATCTCCGGGTCGTTGACGGTCGCGAGCGCCTGGCGTACGGACTCCTCCGTGACGCCGGCCGCGACCTCTGTCTCGTTGGCCATGCCTTGATGGTACGGCGCCGGGAAGGGTGCTTAACCGGTCGGTAGCGTGCCGCAGGTCACAGCACGTCCGAGGTCTCCCGGCGCTCGTCGATCTCCTTGAGCAGCGCCTGGAGTTCGGAGCGGAGGAAGTCGCGGGTGGCGACCTCTCCGAGGCCCTGGCGGAGCGCGGCCACCTCGCGGGTGAGGTACTCGGTGTCGGCGATGTTGCGGTCGCTGCGGGCGCGGTCCTGCTCCATGTTGACGCGGTCCCGGTCGGCCTGGCGGTTCTGTGCCAGCAGGATCAGCGGCGCCGCGTACGAGGCCTGGAGCGAGAGCATCAGGGTGAGGAAGATGAACGGGTAGTCGTCGAAGTGCACCTGGTCCGGCAGCACGGTGTTCCAGCCCACCCACACGATCACGACGATGGTCATCCAGACGATGAACCGCCCGGTGCCGAGGAAGCGCGCGATCCGCTCGGAGAGCTTGCCGAAGGCCTCCGGGTCGTACGTCGGCAGGGTGATCAGGCCGGGGCGGGTGGTGCGCGGCTGGTCGAGCCGGCTGCGGCCGCCTCCGGACGGGGGTTCGGTGCGCTGGACGCGGCCGCGTTCGCGGGCGCGCACCTCGCGCAGCTGGCGCAGCTCGCCCTGCAGGCGCTGGCGGGGCGAGTCGTCCCGTCGGCCCTTGCGGTCAGCGTCCACCGGTCACCTCTCTCTCGTCGGCCGGCCCGTGCGGGGCGGCCTCGCGCCAGTCCTCGGGCAGCAGGTGGTCGAGCACGTCGTCGACGGTCACCGCGCCGACCAGGTGGTCGGCCTCGTCGACCACGGGGGCGGCGACCATGTTGTACGTCGCCAGGTAGCTGGTGACCAGCGTCAGCGGGGTGTCCGGCGGCAGCGGGTCCAGGTCGTCGTCCACCAGCGAGCCGACCAGGGTGTACGGGGGTTCCCGCAGCAGCCGCTGGAAGTGCACGGTGCCCAGGTACTTGCCGGTCGGCGTCTCGTTGGGCGGGCGGCAGACGAAGACCTGCGCGGCCAGCGCGGGCTTGTTGTCGGAGACCCGCACCCGGGCCAGCGCCTCGGCCACCGTGGCGTTCGGCTCCAGCACGATCGGCTCGGTGGTCATCAGGCCGCCGGCGGTGTTCTCCTCGTAGGTGAGCAGGCGGCGGACGGGCTCGGCCTCCTCCGGTTCCATCAGCTGGAGCAGCCGCTCGGCCTCGTCGCCGGGCAGTTCGGAGAGCAGGTCGGCGGCGTCGTCCGGGTCCATCGCCTCCAGGACGTCGGCGGCCCGTTCGTCCTTGAGCTTGCCGATGATCTCGACCTGGTCGTCCTCGGGCAGCTCCTCCAGGACGTCGGCGAGCCGTTCGTCGTCGAGTGCGGCGGCGACCTCGGCGCGGCGCTTGGCGGAGAGGTGGTGCATGACGTTGGCGAGGTCGGCGGCCCGCAGCTGGTCGAAGGTCGCGAGCAGGTTGGCGGCGCCCTGGTTCTCCTCGGCGAGGGCGAAGCCGGTGACGTCCTTCCAGTCCAGGGTGAGCGTCTCGCCCTTGGACTTGCGCAGCCGACCGGGCCGGCCGACCTGGACGAAGACCTTGCTGATCTCCCACTCGCGCAGCCGGGTCTGCACCATCGCGACGTCCAGGACGGTGACGTCCTGGTCGGACTTGCTCCAGGTGACGATGCGGTCCAGCAGTTCGCCGAGGACGAGCGTCTCGGACGTGCGCTGTTCGAAGCGGCGCATGTTGATCACGCCGGTGGTCAGCACCTGGCCGGATTCCAGGCTGGTCACCCGGGTCATCGGGAGGAAGATCCGGCGGCGGCCGATCACTTCGACCACGAGTCCGAGCACCCGGGGCGGTCGGCCACCGAGGCGGAGCGTGACCACGACGTCCCGGACCCGGCCGACCTGGTCGCCGTTCGGGTCGAAGACGGCGATGCCGGAGAGATGGGAGATGAAGACCCGGCTGCCTGCCCCTGCCATGGACTCCCTCGCTCGCTCGACGCTCCGGTCGGGCGCGCGGGCACGCCCCGTGGCCAAGGCTACGCGGGGACCCGCGACCGGGCTCGGTGGAAACCCGGGCGAACCGGGCACGGGCACGCCGCCGGGGACGCCGGGGCCGTCGGAGGGTGGCTGCGGGCCGGAGGTGCGCCGGGGGTCGGGGGGCTCGCCGCGGCGGGGAGGCTCAGCCCTTGCGGCGCTTGAACAGCAGCTTCGGCAGGCCGGCGGGGATCGGCTGCCGGGTGGTGGCCGGGGTGGGCATCGGGGCGGTGGCGTGCGAGGCGTCCGGCATCGCACCCGGCTGCTCGGTGAGCACGCCGTCGGCCGAGCCGGCCGGCTCCAGCCGGAGCACCCGGCACTCGCGGGCCCACCGGTCGGTGACGGTGTCGGTGTCGGGGGCGTTCAGCCGCTTGCCCTTGAGCTCCTCGACGGCGCCCAGCCAGGCCTCGCTCCCCGGGGCCAGCTCGACCACGCGGGCCGGCCAGCCGGTCAGCCGGCCGCCCTTGTCCTTGCTGCGGACGGTCACCACCGCGCCCGCCCCGCCGGTCAGTCCGTGCAGCGGCTGTTCGGCGCCGTCGCCGACCACCACCACCGCGCCGTCGTGCCAGGCGTGCCAGACGGCCCGGCCGTGCTCCTGACCGTCCGCCCGGACCCAGAGCAGCCCCGACTTCTTCGCGGCCTCCTCCAGCAGGGCCCGGTCGAGGAAGTCGTCGGCGGTCGCGGCTGCGGCAGGCGTACGGTCCATGGCGCACAGCGTACGGCCTGAGCCGTCCGGGCGATGTCTCGCGGTTCGGGCGACAGTTCCGTCGGTGCGGCACGGGCCTTACGGTAGGAGTCGCCCGCCCTGCAGCCCGCCCTGCAGTCCTTCCTGAACCGCACCCCTCACTCCGAAGCAGAGGAGCGTCGTGCCCGCCGTCCGGCCAGAGTCTGCCCCCGCCACCGTCGCCGCCGTCACCGCCCCCACCGGTACCGTCGCGGCCCCCGCGCAGCCGCTCCCCAGGTTCGACCTGCTGCTGCTCGCGGTCTCGGTCGCGGGCATCTCGCTCTCCGCACCGCTGATCAGCGCCACCGCCGCGCCGGCCCTGGCCATCGCCTTCTGGCGCAACGTCATGTCGGTCGGCGTGCTCGGCCCGTACGCGCTGCTGCGCCACCGGGCGGAGCTGCGCGGGATCTCCCGGCGGGCGCTGCTGCTGGCCGTGGCGGCCGGCGCCCTGCTCGCCGTCCACTTCGCGCTCTGGATGCCCAGCCTGCGGATGACCTCGGTCGCGTCGGCGACCGCCCTGGTCACCACCACCCCGCTCTGGACCATCCTGCTGATGCGGTTGCTCGGCGTGCGGGCGCCGCGGATGGTCTGGCTCGGCATGGCGGTGGCCTTCGCCGGGGTCCTGGTGCTCACCGGTGTCGACCTCTCGCTCTCGCCGCGCGCCCTGGCCGGGGACGCGCTGGCGCTCGGCGCGGGCCTGGCCGCCGCCGGGTACGTGCTGCTCGGCGCCGAGGTCCGCCGGACCGTCAGCACCACCGCGTACACGCTGGTCTGCTACGCCACCACCGGCGCGGTCCTGCTGGCGGTCTGCCTGGTGGCCGGGACGCCGCTGTCCGGCTGGTCGGCCGGGGCCTGGTGGCAGATCGTGCTGCTGATGGTCACCGCCCAGCTGCTGGGCCACTCGCTCAGCAACCGGGTCGTGCGCACCCTCGGGCCCTCGGTCACCTCCACCTCGGTCCTGCTGGAGACCCCGGGCGCCGCGCTGATCGCGGCGCTCTGGCTCGGCCAGTGGCCCCCGGTCGCCGCGTACCCGGCGGTGGTGCTGATCCTGCTGGGCCTGGTGCTGGTCGCGCGCGCCGGTCGTCGGTAGCCGACAGCCGCCCGGTGGCCGGTCGGTGGCCGGTCACCGGTGCCCGCCCCGGACCCGCTGCGGGCGGCGGGCCCCGCCCGGGCCCTACAGCCAGCCGTTGCGGCGGAAGCCGCGGTACATCCCGACGCAGATCAGCACCACGCTGCCGAGCACCATCGGATAGCCGTACCGGTGGTGCAGTTCCGGCATGTAGTCGAAGTTCATGCCGTAGACGCCGGTGATCATGGTCGGCACGGCGAAGATCGCCGCCCAGGCGGTGATCTTGCGCATGTCCTCGTTCTGCGCCACCGAGACCTGCGCCAGGTTGGCCTGGAGCAGCGAGTTCAGAAGTTCGTCGAAGCCGTGCACCTGCTCGGTGACCCGGGCGAGGTGGTCGGCGACGTCCCGGAAGTACTTCTGGATCTCCGGGTCGACCAGCCGCTGCAGCGGCTCCGACAGCTGCTGCATGGGCCGCAGCAGCGGCGCCACCGCCCGCTTGAACTCCAGGACCTCGCGCTTGAGCTGGTAGACCCGGCCCACGTCGGTGCCCCGGCCGCCCCGGTTGGAGAAGACGTCGAACTCGATCTCGTCCACGTCGGTCTGCAGCCGGTCGGCGACCAGCAGGTAGTTGTCCACCACCTGGTCGGCGATCGCGTGCAGCACCGCCGACGGGCCCTTGCCGAGCAGCCCGGAGCCGTCCGCGTCGGCCTCCAGCCGGTGCCGCAGCTCCTTGAGCGAGCTGTGCCCGCCGTGCCGGACGGTGATCACGAAGTCCCGTCCGGCGAACACCATCAGCTCGCCGGTCTCGACCACCTCGCTGGTCGGCGTGAGCTGGTCGTGGTCGACGTACCGGATTGTCTTGAAGACGGCGAACAGCACGTCGTCGTACCGCTCGACCTTCGGCCGCTGGTGGGCGTGCACCGCGTCCTCGACCGCCAGCGGGTGCAGTCCGAACCGCTGGGCGATCCCCTCGAACTCGGCCTCGGTCGGCTCGTGCAGCCCGATCCAGCTGAACGAGCCCGCGCCGTCCGGGAGTTGCTTCGAGGCCTTGACCAGTCGGGCCGCCTCGCGCGGGCTGCAGCTCTCGCCCAGCCGCTTGCCGTCCTGGTAGACCGCGCAGTCGACCACCGCGGACGGGGTCTGGCCCGGGTGGATCGTGTCGAACAGGCCCGACGCGGAACGGCGGCGGTTGGTGCGGACGGCTGCGCGCAGGCTGTTGATCATCGACATGGCAGGCTCCCTGGGGCAGGAGCCGCCGCACGGCGGCGCGGTGACGGATGGCCGTGGTGCGACGGCGGAGGAACACCGATGGAATCCGGCGCCTGTGGTCGGTCCTCGGCCTTGCTGGGGCGCGCGAGACGGAACGACCGGACGTCGGTGGGGTGCTCTCCCGGCCGGACCGGAGACCGCCGTGACGTTCGCACGGGGGGCTGGTCCAGCTGCTGCCGAGGTTTCTCAGGCCCGCTGTTTCAGCCCGCGTGGCGAGGGGTACGGGGAAGGCGTCCGGGCCGGGTAGAGCTGCCGGTACTGCATGGTCGGCTGGTATCCACCGCAACCACCTCCTTCGCGCCGCTGCCCCGGAGGAGCAAGGATCCCCGGTAGCCAGTCGCTCACACTAACATCTGACCGGCCATCGCCGCTCCGGTGTTCGCATGACGGCCGTGCCGACGGCGCGCGGCGCGCGGGTTACGCTCACCGGCATGGCGCACGACTTCCCGCTCTTCGGCGACCCGTCCTCGGACTCCGGTGACTCCTCCCCGGCCCCCGGCGGCACCGGCCTCTCCCGCGACGCGGTGCTGGCCGCCGTCGAGGCCCGGCTGCTCACCACCTTCGGCGAACCGAGCGGCCGCGCCGCCGTCACCTTCCTCGGTGCCGACCGGATCGAGGTGCTGCGCTTCGGCCCCGACGCCGAGGGGCTGGTCCGCTACGCCACGCTCGGGATGGCCGCCGCGCCGATGACCGACCCGACCGCCGCGGTCGCCGACCCGGTCCGCGGTCCGCGCGCCGAGCTGGTCCTGACGGTTCGCGGGGGGCGTGACAGCGTGCTCCGCACGCTGGCCACCTTCGCGGCGACGCCGCAGGTCGAGGGGCTGGTCCCGGCCCCCGGCGGGTCGCTGGACCTCGGTGCCCCGCTCTGGGACGGCGCGCCGTTCACCTCGGTGCTGGCCGCCGAGCCCGGCGGTCTGGTCGAGGACCTGGCGCTGGACGAGCCGGCCGACCCGGTCCGCTTCCTGCCGCTGCTGCCGATGACCCCCAACGAGGCCGGCTGGAAGCGGGTGCACGGCGCGGCGGCGCTGCAGGAGCGCTGGCTCCAGCACGGCACCGACCTGCGAGACCCGGACCGCCGCGGCGTCCGGCTGGACTGACGGCCCGCCACGGGGCGTGCGGCGGGCGCCCGCACCGCGTCGGACCCGCCTCGCGCCGGCGCGAGGACCGGCGGGCGATCAGCCGCCGATCGGCTTCGCGCCGGTGGCCTGCCCGACCAGCGCCTCGTAGACGGCGGGATCGGTGGTGTGCGCGCCGAGCCGGACCGTCTTGCGGGTGCCGTGGTAGTCGCTGGACCCGGTGGTCAGCAGTCCCAGCTCGGCCGCCAGCCCGCGCAGCCGGAGCCGGGCCGGCTCGTCGTGGTCGATGTGGTCGACCTCCAGCCCGGCCAGCCCGGCCGCCGCGAGGTCGGCGATGACCTGGTCGGAGACGGTCCGTCCGCGCTTCACCGCTCCCGGGTGGGCGAACACCGGCACCCCGCCGGCCGCCCGGACCAGCCGGACCGCCGTCACGGGGTCCGTCTCGTGCTTGGGGATGTCCGCCCGCCCGCCGTTGGCCAGCCACTCCGCGGTGAACGCGTCCGAGACCTCCGCGACCACGCCCGCCTCGACCAGGGCGCTGGCGATGTGCGGCCGGCCCACCGAGCCGGCTCCCGCGATCCGCTGCACCTGCTCCCAGCTGATGTCCGCGCCCAGTGCGCGGCAGCGCTCGACGATCGCCTCGCCGCGCCGGAACCGGTCGGTGCGCACCAGTTCGCGCTCGGCCGCGAAGGCCGGCTCGGCGGGGTCGAACAGGTAGGCCAGCAGGTGCATCGAGATGCCGTCCACCACGCAGGAGAGCTCCGCGCCGGGGACGAGCCGCAACCGGGTGCCGGCGGGAAGCGCGTGCACCGCGTCGGCCGCCTCGGTGTGGCCCGCCACCGTGTCGTGGTCGGTCAGGGCGACCACGTCCAGCCCGGCCGCCACCGCAGCCGCGACCAGTTCCGCCGGGCTGTCCGTACCGTCGGACGCGTTGCTGTGGGCGTGCAGGTCGATGCGCACGGGCGGTGCTCCCTGGGTCGTCGGCGGAGGTGCGGCCCAGGATAGTGCGCCCGGGTGTCGGGGGATCAGCCCAGCAGACGGGGGGAGAGCGCCCCGCAGGGCAGCAGGTCGAGCTCCGCGCCGGCCTCCCGCAGGTCGGTCAGCACCAGCTCGTCGTACATGACCAGGGCCGACTGTTCGGGCCAGGCCACCGCCCAGAGCCAGAGGCCGCGGGCCTCGCCGGCGAAGACCGCGCGGTCGGCCGGTGCGTCCGGGACGTGGAACATCGGGGTGGGCCGGCCGGCGGCCAGCAGCTTGGCGTCCGCCGGCTTGTAGAGGCCGACCGAGTCGCCCGGGTCCGGCCCGGGGAGCCCCGCGTACCGGGCACCGAGCCCGACGCCCAGCTCCTCCGCGATCAGGACCAGTTCGCCGAACCCCCCGAGCGGCGCCGGGCCGGCGCAGGCCACGGCGGTGGCGCGGGCGCCCGAGATGTCGTCGCCGACGTGCGCGATGCCGGTGTACAGCCAGCCGACCGGGAGCGGCCAGGGCAGCCAGACGGGGACCTGCGAACGGGCGACCGCGACACCGAGCGCCTCGACGCTCGGGGGCAGCACCGGCTGCATCGGATGCACGGCGCCGTGCCGGTCGCACTGCCAGGTGTCTGAGAACAGACCGGGAGCGCGGACCCGACCGGCGCACCTCGGGCAGCTTGGCTCGCCCCTCATAGCCGACAACGCTCCTCCCTCCGGACCGCCGCGTCAAGGACGATCACCCGTACGGAGGGCGGTCCGGCGGCACCGGTCGGTGGCGGACGGCCGGCCGGCGCGGGGTGGGCGCGGTGCGGCGGATCCCGTTGGGGAACTGTCCAGCCGGGGGCGGCGGCAAACGTCCGCGGCGCGCTCCGGGGTGCGGCGCCGGGCGGTCCCGGACGCACTGACGCCCCGTCTCCGCTGGTGCGGTGGCGGGGCGTCAGTCCGGTTTCGGAACGTCGGGGTCGGACGATCCCGGCTCGTCGGCGGCGGGTGAGGCCTCCCGGTCGGAGGCGCCGCAGCGGCCGGTCAGGCGGCGGGGCACGGGCGGATGAGCAGGCGTTCGCCGGTACGGGCGGCGGCCTGGACGAGCTCGCGGACGGTTTCGGCGTCGGCGATCAGGCGGTCGGTGGCGGTGCCGCGGGCGTCGTCCAGTCGGAGGATCTCGAAGCGCATGGGCGTTTCCTTTCCCGGCCCCGTCGAGCGGGGCGTTCGTGGCTGAGTCGGTATCAGCCCTTTCAGGGTCTGTCGGGTCGAACGGTCGACCGACCGTTGCGGCAAAGAGGGCTCCCCCCTGCGTGCCAAGGGTGTCTTTCCCTCGAATCCACTCTGCGGTGGTGCTGCTACCGGGCCGTTGCCCGTCCGTAAAGTCCTGGTTTCGGAGGATCGACATCGACAGCACGCCGACGTCAGTGTCAACGATGTTTCCAGGACCGAATCAAATATTACCGCAACTAACGAATTTTGTCGCATGTCTTTTACCAGAGGCCCGGAGCGGGCGCACGGCGGGGCCCGGTTCGCCGCGTCGGCGCTCCGGCGGCGGCTCGGCGCCGGACCGGCCGGTCAGCCCCAGAAGGCGGTCAGGGCGGCGGCCGTGGCGGCAGGCTGATCGGCGTTGGGGGAGTGGCCGGCGTCCTCGACCACGATCCGGCGGGCACCCAGCCGGGCGGCCATCGCGGTCTGCTCCGGCACCGGCCAGGCGTAGTCCCGCACTCCCGAGAGCACCAGGGCGGGCAGCCCGGCGGCGACCGTCGCGGCCAGCTCGTCCACCCGGTCCGGTGCCGCGACCAGGTGGCCGCCGGTGGTGATCAGCGCCTGCGGCACGTTGGCCAGCCAGCGGCGGTGCAGGAACGCGGCGACCTCGGCGCCCGGGCGGCGGGCCCGGTCGCCGCCCTCCTCCAGCTGCTGCATCACCTGCCAGATCTCTTCGAGGGTCATCGTCGGCAGCACGTCGACCAGCAGCCGGGTCCGCTCCGCCTCGGCCGGGTCGATCGGACCCGGCCCGGTGGACATCAGCGTCAGCGAGGACCACGGCAGCGATCCGCAGCCGCCCGGGCGGGCCACCGCCTCGGCCTCGGCGGCCAGGACGGCCTCGCGGACCACCTGGCCGCCGAGGGAGTGGCCGAGCAGGTGCAGCCGCCCGCCGGCGCCGTTCCCGTCGGCCGCGACGGCCTCGGCCCGCAGCGCGGCGGAGAGCGCCCGCACGTCGGCGCCCAGCGCGGCCACCGCGTAGGCGGCCGGGTCGTCCGGTCCCCCGGTCTCGTACTGCCCTCGCTGGTCGATTGCCGTCACCCGGTAGCCCGCCGCCGCCAGCGGCTCCAGCAGGGCGATGAAGTCCTCCTTGCTGCCCGTGAACCCGGGCACCAGCAACGCGGACCCGCGCACCGCCCCCGCCGGCTCCGCCCGCAGCGCGGCGAACCCGCCGCGGGTCGTCGCCACCCGCAGGGCGCGCGCGCAGGACGGGAGCGTGAGGAACGGCGGCGTACTCATGGGGACGACCTCCTGGGGCCTGGGGCGGCGGGGTGAACCGGCGGACGGCCCCGAGCCTAGGGTCTGCCGTCGAGCCCCCGGCCCACCCGGCTGCGCCGGTGGCGGCCGGGCGGCGGCGGGCAGACCCGCGGATCGGTGTGCGGACGCCGAAGGGGGCGGCCGGAACATTCCGGCCGCCCCCTTCAACCAGGGTGGATCAGCTCTCCGGAGCCACCTCGGGGGCGGCGGCCGGGCGGCGGGTGCGGGAACGCCGGCGCGGGGCCGGAACGTCGGCGGCGGCCTCGGCGGCCTCCACCACCGGAGCGGCCTCGGCGGGCGCCGCGACCTTCTTGGCCCGGGTGCGGGTGCGCTTCGGCTTCTCCTCGGCGACCGCCTCGGCGACCGCGACCGCGACCGGAGCCGCGATCGGGGCCGCGGCTTCGGCGACGGCGGCCGGAGCCTCCGCCACGGCGGCGGCGTCCTCGCCGGACGCCGCACCGCGCGAGCGGCGACGGCGGCGGCGCGGGGCCGCGGACTCGCCCTCGGCGCCCTCGACGGCCGGAGCCTCCGGGCCGGCCGTCGCGACGGCCTCGGCGACGGTGCCCTCGACGGCCTCGACGGCCTCGTCGACCGAGGAGCCGCGACGGGTGCGGCGGCGCTCGCGGGTCTTGCGGGCCTGCTTCTCCTCGGCGACCGGGGTCTCGACGGCGTCGGCCCGGCCGGGGCCGGCCGCCCGTCCGCCGCGGCCCCGGGCGCCACCGGCCGAACGCGAACCGCGCCCGCCGGTCTCGCCGAGGTCCTCGACCTCCTCCGCGCCGAGCCCGGCCCGGGTCCGCTCCGAACGCGGCAGCACACCGGTGGTGCCCTTCGCGATCTTCAGCAGCTCGAACAGGTGCGGCGAGGTGGAGTAGGTCTCCTCCGGCTCGTTGAACGAGAGTTCGAGCGCCTTGTTGATCAGCTGCCAGCGCGGGATGTCGTCCCAGTCGACCAGCGTGACCGCGGTGCCCGAGGCGCCGGCCCGGCCGGTGCGGCCGATCCGGTGCAGGTAGGTCTTCTCGTCCTCGGGGCACTGGTAGTTGATGACGTGCGTGACGCCCTCGACGTCGATGCCGCGGGCCGCGACGTCGGTGCAGACCAGCACGTCGACCTTGCCGTTGCGGAACGCCCGCAGCGCCTGCTCGCGCGCGCCCTGGCCGAGGTCGCCGTGGACGGCGCCGGAGGCGAAGCCGCGCTGGGTCAGCTGGTCGGCCACGTCGGCGGCGGTCCGCTTGGTGCGGCAGAAGATCATCGCCAGCCCGCGGCCGTCGGCCTGGAGGATGCGCGAGACCATCTCGACCTTGTCCAGCGAGTGGGCGCGGAAGATGTGCTGCTCGGTGTTGGCGACGGTGCTGCCGGTGTCGTCCGGAGCGGCGGCGCGGATGTGGGTCGGCTGGCTCATGTACCGGCGGGCGAGGCTGATCACCTGGCCCGGCATGGTCGCGGAGAACAGCAGGGTCTGCCGCTTCGCCGGCAGCATGGTGATGATCTTCTCGACGTCCGGCAGGAAGCCGAGGTCGAGCATCTCGTCGGCCTCGTCCAGGACCAGCGAGCGGACCTTCGACAGGTCCAGCTTCTTCTGGCCGGCCAGGTCGAGCAGGCGCCCCGGGGTGCCGACGACGATGTCGATCCCCTTCTTCAGCGCCTCGACCTGCGGCTCGTAGGCCCGGCCGCCGTAGACGGCGAGCACGCGGACGTTGCGGACCTTCCCGGCGGTCTGCAGGTCGTTGGTGACCTGGGTGCAGAGCTCGCGGGTCGGGACGACGATCAGCGCCTGCGGGGAGTCGCAGAGCTGGTCCTCGCCGGCGCGGCCGGCGTCGATGTCGGCCCGCACGACGACGCGCTCGATCAGCGGGAGACCGAAACCGAGCGTCTTGCCGGTGCCGGTCTTGGCCTGGCCGATGACGTCGTGGCCGGTCAGCGCGACCGGCAGGGTCATCTCCTGGATGGGGAAGGGGTGGACGATGCCGACGGATTCGAGCGCCTCGGCGGTCTCCGGGAGGATCCCCAGGTCCCGGAACGTGGTCTTCGTGGGTTCAGCGGTGGTGGACAGGGTGCTGCCTCTTCCGTGTGGAGGGGCCGAGAGCGAGCGGCGGGCGGGCAGCCGCGCGGCTGCGTACGGGCCTGGACGGCCCCGAAAACAGCTGCGCGGACGCACAATCGCGCCGGTCCCTGCGGCCGGCCGGTGCGCGCGGCCCGACAGGGGCGCGTCGCCGGCGGCGTCGGGGAGGATTCCCGTGAGGGACCTGCGCGGGACCTGCGCCGGGATGGCGCGGTCTCGGCGGCCCTCGCTCGGCCACTGGTGCGGTGCCAAGGCTTGAAGTCCAAGCCCTGGTCGGAGCCGATCGGCTCTCCGACCGGGCATCCGCGTACGTTGAGGTCCCGGCTTCCGGTACGGACACGTCCTGACGGACTGCGCCTGCTTCGGAGCGGGCTTGCCCGGCACACCGAGACGGCGGTGACACCGTGCGAGCACGACGGGCCTCCGTACCACCATACAGTCACCCGACGACTCGAACACGTGACGCGGGCGACATCGCAGGTCGGGGCGGGCGGAGCCGGACGGGCCGGTGCCCCTGCGCGGCCGGGCGGCGTGTGCGGGCCGCGCGTGTGCGGGGAGCGACCCGGGACGGACCGGGACTAAGGTGACGGGTCATGGAGAACCGTGGTGGGACGCAGGACGTGGCGGACGGCTCGATCGGGGACTGGGCGACCTGCTCGGCCGACCCCGGCTACCGGGCGGCCGTGCTGGACCTGCTCGGCGCCCTCGCGTACGGCGAGCTGAGCGCCTTCGAGCGGCTCGCCGAGGACGCCAAGCTGGCGCCCGACCTGGCCGACAAGGCGGCGCTGGCCCGGATGGCCTCCGCCGAGTTCCAGCACTACCAGCGACTGCACGACCGGCTCGCCGAGGTCGGCGCCGACCCGCAGGAGGCGATGCGGCCGTTCGTCGAGCCGCTGGAGCTGTTCCACCGGATGACCGCGCCCTCGGACTGGCTGGAGGGCCTCGTCAAGGCCTACGTCGGCGACGCGATCGCCACCGACTTCTACCGCGAGGTGGCCGCCCGGCTGGACGACGACACCCGCGACCTGGTCCTCGGCGTCATGTCGGACACCGGCCACGCCCAGTTCGCGGTCGACAAGGTCCGGCAGGCCATCGAGGCCGACCCGCGGGCCGGCGGCCGGCTGGCGCTCTGGGGCCGGCGGCTGATGGGCGAGGCGCTCAGCCAGGCCCAGCGGGTGGTCGCCGAGCGGGACGCGCTCTCCAACCTGCTGGTCGGCGGCGTCCGGGTGCAGGGCTTCGACCTCGTCGAGGTCGGCAAGATGTTCAACCGGATCACCGAGGCGCACACCCGGCGGATGGCCGCGCTCGGCCTCGCCTCGTAACGCCCGGGGGCCTTCGGCCCGGGTCAGGCGGGTCGGTGCCGCCGGTGCGAACCCGCCCGGTGCGGGCGGTGCCGGCGGGCCGGCTGGCGGCCTGCGGCGAGGTCGGGACGGGCCAGCACCGAGGTGATCAGCGCCGAGGTGACCGCCGAGACCGCGATGCAGGCCGCCGGGTACTCGCCGTCGAGCGTGAAGTGCGCGATCACCCCGGCCAGCAGCGCGGAGACCAGCGCCGTCCCCATCGTCAGCCCCCACCCGGAGGGGAAGTACGCGGGCAGCGACAGCAGGGCGGTGGCGCCGACCACCAGGCCGACGAGGGCGAAGGCGAACGTCTCGACCAGCAAGGGTGCCTCCCCGGGGCTCGGTGCGCGGCACGTGGTCGGCCGCACTTGTCGCCGTACCCCGCTCCCCCCGGTCGTACACGCCGAGGCAAGCCGGCCGCACCCGCCACGTCCCCCCGCCCCGGCCGTGAACGCGACGGTGCCCCGCCCCCTCGGACGAGGGAACGGGGCACCGAAGGACAGCTCAGAGCGTGCCGAAACCGACCTTGCGGGCGGCCTGCTCGCCGATCTCCACGTACGCCAGGCGCTCGGCCGGGACGATGACGCGGCGGCCGTGCTCGTCGGTCAGCGTGAAGAGCTTCGAGGTGCCCTCCAGCGCCTTGGCGATCGCGCTCTCGACCTCATCGGCCGTCTGCGAGCTCTCGATGACGATCTCGCGCGGCGCGTTCTGCACGCCGATCTTGACCTCCACGGCTTCCGTCCCTCCGGGGTTGCAGCCATCCACGCGCGGGCACCGGACCGCCTGGGACAAGCGTTCGCGGCGACCGCGCCGTACGGCTTCACCATAGAGCACCGGATCGGTACCGAGGCGAAGGTCCGGTGATCACTGCTCGGGGGCAGCGGCCTCCGGGGAATCGAGGTTGGGGTGCATCGGGAAGCCCTTCAGCCCGCGCCAGGCCAGGCTGGCCACCAGCCGGACCGCCTCGTCGCGCGGGATCTCCAGGCCCTGGGAGAGCCAGTACCGCGCGGTGATCTGGGCCAGGCCGCAGACCCCGGCCGCGAGCAGCTTGGACTCCGACTCCGGCAGGTCGGTGTCCTCCTGGATCACCTTGCTGACCAGCGTCGCACTGGCCTCCGCCGCCCGCTCGACCCGCTCGCGCACGGCCGGCTCGTTGGTCAGGTCCGACTCGAAGACCAGCCGGAAGGCACCGGACTCGCTGGAGACGTAGTTGAAGTACGCCTCCATCGTCGCGGCCACCCGCAGCTTGTTGTCGGTGGTCGTCTCCAGCGCCTCGCGGGTCGAGTCGACCAGGGCGTCGCAGTGCTTGTCCAGCAGCGCCAGGTAGAGGTCCAGCTTCCCGGGGAAGTGCTGGTACAGCACCGGCTTGCTCACCCCGGCGCGGTCGGCGATGTCGTCCATGGCGGCCGCGTGGTAACCCTGCGCGACGAACACCTCCTGGGCGGCACCGAGCAGTTGTTCACGGCGGGCGCTTCGCGGCAGGCGGGCACCGCGCGGGCGCTCCTGCGCCTCCTGGATGGCCGTCACGGCGCTCCTCATTTCACGGGTCGTACGGGGTTGGCAAGATGACCGATTCTACTTTCGGGTAACCGCCCTCGCGCTTGGCAGGCGTGAGAAAAGCGGCCAGCCCCCTTGTCAGGAGCCCACAATACGGCGCTGACCACGGCCACCGGCAGTGGTGTGACAGGGGCAGGAACGACCGGACCGGGAGCGGACCGGGAACGGTCCGTGGGCAGGCCGCGACGGCGCCGGCTCACTACCATCGTCCACCATGAGCAGCCCTGATCAGCAGATACGCCCGGAGACGGCCGCCCCGCCGCCGTTCCGCACGGTCGAGGTCCCCGGCGCGGTCGTCGCGGTGCACCGCCACGACGCCGCCCCGACGGCCCCCGGCGGGCGGGCGCCGGCGCTCTTCGTGCACGGCCTCGGCGGCTCCGCCGCCAACTGGACGGGGCTCATGGGCCGGCTCTCCGACCTCGTCGACGGCGAGGCCGTGGACCTCCCCGGCTTCGGCGAATCCGCCCCGCCCCGCGACGGCGACCTCTCCCTGTCCGGCCACGTCCGCGCGGTCATCGGCTACCTGGAGGCGTCCGGCCGCGGCCCGGTCCACCTCTTCGGCAACTCGCTCGGCGGCGCGGTCGCCGTCCGGCTCGCGGCCCTGCGCCCGGACCTCGTCCGCAGCCTCACCCTGATCTCGCCGGCCCTGCCCGAACTGCCCCCGCAGCGCACCGCCTGGCCGACCGCCCTGCTCGCCGTGCCCGGCCTCCCCGCGCTGCTGCGCCGGCGGCCGTCAGACGGGCGGGGACCCGAGGCGGTCACCGAGGGCGTGCTCGGGCTGGTCTACGGCGACCCCGACGCCCTGTCCCCTGAGGTCCGGGCCGAGGCGGTGGCCCAGTACCGGCGGCGGCTGGAGCTGCCGTACGCGACGCAGGCGCTGGTCGGCTCGGTGCGGGGCATCGCCTCCGCCTACACCGAGCGGGGCGACCAGGCACTGTGGCGGCAGGCCGCGCAGGTGAAGGTGCCGGTGCTGCTGGTGTACGGGCTGCGCGACAAGCTGGTCTCGTACCGCTCGGCGCGCCGGGCCTGCGGGGTCTTCGCGGACCAGCGGCTGCTGGTGCTGCCGGACTCCGGGCACGTCGCGATGATGGAGCACCCCGGCGTCGTCGCCCGCGCCGTGCGGGAGCTGCTGGAGCGGGCCGCCTGACGGGGCGGGTCGAACGGGTCGAGGGCCGAACGGATCGAACCGGCCGAAGGGGCGGTGCGGGCCGAACGGATCGAACGGATCGAACGGAACACGACCGATACCCCTTGATCGGCAGCCGTTAACGCCCCGATCGGGAAGTGGTCACTCCGGTTCACTCGTTCAGGTGGCAACCAGGCATGTGACCGATGGATTGCCGTAAGCCGGTCCTACCTTTCTGCTGTCGGACCGAACAGGTGTGGGGGAGTCGCGGCCGCCGGAGAACCCGGAGGGCGGCCGCGCGAGGGTGACCGGGGGCCGGGGGACGGCCGCCGGTACCGGGCCGCGGTGTCTCCGGCGGGCCGACTCCTCCGCCCCGGGCCGCCCGCGTCGGACGCGGGCCGGCCGGGCGCCGGCCAAGCCGCTCAGCAATCCGTCGATCCGCTCTGCCCCGGAGGTCTCCCGTGCGCGTTGCTCTGCTCACCGAGGGTGTGCGTCCGCGCGCCGGCAGTGGCGTCGGCGGGTGGTGCGACCGGCTGGTGGAGGGTCTGCGCGAGCACGACTTCGAGTGGTACGTGTCGGCCGGGACCGCCGGTCCGGGCGCCGGTGAGGACCCGCACGGCCGGGGGAGCGGCGTGCACGAGCAGGCCCTCCGGGGGCGCCGCCGGACCGGCCGCGCGCCCGGCGCGCTCCGCGGACGCCAGTACGCCCGCGCCTACGAGCAGCTCGTCCGGGCCCTGCTGAGGCCGGACGAGCGGTCCTCCTTCGGTGCCGGCCTGTACCGGCTGGCGGGGCTCGCCCGCGAGGACGGCGGGTTGCCGGCCTTCCTGGTCTCCGCCCGGGCCCGGGGCGTCCTGGAGCGGGTCTGGCGTTCGCCCGGCGCCGACACCTCCGCCGGGCAGCCGCTGGTCCGCGACGTCCTGGTCGCCGCCGACCTGCTCGAACAGTGCCTGCGACCGCTCGCCGCCCCCTGGTACGGCACCGGGCCGGGCGGGATCGGCGCCGCCGACCTCTGCCACGTGGTCGGCGGCGGCCCGGCCGCCCTGCCGGCGCTGGTGGCCAAGCAGCTGCACGGGGTGCCGTTCGTGGTCACCGAGCACGGCCTGCACCTGCGCGAGCAGTACCTCGGGTACCGGGAGGCGCCGTACCTCCGGCCGGTCCGGGCGCTCCTACTCGCCTTCTTCCGGGCGCTCGCCGAGGAGACCTACCGGCAGGCCGCGGTGCTCACCCCCGGCAGTGCCCACGACCGGCGCTGGCAGCTGCGCTGCGGGGCCGACCCGGAGCGGACCCGGGTGGTGTACGAGGGCACCCCGGCCGTGGACCGGCCCGCCGCGGGCCCGGAGCCGGAGCGGCCCACCCTGGTCTGGGCCGGGGCCCTGGAACCCGGCCGGGGCCCCGAACTGGCCCTGCACGCCTTCGCCCTGGTCCGGGCCGACCTTCCGCAGGCGCGGCTGGTCGTGCACGGTGAGGAGGCCGTCCCCGGCTACCGGGCGCACTGCGAGGCCGTCGCCGCACGGCTCGGGGTGGCCGAGGCGGTCGAGTTCGCCGGCCGGCCCCGGTCCGCCGCCCGGGCCTGGGCGGACGGCTCCGTGGTCCTCTTCTCGGCGCTCTCCCAGCGGGGCCCCCGGCTGCTGGCCGACGCGATGCTGAGCGGGCGGGCCGTGGTCTCGACCGATGTCGGCGTGGCCCGCGAGGTGGTGGGGCCGACCGGGCTGCTGGTCCCGCCGCGCGACCCGCGCGCGCTGGCCGGTGCCTGCCTGGCCCTGCTGCGGGACGGGGAGCGCCGGGCCCGACTCGGCCTGGCCGGCCGGTTACGGGCGCAGGAACGCTTCGCCGTCGAGCCGGTGGTCGGGGCCTTCCGGGAGATCTACCTGGAGCTGGTCTCCCAGTGGCCGGCCTACCCGGCCGCCGACGGGGCGCCCGGTGCTCCGGGCGGTCCCCGGCCCCGGCCGTTCGCCCGGCCCGCCGAGTACTGGCTCACCGGCCGGGGTGGCGGCGCCGGGGCGGGTGGTGGCGCGGTGGTGGTGGGAGCGGCGGGCGACCGTGCGGGCACCGGGCCGGCGGGCGGAGGGTCCGCCGACCTCTGGGCGACGGATGCCGGGGCGACGGATCCCGGCGCGACGGATGTCGGGTCCGCGGGTACGGGAAGCCGGGCGGCCGGGCCCGGGACCGAGGGGACCCCGGCGGCCGAGGGCGTCGGTGAGGCGTCCGGCCGGCCCGGTGCGCTCGCGGAGGCGGTCTGATGACGGCCGGTGCAGGAGCGTCCGTGGGGGTGGACGGGGGAGCCCGCCCGGGGGGTGCGGCCGGTCCCGCCGCGCACCCGGTGGGCGTCCGGATCCCCGGCGCCTCCGGCGATCCGGTCCGGGAGGTGATGGCGGAGCACCGGGAGCTCTGCGAGCGCGCCGTCGATCCGCTGGAGATCGCCGCCGGGCTGGAGGAGGCCGGACTCGGCCCGGCGGACGCCGCCCGGTGCCGGCACGCGGACCTGTTCGCGCTCGCCGAGGAGCTGTACGCCCGGGTGCCGCGCCGCGCGCCCCCGTCGGTCGAGGCCGTACCCGGGGAGAGCCGGCAGCGGCGTTGGGTCGTGGCGCTCCGGACGGCGGTGCTGGCGGCGCTTCCGTGCGCGGCCGCCGCCGGGCTCGGTGGCGGCCGGCCCCTCCTGCTGGCTGCGGCCGTCCCGCTGGCGCTCGTCCCGGCCGCTTCCGGCGCGCCCGGTGCGGACGGGTCGGCCAGGGCCCCCGGGTGGTCCGTGGCGATCCCGTTCGCGGGCCGGTCCGGTCCGGCCGGTGCCGAGGACCCCGCCGGCCCGGGCCACCCCGGGGACCGCGACGACTCCCGTGGCGCCGGTGGCGGGGAGCGGCCGGTCGACGGGCCCGAGGAGAAGGCCGGTCCGGTCGTCCCGGGTGCCGCGCGGGTGGTCCACGCCCGGCTGTGGTGGTGGCAGGCGGTGCACGGCGCAGGGGTGGCCGGGCTGTTGCTGGCGCCGCCGGCGCTGACGGCCGGTGGCCCGGGGGACCGACGGGTGACGACGGCGCTGGTGCTCGCGGCCGCGCTGTCGGCCGGGTCGGCCGAGTGGTCCGCGCGCTGGTTCCGCCGCGTCGGGCGGGGCCACCTGGGGACGGCGGTGACGCTGGCCGAGTTCCGGGCCCGGATGCGGCCGGTGCTCCCGGCGGCGCTGGCCCTGCACCTGGCGGTGCTGTCCGTGCTGACCTTCGCGGCGCTCGCGGTGCTGACCGCGGTGGCGCCGCGTCCGGGGCCGGGGCACGGCGGCCTGCTGCACCTGGTGGCCGAGCGGGCCGACCCGGGGCAGTGGGCGGGCCAGGGGGTGCTGGGTCTGCTGCTGGTGCTGCCCGCCCTGCTGGCGCGCTGCGGCCGGACCGGGGTCGCGGCGCTCGGCGCACTGGCCGGGGCGGTGGTGACGGCGGCTCCGCTCCCACCGGTGGCCGGTTTGGCCGGCGGCGCCGTCGCGCTGGCCCTGCTGGTGTACGCGTGGCCGGTGCTGGGCCGTCCCGATGCGCACCGCTGACCGCCGGGCCGGACCGGGCCCGGCCGGTGTGCGGCCGGTTCCGCCACCCGCCCGGCGCGCCCGCTCCTCCCGCTCCGCCTGTTCCTCCTGTTCCTCCTGTTCCGCCGTTCCGTTCGACATCCCGTTGTTCACTAGGACCGCCAGGCCGTACCCGGTCTGGCTTCGTGGAAGGAAGCCCCCCGATGAGGGTGCTGCTGCTGGGCGCCGACGGTTTCATCGGCCGTCGGGTCACCGATCGTCTGCTCGTGGATCCGGAGTTGCAGGTGACGGTGCTCGGCCGGCGTGACTCCGCCGACATCCGCTTCGACCTGACCACCGGCAGCCCGGGTGCGCTGGCCCGGTTCCTGGACGCGGTCGTGCCGCAGGTGGTGATCAACTGCGCGGGTGCCACCTACGGCAGTTCGCGCACGCTGATCCGGGCCAACACGCTGGCCGTGGCCACCGTCTGCGAGGCGATCCGGCGCAGCCGGGAGCCCGCCCGCCTGGTGCACGTCGGCTCGGCGGCCGAGTACGGGCCGGTGCCGGGAGGGGTGCCGGTCTCGGAGGGCGCCGAGCCGCGCCCGGTCGGCCCGTACGGGGTCTCGAAGCTGGCCGGGACGGAGCTGGTGCTGGCCTCCGGGCTGGACGCGGCGGTGCTGCGGGTGTTCGACGTGGTCGGGCCGGGGTCGCCGACCGCCTCGCTGTTCGGGCGGCTCGCCGAGGGGCTGCGGCGCGCGCTGGAGCGGGAGGAGAACCAGGTGCGGATGCCCGACCTGTCCGGATACCGGGATTTCGTGGACGTCCGGGACGTCGCGCGGGCGATCCAGGCGGCGGCGGTGTCGGCCGCCACGGGGGTGATCAACATCGGCAGCGGGCACGCCGTCCGGGCCCGGGAGGCGGCCCAGCTGCTGGTCCGGGCGTCCGGTTTCGAGGGGGCGATCGTGGAGGAGAACCGGCAGGTCCTGCTGCCCGCGCAAGCCGGTGGGACGGTGGACCACCTGCCCGGGCACGGCTCCGGTCACCACCTGCCGGGCCACCGCCCGGCGGAGTCCCGGTCGGCCGAGGGGAGGGTGCCGTCGGGGGAGCCGGTGCCGTGGCGGCAGGCGGACGTCCGGACGGCGCGGGACCGTCTCGGCTGGCGGACACAGGTGCCGCTGGAGGAGTCGCTGGGGGACGTCTGGCTGGAGACGGCCTGCCGGGTCTGACCCGTCCGGGTCCGCCGCCGGTCCCGTCCGGGCGGGTCGGGGGAGCCGGAGGGAGGCCGACGGCGGCGCGCCGTCGGCACCTCGCGGCCCGGGCGGGCCGGTTTTCGGCCGCGGGGGCCGCGCGGCCGGCGGTCCCACCATCCGACGCGGGCCGTCTCGCCCATCGGACGAGCTGTCTCGGAATACAGGGGCGGCATGACACTGTTGGCGTAGCAGAGCCACCTCGGTGGCGGAGCAACAAGCCACAAGAGGTTGGCCCCGGCCACCTGAGATGACGACCATCGGAGTCCCCGTGTCGCTGCCACCCCTGGTCGAGCCGGCCGACGAGCTCACCGTTGACGAAGTCCGCAGGTACTCCCGCCACCTGATCATCCCCGACGTGGGCATGGCCGGGCAGAAGCGCCTGAAGAACGCCAAGGTGCTGTGCGTCGGCGCCGGCGGTCTGGGCTCGCCCGCGCTGATGTATCTGGCCGCCGCCGGTGTCGGCACGCTCGGAATCGTCGAGTTCGACGTGGTCGACGAGTCGAACCTGCAGCGTCAGATCATCCACGGCCAGTCGGACATCGGCCGTTCCAAGGGCGAGTCGGCACGGGACTCGGTCAAGGAGATCAACCCCTACATCGACGTGATCCTCCACGAGGAGCGCCTCGACAACTCCAACGTGCTGGAGATCTTCTCCGGCTACGACCTGATCGTCGACGGCACCGACAACTTCGCCACCCGCTACCTGGTGAACGACGCCGCGGTGCTGCTCGGCAAGCCGTACGTGTGGGGTTCGATCTACCGCTTCGACGGCCAGGCGAGCGTGTTCTGGGCCGAGCACGGCCCCTGCTACCGCTGCCTCTACCCGGAGGCCCCGCCGCCGGGCATGGTTCCGTCCTGCGCCGAGGGCGGCGTGCTGGGCGTGCTCTGCGCGTCGATCGGCTCGATCCAGGTCACCGAGGCCATCAAGCTGCTGGCCGGGGTCGGCGACCCGCTGGTCGGCCGTCTGATGATCTACGACGCCCTGGAGATGAACTACCGCCAGGTGAAGGTCCGCAAGGACCCGGGCTGCGCGGTCTGCGGCGAGAACCCGACCGTCACCGAGCTGATCGACTACGAGGCATTCTGCGGCGTCGTGTCGGAGGAGGCCCAGGAGGCCGCCGCCGGTTCGACGATCACCTCGAAGCAGCTCAAGCAGTGGCAGGACGACCAGGAGGACATCTACCTGATCGACGTCCGCGAGCCCGGCGAGTACGAGATCGTCAGCATCCCCGGTGCCGTGCTGATCCCGAAGAACGAGTTCCTGATGGGCAACGCGCTGGAGCAGCTGCCGCAGGACCGGAAGATCGTGCTGCACTGCAAGTCGGGCGTCCGCTCGGCCGAGGTGCTGGCCGTGGTGAAGTCGGCCGGCTTCGCCAACGCCGTCCACCTGGGCGGCGGCGTGCTGGGCTGGGTGAACCAGATCGAGCCGCACAAGCCGGTGTACTGACCGGGACCGTGGAAGGGCCCGCTCCGGCGGGCCCTTTCGCGTACCCGGGCCCGCGCCCGGTCGCCCGGGTCCCGCCGGCTGCGCTGGCCACCCGGTTCGCGCCGGTCGGCCGGGTTACAGCGCGCCCTTGCGCTGGAGCACGTTGTAGGAGATCCAGCCGGGGAGCACCGGCAGCCAGAAGGTGAGCGCCCGGTAGAGGAAGACCGCCGGGGTGGCGACGGTCGGCGGTACGTCGGCCACCGTGAGCGCACCGATCAGCGCGAACTCGACCGGGCCGATGCCGCCGGGGGTCGGGATGGCGGAGCCCGCCGCGTTGGCGGTCAGGAAGACCACGGCCACCGCGGAGAAGGAGATCGAGCCGCCGAAGGCCTGTACCGAGGCGTCCAGACAGGCGGTGAAGGAGAGCGTCAGCAGCAGGATGCCGCCGAAGCCGCTGACCAGCTTGCTGGGCGTCTGCATCAGGTCGAGCATCCGCGGGACCACGCCGAAGAAGAGCGAGCGCAGCCGGTTCAGCACGAACCGCCTCAGCGGCGCGACCGCCGCGACCACCAGGGCCAGCACGGCGGCGGTCAGCACGCCGATGATCACCGCGCGGGAGGCCGAGAGGTCGCCGTTGGTCTGGCTGCCGGTGATCAGACCGAAGCTGAAGAGCAGCAGCAGGTGCCCGGCCAGGCCGGCCAGCTGGGAGGCGCCGACCGACGCGACCGCCTGGCCGGAGCGGATGCCCGCCTTCTGCAGGTAGCGGGTGTTCAGCGCGATGCCGCCGATCGCCGCCGGGGCGACCAGCTTGACGAAGGACCCGGCGAGCTGGGCGGCCACCGTGCGGCGGAACGGCAGCTTCTCCGGGACGAAGCCGGTCAGGCTCATCGACGCGGCGATGTACGAGAAGGCCGCCGCGGCGAGGGCCACCGCCGCCCAGGCCCAGTCCATCTGGGAGAGCTTGAGCTGCGCCGGCTTGATGGTGGTCAGCGCGAGGTACGCGGCGAAGGTGAGCGCGATCACCATGATCAGGGTCTTCGGCTTGAGCCGCTCCAGCTTGGCCGGCTCCATCGGTGCCTCGGGGGCGATCTGCAGGATCTGGCCGCGGATCCGGCTGAGCAGGTCCTCGCCGGCCAGCGCGATGTCCTCCTCGGCCTGCTGCTGGGTGCGCTCCCCGGCGGCGACCTGCTCCAGCGCCCTGGCCTGGGCGGCGGCCTTCCGTTCCTTGCTGAGCCGCTTCAGGTCGACGCGGGTGGAGCGGCTCATGCCGACCGGCTGGAGCAGCGGCAGCGCCTGGGCGACCCGGTCGGCGCCGAGCACCGCGTTGGCGGTGGCGACCGTCCGTTCCGGGCCGATCCGCAGCGCGAACGTGGTGAGCAGCTGGGCGACGTCGATGCGCAGCGTCAGGTCGGTGGCGGCGATGTCCCCGCCGGAGAGGTTGACCAGGCAGGCCGTCTTCTCGTCGGTCACCAGCATCGACTCGCCGGTGAGCCGGCGGTGGGCGATCCGGCGCTCGTGCAGGGCGGCGACCGACTCCCACAGCGAGGCCATCACCTGGTCGGTGATCTCGTCGTCGGAGAGGTCGTCCAGGGTGCGGCCCTCGACGTTCTCGTAGACCAGGATCGCGGCGTCCGGGCCGAGCTCGGAGGTGGCGACCAGCTGCGGGGCCCGGGCACCCGAGGCGGCGGCCGCGTACGCGATCAGCGCCTCCTGCTCCAGCGCCTGGCGCAGCGACTGGGGGCTGCGCCGGACGGCGACCGAACGCAGCCGCAGCCGGCGCCAGGCCCGGTAGAAGAAGCCGGAGGCCTGCTGTTCGCGGTCGACGATGTGGACGTCCAGCGGCGGGCCGCTCTGCTGGGCCACGAGGTAGCGGCGGGTGCCGCCGGGGGCGTCCGGGGCGCGGTGGGCGCTGGCCGGGGTGAAGCCGACCTTGCGCAGACCGATCATCAGGTGCTGGCCGGTGGGCCGGATGTTCGGCGAGCCGATCGCGTACAGGGTGCCGTAGGCGACGGACCAGCCGATCAGCACGGTGAGCAGCAGGGAGAGCGGGGTGGTGTAGCCGCCGAGCAGTTCGGTGATGCCGCTGAAGATCACCACGACCCAGAGGGCGACCCGCCAGCGCGGGCGGCTCGACATGCCGACGGCCGTCATGTAGGCGATCACCGGGGCGAGGTAGCCGTGCACCGGGTCGGTCAGGGTGCCGTTGGAGTCCAGCGGGAGGCGGGTGAGGGCGTCCCTGATGTGGTCGGAGGCGCCCTCGGCGACCCACCAGTCGATGCCCAGGGAGACACCGTAGGCGAGCACCGAGGCGAGAACGCCGTCGGCGACCCGCAGGCCGTCGCGTTTGATCAGCCGTTCGACCGCGAAGGCGAGCGGGACGGCCAGGACGGCGACGCTGGAGACCAGGCCGGTGATGGTGGCGAGGACCGGGGAGAAGCGGGGGGCGTTGGAGGCGATGTCCAGTTCGATGCCGGTGGTGGTCGAGGTCGCCACACCGGCGAGCACGAAGACCGCGACCAGGCCGAGCACGCCGGCCAGGAAGCGGATCAGGTCCGAGGGGCGGTGGGCGCGGGCGGCGAGCAGGGGCTCGTCGACGTCCAGGTGCGGCGGGTCGTCCAGCGGGTCGGGTCCGCCCGGGCCGAGACCGTCGGTCCCGGTCGCGGCGGGTTCCGACCCGGCTCCGAGCCGGGCTCCTGCGTCGGGCTCGGGCGAGGACTCCGGCGCGGGCAGCTGGGCCGGGAGGCCGGCGGCCGTCCCGGCCCCCGTCGCCGTTCCCGGTTCCGTCCCGGGGCCGGTCGGCCGAGGGGTCTTGATCGTCCGGTCCTTGATCAGGGAGACTGCCGGCGACGGCTCGGTGGCGGACCCGCCGCCGGGACCTGCGGGCACGGCTGGGGAGGACTCGTCGGAGCCCTCGTCCACACTCACGTCGGCCGTCCCGGTCATCTGGTCTTGTCCTCGTATCACCACTCACCGCCCCGAAGATGGTGGCATGCCGCGGCGTCCCGCGCTGGACAGGGGCCGGATCGGGCGCGGCGGATCGTTCGTACGGGCCCCCGGGTCCGGCGGGATGCGGAAGAATGCCGCAGGTGACGGACGCCCACGACGACGGTGAGCGCGGAGAGCTGCCACCCTTCGCCGAACTGGTGCTCGACCTGGCCGAGCGGATTCCACCCGGCAGGGTGATGACCTACGGGGACATCGCCGAGTACCTCGGTCAGGGCGGCCCGCGCCAGGTCGGCCGGGTGCTCGCCCTGTACGGCGGCGCCGTGCCCTGGTGGCGGGTGATCCGCGCCGACGGCCGCTTCCTGCCCGGCCACGAGCACCGCGCGCTCGCCCGCTACGCCGAGGAGGGCACCCCGCTGCGCGAGCTCGCCGACCCGCCCCGGGTCGACCTCGGGCGGGCCCGCTGGGACGGCGAACCGGCCGGGGAGTGACCGCACGCCGGGTCCGGCCCGGTAGCGCGGAGGCGGTCCCGTTCTCCGCCGGCCATGTGAGACGAAACCCGTGCGCGGACGGGAATGACGGGGCAGGATCGTAGGCTCGATACGGCGGGCCCCTCGGCGGGCCCGCCCGCCGTTGCCCGAAGTACGACCCCCAGGACGTCCGTGAGCTCCCCCTATCGACTGGTGCGCAGCCCCCTCGTGCCGCCCGCCCCGCCCGTGCTGGACGACTACCAGCGCGCCGTGGCCGAGCACACGGGTGGCCCGCTGCTGGTGCTCGCAGGACCGGGGACGGGCAAGACCACGACCCTGGTGGAGGCCGTCGCCCGGCGCATCGAGCGCGGCACCGACCCCGACCGGATCCTCGTGCTCACCTTCAGCCGCAGGGCGGCGATGGAGCTGCGCGACCGGATGGCCGGCCGGCTCGGCGTCACCACGGCCGGTGCCGGGGCCGCCGCCCCGCAGGCCACCACCTTCCACTCCTTCTGTTACGCCCTGCTCCGCGCCCACCAGGACCCGGCGGACTACGCCGAGCCGGTGCGCCTGCTCTCCGGCCCGGAACAGGACGTCATGGTCCGCGAGCTGCTCGCCGGCGGCGCCGAGGACTCCCGGCTCGGCAGGTCGCGGATCGGCTGGCCGCTCGACCTGCGCGCCTGCCTCACCACCCGCGGTTTCGCCGACGAGGTCCGCGCCGTCCTCGCCCGCAGCCGCGAGCTGGGGCTCGGAGAGGCCGAGCTGGCCCGGTTCGCCGAGGGTGTCCGGCGCCCCGACTGGGCCGCCGCCGCCCACTTCCTCGCCGAGTACCTCGACGTCCTCGACCTGCGCGGTGTCCTCGACTACGCCGAGCTCGTCCACCGCGCCGTGCTGCTCGCCGAACGCCCCGAGGTCGAGGAGCGGCTGCGGGACCGCTACGACGCCGTCTTCGTCGACGAGTACCAGGACACCGACCCCGCCCAGGTCCGGCTGCTGCGCCGGCTGGCCGGCGGCGGGCGGGAACTGGTCGCCGTCGGCGACCCCGACCAGTCCATCTACGCGTTCCGCGGCGCCGACATCAACGGCATCCTGGAGTTCCCGCAGACCTTCCGGCACGCCGACGGCCGCCCCGCCGACGTCAAGGTGCTCCGGGTGTCCCGCCGCTCCGGTGCCGTCCTGCTCTCCGCCGCCCGCGAACTCACCCGCCGGATGCCGATGGGCCGGCTGCCCGCCGACAAGCTCGCCCAGCACCGCACCCTGCTGCCCGCCCGCGAGGGCGGCCGGGTCGAGGTCTACACCTACCCCACCCCCGGTACCGAGCTGGACTCCGTCGCCGACCTGCTGCGCCGCGCCCACCTGGAGGACGGCGTGCCATGGGGCGAGATGGCGGTCCTGGTGCGGGCCGGTGCCCGCTCCATCCCCGGCGTCCGGCGGGCACTCGGCGCGGCCGGCGTCCCGTTGGAGATCGACGGCGACGACCTGCCGCTGCGCGAGGAGCCGGCCGTCGCCCAGCTGCTGCTCGCCCTGCGGGTCTGCGCCGAGCAGGCCGTCCGGGACCGGCACGACCCCGGGGCACCCGATCCGCTGACCACCGACCTCGCGCACACCCTGCTCACGGGGCCGCTCGGCGGCCTCGACGGCGCCGACCTGCGCCGGCTCGGCCGTGTCCTGCGTGAGGAGGAGCGGGCCGCGCTGCGTGCCGAGGCGCGGCGTGTCGAGACCGCCGTCGAGACCGCCGCCGGGGCCGCCGCCGGGGCCGGGACGGACGCCGAGCCGGGGGCCGTCGGGTTTGCCGGCCCGTCCGCGTCCGCCGCCGTGAGCCGTCCCGCGGCCGTGCCGCGCCCGGCCGGCGAGCTGATCCGCGAGGCCCTCGCCGAACCCGAGCAGCTCGTCGTCCTCGACGCCCCCTACGCCCGCCGCGCCCACGACCTCGGCACCCTGCTGCGCAAGGTCCGCGAACGCCTGGCCGGCGGCTGCACCGCCGAGGAGGCCCTCTGGGAGCTGTGGGACGGCTCCCGCCGCTGGCGTGAACGCCTGGAGCGGGCCGCCCTGCGCGGCGGCGGCGCCGGCCGCAACGCCGACCGCGACCTCGACGCCCTCTGCGCGCTCTTCGAGACCGCGGCCCGCGCCGAGGAACAGGTCACCGGCCACCGCGGCGCCCTCGACCTGCTCGCCGAGCTGGAGGCGCAGGACATCGCCGCCGACACCCTCACCGTGCGGGCCGTCCGCCCCGAGGCGGTCCGGCTGATGACCGCCCACCGCTCCAAGGGCCTGGAGTGGCGGCTGGTCGTCGTCGCCGGCGTCCAGGACGGCCTCTGGCCCGACCTGCGCCGCCGCGGCTCGCTGCTGGAGGCCGACCGGATCGGCCGTGACGGCCTCGCCGAGCCGCTCACCCCGGCCGCCCTGCTCGCCGAGGAGCGCCGGCTCTTCTACGTCGCCGCCACCCGGGCCAAGGAGCGGCTGGTCGTCACCGCCGTCAAGGCGCCCGCCGACGACGGCGACCAGCCCTCCCGGTTCCTGCGCGAGCTCTACCGCGAGGACGTCGACCCCCGGACCGGCCGGGTCGTCCGCCGTACCCCTCCGGTGACCGTCGAGGACGTCACCCACCGCCCGCGCCGTCCGCTCTCCGTCGCCGCGCTGGTCGCCGAACTGCGCGCGGTCACCGTCGACCCCGCCCGCTCGCCCGAGCTGCGCCGGGCCGCCGCCGAACGGCTCGCCACCCTCGCCCTCGCCACCGACGAGGAGAACCGGCCGCTCGTCCCCGCCGCCCGGCCCGACGCGTGGTGGGGCCTGGACGACGCCACCGCCGCCCCCGACCCGCTGCGCGACGCCGACCTGCCGATCCGGCTCTCCGGCAGCGGCCTGGAGCAGCTGGAGAACTGCTCGCTCCAGTGGTTCCTCGACAAGGAGGTCAAGGCGCGGGGCTCCTCCTCCGCCGCGCAGGGCTTCGGCAACGTCGTGCACGCCCTCGCCGACGAGGTCGGCTCCGGACGCTCCCCCGCCGACCTGGCCGTCCTGATGGAGCGCCTGGACACCGTCTGGGACGCGCTGGCCTTCGACGCGCCGTGGAAGTCCCAGCAGGAGAAGACCGAGGCCCGCGCCGCCCTGGAACGCTTCCTCACCTGGCACGTGATGGGCCGGGGCCGCGACGTCGTCGCGACCGAGCACGGCTTCGACGTCACGCTCGACGCGGGCGGGGTCCGGGTGCGGATCCGCGGCTCGATGGACCGGGTCGAGAAGGACGAGGCCGGGCGCGCCTACGTGGTCGACTTCAAGACGGGCAAGGAGGCGCCCACCGACAAGTCGCTGCCCGACCACAAGCAGCTCGCCGTCTACCAGCTCGCCGTCCGGGCCGGTGCGCTCAACGAGCTGCCCGGCTTCGACGGCCGGGCCCCGGAGGCCGGCGGCGCCGAGCTGGTCCAGCTGCGCAAGCCCGACAAGGCCGTACCGGACGCGCCCAAGGTGCAGCGGCAGGAGCCGCCCGAGGGCGAACCGTGGGTCGAGAACCTGCTCGCCGACGCGGCCGGGAGGATCCTCGCCGAACGGTTCGTCCCGCAGACCGGGGCGGGCTGCGACCGCTGTTCCTTCCGCCGCAGCTGCTCCGCCCAGCGCGACGGTGCCCAGATCGTGGAGTAGCCGGAACGAGGAGGAGCGCGGGCCGGCGCGGTGGCCCGGGCCTTCGGGCGTCCCCGGCCCGTGCGACGAAGGGCGGGCGGGGCCCGGTGCGGCAGTGAGGGTCGCCACAGCGGCCCTCCCGCACGGCCCGACCTGTCCGTACCCCCCGTTACCGTTACGAGGTGACCGCCGTGCTCAGCCACCCCGACCAGCTCAAGGAGCTGCTGGGCATCCCCTTCAACCGGGAACAGATGGCGGCCATCGGCGCCCCCCTCCAGCCGGCCGTCATCGTCGCCGGCGCCGGCTCCGGCAAGACCACCGTGATGGCCGCCCGCGTCGTCTGGCTGGTCGGCTCCGGCGCCGTCCGCCCCGAGGAGGTGCTCGGCCTCACCTTCACCAACAAGGCCGCCGGTGAGCTCGCCGAACGCGTCCGCACCGCCCTGCTGCGCCTCGGCGGGCCGGGGGTGTCCTCGGCCGACGGCTGGGAGCGGGCTCCGGACCCCGGCGAGGAACCGCTCGGCGAACCCGAGATCTCGACCTACCACGCCTTCGCCGGCCGCCTCCTCAAGGAGCACGGCCTGCGGATCGGCATCGAACCCGACGTCCGCCTGCTCGCCGACGCCACCCGGTTCCAGCTCGCCGCCAAGGTGCTGCGCACCGCCCGCGGCCCCTTCCCGGCCCTCACCGGCACCTTCGCCAACCTCGTCGCCGACCTCATCGCGCTGGACGGCGAACTCGCCGAGCACCTCGTCGACCCCGACACCCTGCGCGCCTTCGACGAGGAACTGCTCGACACCCTCGCCACCGCCAGGCTCACCAACGACGACCTGCGGGCCGTCCCCACCGCCGCCCGGGCCCGCCTGGAACTGCTCCGCCTGGTCGAGGACTACCGGCGCCGCAAGGCCACCGCCGGGCTGATGGACTTCGGCGACCAGATCGCCGCCGCCGCCCGGCTCGCCCAGCAGCGCCCCGAGGTCGGCGCCCTGCTGCGCGGCCAGTTCCGGGTCGTCCTGCTCGACGAGTACCAGGACACCTCGGTCGCCCAGCGACTCATGCTCGCCGGTCTCTTCGGCGCCGGCCCGGACGGCCGCCCGTCCGGACACCCGGTCACCGCCGTCGGAGACCCCTGCCAGGCCATCTACGGCTGGCGCGGCGCCTCCGTCGCCAACCTGGACGAGTTCCCCCGGCACTTCCCCCGGGCCGACGGCGCCCCGGCGGACCGGTACGCGCTCAGCGAGAACCGCCGCAGCGGCGGGCGGCTGCTCGCCTTCGCCAACCGGCTGGCCGCGCCGCTGCGCGCGATGCACGAGGGCGTCGAGGCGCTGCGCCCGGCCCCCGGCGCCGAGCACGACGGCTTCGTGCGGGCCGCGCTGCTGCCCACCCACGCCGAGGAGATCGACTGGCTGGCCGACTCGGTCGCCCACCTCGTGCGCACCGGCACCGCGCCCGGCCGGATCGCGGTGCTCTGCCGCGGCGGCGCGGCCTTCCCCGACATCCACGCCGCGCTGGTCGCCCGCGACGTGCCGGTCGAGGTGGTCGGCCTCGGCGGGCTGCTCCACCTGCCCGAGGTCGCGGACCTGGTCGCGGTCTGCGAGGTGCTCCAGGACCCCACCGCCAACGCCGCCCTGGTCCGGCTGCTGATCGGCCCGCGCTGGCGGATCGGCCCGCGCGACCTCGCCCTGCTCGGCCGGCGCGCCGCCGACCTGGTCCGCACCGCCCGGCCCGACGGCGTCGAACCGCTGGCCGCCGCCGTCGCCGAGACCGACCCCACCGAGGTGGTCTCGCTGGCCGACGCGCTGGAGACCTTCCTCGACCGCGACCAGCCCGACGAACTGCCGTTCTCGCCCGAGGCCCGGGTGCGTTTCGCCCGGCTCGCCCGCGAACTGCGCGACCTGCGCCGCTCGCTGGCGGAGCCGCTGATGGACGTGCTGCACCGGGTCCTCGCCGCGACCGGTCTGGAGGTCGAACTCGCGGCCTCGCCGCAGGCGCTGGCCGCCCGCCGCCGGGAGACCCTGCACGCCTTCCTGGACGTCGCCGCCTCCTTCGCCGACCTCGACGGCGACCCGGGCCTGGCCGCCTTCCTCGGCTTCCTGCGCGCCGCCCAGGAGCACGACCGCGGCCTCGACGCCGGCCTTCCCGGCGGCGAGGACACCGTCAAGGTGCTCACCGCGCACAAGTCGAAGGGGCTGGAGTGGGACGTCGTCGCCGTCCCCGGCCTGGTCCGCGGCGCCTTCCCGTCCTCCACCGCGCGCGAGCGCTGGACCAGCACCAAGCGCGTCCTCCCGCACGCCCTGCGCGGCGACGGGGCCACCCTGCCCGACGTGCGCGACGGCTGGACCGGAAAGTCGATGACCGCGTTCAAGGCCGCGCTCGCCGAACACTCCGGCACCGAGGAACTGCGTCTCGGCTACGTCGCCTTCACCCGGCCGCGAGCCCTGCTGCTCGCCTCCGGCCACTGGTGGGGGCCCAGCCAGAAGACCCCGCGCGGCCCGTCCGCCTTCCTGGAGCAGTTGCGCGACCACTGCGAGGAGCCCGGCAACGGCGAGATCGAGCACTGGGCCGAGCAGCCGGCCAAGGGCGCCGAGAACCCGGCGCTGGCCTCGCCCGTCGAACGCCCCTGGCCGCTGCCGCTCGACCCGGCCGCCCAGCACGCCCGCCGCCGGGTCGCCGAGGTGGTGCTCGGGCGGCTCGCCGGGCAGCCCGCCCCCGAACCCGGCCCGATGGCCCCCGAGGACCGCCGCCTGGTCGACTCCTGGGACCGCGATCTGAAGGCGCTGACGGGAGAGTTGGAGCGCTTCCGGCGCGGTGTGCGGGAGGTGCCGCTGCCGGCCTCGCTGTCCGCCACCCAGCTGCTGCGCCTGGCCGCCGACCCGGACGGCTTCGCGCACGACCTGGCCCGGCCGATGCCGCGCCCGCCGCAGCCCGCCGCCCGCCGCGGCACCCGCTTCCACGCCTGGGTGCAGTCCCGGATCGAGCCGCTGATGCTGATCGGGCCGGACGCGCTGCCCGGCGCCGACGACGACGGCATCGAGGACGAGCGGGACCTGGAGCGGCTCAAGGAGGCGTTCCTGCGCACGCCGTACGCGGACCGGGAGCCGCACCGGGTCGAGGCGCCGTTCCATCTGGTGCTGGCGGGCCGGGTGGTGCGCGGCCGGATCGACGCGGTCTACCGTGACGGTGACGGCGGGTCAGAATTCGGCGGCGCGTCACGCTACGAAGTGGTGGACTGGAAGACGCACCGCGAGGAGACCGCCGATCCGCTCCAACTCGCCGTCTACCGGCTCGCCTGGGCCGAACAGGCCGGCGTTCCCCTGGAGCAGGTCACGGCCTCCTTCCTGTACGTCCGCAGTGGCCGGATCGAACAACCCGCAGGACTTCCCGACCGAAAAGAGTTGGAACGGCTCCTGATCGGGAACAGTGAAGAATGAGTCACGGAGAGCATTCAAGTCATCACGGCATCGGGCGAAACCTGTGCGTAGTGCACGTTTCGCGCCTATTGTGGGGTCGGTAACCGGTCAACCCCCGTGCTCCGGCCGCCAGCGACGCCCGCATTCCCTAACCCTCAGTCATCACCGCAGGTGCCCCCCGGGCATCGGCGTCTTCTGCTGGAGAGACCGAAGTTGAGCGCGACCGGATGGATCAGAGAACGGTTCGCCGGGCCGACCCCGGGAACCGCACCCGGCGCGACCGGCACCTGGCCGAGGACGGCACTCACGCTGCCGTTCATCGGCATGGCGCTGGTCGTCGTCCTCGACTACTTCACCGACGCCGCCGTCACCGTCGAACCGGCGCTCACCGCCGTCCCCGCCCTGGCCGCCGTGGTCAGCCGGCGCACCTGGTACCCGCTGGCCATCGGCGCCTGCACCGAGGCCGCCGCCTTCCTGATGGCCTTCCACAACGACGTGCTCGGCGAGTCCGTGCACAGCGCCACCGTCTTCGCCATCGTCCTGGTCGCCGCGATCGGGTGGGTCAGCGCCACCCTGCGGCTGCGCCAGGAACAGCTCCTCGCCGACGCCCAGCTGGTCGCCTCGATCGCCCGACGGGTCCTGCTCCGGCCCGTGCCCGAGCGGGTCGGCACCGTCAAGGCGGCCGTTCACTACGAGGCCGCCGCCGCGCACGCCAGGATCGGCGGCGACCTCTACGAGGTCGTCAACACCCGGCACGGCGTCCGGGCCGTGGTCGGTGACGTCCGCGGCAAGGGGCTCGGCGCCGTCGAGACCGCCGCCGCCGTGCTCGGAGCCTTCCGCGAGGCCGCCCACCAGGAGGCCGCCCTCGACCGGGTGGCCGGCTGGCTCGCCGTCAGCCTCGACCGCGCCCTGCACGAGAACGACCACCCGGGCGTGGAGGAGGAGTTCGTCACCCTCGTCCTGATCGGCGTCCGGTCCGACGGCACCGCCGAGATCGTCAACTGCGGCCACCCGGCCCCGCTGCTGCTGCGCGGGACCGAACCGGTACGGCCGCTCGAACTCGCCGAGACGGTGCCCCCGCTCGGCGTCCTCGACCCGGCCGACGTCCGGCCGCCGGTGCACCGCGTCCCGCTGCGCCACGGCGACCGGGTGCTGCTCTTCACCGACGGCGTCATCGAGGCGCGGGACCGGGCAGGCGTCTTCTACCCGCTCGCGGACCGGCTCCCGGTCTGCGCCGACGGACGCCCGGCCGACGTGCTGCGCCGCCTGCACGAGGACGTGGTCCGCCACGTCGGCCGCCAGCTCGGCGACGACGCCGCCATGCTGCTGCTCCAGTACGACCCGCAGCCGGTCGCCGACCGGCCGGACCCGGCCGCGAACGTCCCGCACGTCCCGCACCAGAACGGCCAGCTCTCCCGTCCGGCGGTGGCGGGGCCGGCCGCCCCGGCCCCCGGCGGTCGGTCAGAGTGAGGCCTCCACCACCAGCGGCCGGTGGTCCGAGACCCCGGTGAGTGGAGCGGCTGCCGGGCCGACGGCGGCGCGCGGCACGCCGATCGCCAGCACGTGGTCGAACTGGACCGCCGGCCGGTGCGACGGGTAGGTGGGCGTGCGGGCGAGGTCGTACCAGCCCTGCAGCCGGGCCCGCGGCTCGCGCACCCGGCGCCGGCGGGCGTCGGTGAACTGCGGCCGGGCCCGCCGGGCCGCCCGCAGTTCGCGGACCTTCGCGCGGGGCGCGGTGCGGTCCAGCGCCGCCGCCGAGCCCAGGACGGTGCGCGGCACCGCGCCGATCAGGTTGAAGTCGCCGAGCACCAGGTACGGCTGCGGCAGGTCGGCGATCCAGCGCCGGATCCCGGCGAGCTGCGCCATGTTCCAGCCGGGCACGAACGACAGGTGCGCCGCCACCACGGTGAACGGTCCGTTCCCGCCCTCCAGCACCGCGGCCAGCGCGGCCCGCGGCTCGTCGGGGACGGGGGTGAGCCCGCGGCGTCCGGCCACCCGCAGCGGCAGCCCGAACGGGGCGGGCGCGAACCGGCGGGCCCGCCAGTGCAGCACCGGCAGCCGGGTCAGCAGCGCCGTGCCGTACGCGGGCGGGGCGTCGTCGCCGACCTCGCCCGGCCCGTAGACCTGGATCCCGGCGGGCACCGAGAGGTCGGGCACCCAGCCGGCCACCGGTGCGGGCCGGCCGTGCAGGGCGGCGGCGAACCGCCAGTCGGCCGCGCCCATCGCCTTGGCGGCGACGGCGGCCTGGTCGGTGCCGCCGGACCGGGCCTGGTGCCGGTCCACCTCCTGGAGGGCCAGCACGTCGGCGTCCAGTGCGGCCACCGCCTCCGCCAGCGGCCCGCCGGGGTCGGCCGGGTAGGGGCGGGGGGCGCCGTCCGGGGCGAGGGGCTGACCGTGCAGCAGATTGAAGGTGGCGATGCGCAACTGGCTCACACCGCACGACGGTACCCGCTCGCCGGGGGCCGGTGCGCGGCCGCTGTCCCCGGCGGGCGCGGGAGCGGCCGGTACGGCCCGGCGCGGCTCGGCCGCGGGGGCTCGGTTTGACCTGCCGGGCATACCCGGTATACATACTCGGTATGTCCATCCGTCACGGCCTGCTCGCCCTGCTCGACCAGGGGCCACGCTACGGCTACCAGCTGAGAACCGAGTTCGAGGCGCGCACCGGCGCCACCTGGCCGCTCAACGTCGGCCAGGTCTACACCACCCTCGCCCGCCTGGAACGCGACGGACTGGTCGTCCCCGCCGGCGAGGACGACGAAGGGCACCAGTTCTACGCCGTCACCGACGCCGGCCGGGCCGAACTGCACGCCTGGTTCGACAGCCCGGTGCCGCGCACCAACCCGCCCCGCGACGAGCTCGCCATCAAGCTCGCCATGGCCGTCACCGTCCCCGGCGTCGACGTGCCCGCCGTCGTCCAGAGCCAGCGCCGGCACAGCATCAAGGCGCTCCAGGACTACACCCGGCTCAAGGGCCGCGCCCTCGCCGGCGAGGGCCGCCCCACCGCCACCGGCGGGACGGCCGCGACGGACGACGGCACCGGCGCCGACCTGGCCTGGCTGCTCGTCCTCGAACAGCTCATCTTCCAGACCGAGGCCGAGGTCCGCTGGCTCGACCACTGCGAGACCCGGCTCGCCCAGCGCGCCGAGATCGAACAGGCCCGCGCCGCCGAGAACCGGCAGAACGACCCCGCGCCAGCGCCCGCGCCCCGCCGGATCGGACGCCGCCGCACCACGGCCTGAGCCGCCCCGGCGGCCCACCCCGTACGGACCCCGACACCGTACGCACCGACGAACCACCGGCCCGGCCGCACCACACGATGCGGCGGGCCCCACCACAGCAGGGGGAATCGTGTCCCACACCGATCCGACCAGGGACGGCCGCAAGCCCGTCCTGCACCTGGACAACGTCACCCGCGTCCACGGGCAGGGCGCCGGCGAGGTGCGGGCGCTGCGCGGCGTCGACCTCAAGGTCCACCCCGGGGAGTTCGTCGCCGTCATGGGCCCGTCCGGGTCCGGCAAGTCCACCCTGCTCACCCTCGCGGGCGGCCTGGACACCCCCACCGACGGCCAGGTCCTCGTCGAAGGCGTCGCCCTCGGCGGACTCGACCGCAAGCGGCTCGCCGAGGTCCGCCGCCGATCCGTCGGCTACGTCTTCCAGGACTACAACCTGATACCGGCCCTCACCGCCGCCGAGAACATCTCCCTCCCGCGTGAACTCGACGGCCTCTCCGGCCGCGCCGCCCGCCGCGAGGCCCTCGTCGCCCTCGAAGAGCTCGGCATCCCCGAACTCGCCGACCGCTTCCCCGACGACATGTCCGGCGGCCAGCAGCAGCGCGTCGCCATCGCCCGCGCCCTCATCGGCGACCGCCGCCTCGTCCTCGCCGACGAGCCCACCGGCGCCCTCGACTCCACCACCGGCGAGTCGGTCCTCGCCGTCCTGCGCGCCCGCTGCGACGAGGGCGCCGCCGCCATGATGGTCACCCACGAACCCCGGCACGCCGCCTGGGCCGACCGCGTCGTGTTCCTCCGCGACGGCCGCATGGTCGACGAGAGCGTCAGCCAGGACGCCGGCAGCCTCCTCGTCGCCGCCGCCGCCAACGCGAAGGGCCCGGTGGAGCAGTGAAGCTCAGCGCCTGGCGGGTCGCCCTGCGCATCGCCCGCCGTGACGCCCTGCGCGCCAAGGGCCGCAGTGCCCTCGTCGTCGCCATGGTCGCCCTGCCCGTCCTCGGCGTGGCCGGCGCCGACATCGTCTTCCGCAGCGCCGAACTCGACCCGGGCGAGAAGGTCGTCCGCACCATGGGCCAGTCCGCCGCCGAGATCCGCCTGCTCGAACGCGGCTCCATCGTGCTCCAGCCGCCGGACCCGGAGTCCGACTTCCACCTGGAGAGCGCCGAGGAGGCCAAGAAGGAGAACGGGCAGCCCGTCCACACCCCCGAGCAGAAGCGCAGCCTCGCCACCGAGCCCGGCGAACTCGTCAAGCAGCTCCTGCCGGCCGGCGCCACCCTCGTCCCCGTGCGCCAGGGCCCCTACACCGCCAGCAGCACCCGCGACGGCCTCGTCAACGTCAAGACCGTCGAGGCCGACCTCACCGACCCGGTCTGGCGCGGACGGATCGACCTCGTCGGGGGCCGCGCCCCGAGCGCCGACCACGAGGTCGCCGTCACCCGGGACTTCCTCGACCGCTCCGGGCTGCGGATCGGCGACCGGACCGCCCCGCGCGGCCTCGAAGCCACCCCGTACACCATCACCGGTGTCGCCGAGTACCCCGGCGACCTGCGCACCGCCGCCGTCATGGCCCGGCCCGGCGCCCTGATCGACCCGCTCGGCAAACTGCCCGGCGCCGATGCGCACCGGGGCCGCGGCTCCTCCTCCGACTCCGAGGACCGCTGGCTGGTCAAGCTCCCCGCGGGCAGTGTCGTCGACTGGGCCAAGGTCCAGGAGCTCAACAAGCACGGATTCACCGTCAGCTCCCGCGCCGTCATGCTCGACCCGCCGGCCCGCTCCGAGGTGCCGTTCTACGACTACCAGGACCGCCGGGGCGGCGGCGCGACCCCGTTCCTCGACAAGACCTCCGTCGTCATCCTCGCCACCGTCGTCGGCATGGCCCTGCTGGAGATCGTGCTCCTCGCGGGCCCCGCCTTCGCCGTCGGTGCCCGGCGCTCCCGGCGGCAGCTCGGCCTGCTCGCCGCCGGCGGCGGTGACCGCGCCAACGTCCGCGCCGTCGTCCTCGGCGGCGGTGTCGTCCTCGGCCTCACCGGCGCGGCCGTCGGCCTCGTCACCGGTATCGGCCTGGTCGCCGCGCTGCGCACCTCCGCGGAGAGCTACGCCGGGGAGCGGTTCGGCCACTTCGACCTGCAGCCGGTCGACCTGCTCGGCATCCTGCTGATCGGCCTGGTCACCGGCCTGCTCGCGGCCGTCGTCCCCGCCGTCCAGGCCTCCCGCCAGGACGTCGTGGCCGCGCTCACCGGCCGCGACAGCCTCAAGCCGCCGAGCCGCAAGCTCGCCCTGCTCGGCCTGGCGATGCTCGGCGCCGGCTCCGCCCTCGCCCTGCTCGGCGCCACCGGCGGCTTCGGCAGCCGCTCGACGGCCGTCCTCGGCGGCTCGGCCGTCGCCGAACTCGGCATGGTCGCCCTCACCCCCTACCTGGTCGGCCTCTTCGGCCGGATCGGCCGCTGGCTGCCGCTCGGCCCCCGCCTCGCCCTGCGCGACTCCGTCCGCCACCGCGGCCGCACCGCCCCCGCGGTCGCCGCCGTGATGGCCGCCGTCGCGGGCTCCGTCGCCGTCGGCATCTACGGCGCCAGCAGCGACGAGCAGCACCGGCGCGAGTACACCGCCGCCGGCCCGGCCAACGCGGTCATCGTCACCAACGGCTGGGGCGCCGCCTCCGACGGCTCGATGCTCCCGCAGCTGCGCGGCGCCGTGCAGGACAACATCCCCGCCCTCGGCGAGCGCGCCGACGTCCGGCGCGTCAACTACAAGGGCGACTGCCGGGCCACCAACGGCTCCTGCGGCCACGTCGGCATCGTCCTGCCCGAGGAACTGCGCTGCCCGGTCTGGGGCAAGCGGTCCGTCATGATCGACGGCGAGGCCGAGCGGCTGCTCCGCGAGGACCCGCGCTGCAGGTCGGCGTACGTCTCCCGCGGCAGCTCCTTCGGGAGCGTCCAGGCCGGCGACGGCAACCTGCTGCGCAACCTCTACGGCGCCACCGACCCGGCCGGCGCCCAGGCGCTCGCCGCCGGCAAGGTCGTGGTCTTCGACCAGCGCTACATCAAGGACGGGAAGGTGACGTTCGAACTCACCGAGCCGGACGACCCGAACCAGCCGGTCACCCCCGACCGGGAGCCGGTCGTCCACCCCGTCACCGTCGACGCCGTCCACGTCGAAGCGCCGGTCCAGGCCGGTGGCGACGCCGTGCTCGGCGCCGACACCGCCGTCCGCCTCGGTCTCACCACCAGCGACTCCGGTTCGGTCTGGCTGCCCGGGACCGCGCCGACCGACCGGGCGGAGCAGAAGGTCCGCGGCGCGCTCGCCAAGCTGTCCGACGGCACCGACTTCGAGGTCGAGCGCGGCTACCGGTCGGAGAACGACCTGATCTCCCTCGGGCTCACCGCCTTCGCGGGCCTGGTCGCCCTCGGCGCCGCGGGCATCGCCACCGGTCTCGCCGCCGCCGACTCCCAGCGGGACCTGACCACCCTCGCGGCGGTCGGCGCCGCGCCCCGGGTCCGGCGCACCCTCTCCGGCTTCCAGTGCGGCGTCATCGCCGCGATGGGCGCCCTGCTCGGTGCCGTCGCCGGGGTCGTGCCCGCCGTGGCGCTGCGCAAGGTCGAGGCCGCCGCGCAGGCCTACCCGGGGATGAGCCTCCAGGAGGAGACCGCCAAGGGCATCGTGGTCTTCCCCTGGCTCAACGTCGGAGCCACCGTGGTCCTGCTGCCGCTGCTCGCGGTGGCGCTGGCCGCACTGCTCACCCGCTCGCGGATCTCACTGCTGCGGCGCTCCGGCTGAGCACCGTCCTCCCGCCCCCGTCACCCCCGGTCGCCGCCCCCCTGCGGCCGGGGGTGACGGACGTTACAGGCCTTCCGGTGTCCACCGGCCGGGACCGGGGCCCGTCCGACCCGCACGGGCGAACTAAAGTCGTCCGTATGACGAGAACTCCGGACAGCGTCGTCCGCGCCTTCATCGACCAGCACCAGGCCGCCTTCCTCGCGGACCTCGCCGACTGGCTCCGCATCCCCTCGGTCTCCGCCGATCCCGGCCGGGCCGACGACGTGCGCCGCTCCGCCGAGTGGCTGGCCGCGAAGCTGCGCGACACCGGCTTCCCGGTGGCCGAGGTCTGGGAGACGGACGGCCTGCCGGCGGTCTTCGCCGAGTGGCCGTCCGGGGACTCGTCCGCGCCGACCGTGCTGGTCTACGGGCACCACGACGTGCAGCCGGCGGCCAAGGAGGACGGCTGGGCGACCGAGCCGTTCCAGCCGACCGTGGTCGGGAAGCAGCTGTTCGCCCGCGGCGCCGCCGACGACAAGGGCCAGGTCTTCTTCCACACCCTGGGGGTGCGGGCCCACCTGGCCGCCACCGGCCGCACCGCGCCGGCCGTCAACCTCAAGCTGCTGATCGAGGGCGAGGAGGAGTCCGGCTCGCCGCACTTCGCCGACCTGGTCCGGCGCGAGGCCGCGCGGCTCGCCGCCGACGTGGTGATCATCTCGGACACCGGGATGTGGTCCGAGACCACGCCGACCGTCTGCACCGGCATGCGCGGCCTGGCCGACGCCCAGATCGACCTGTACGGGCCGGACACCGACATCCACTCCGGCTCGTTCGGCGGCGCCGTGCCCAACCCGGCCGCCGTTGCCGCCGACCTGGCCGCCGGCCTGCACGACGCGGACCGCCGGGTCGCCGTCCCCGGCTTCTACGACGGCGTGATCGAACTGACCGAGCGCGAGCGCGAGCTCTTCGCCGAGCTGCCCTTCGACGAGGCGCAGTGGCTGAGGGTCGCCAAGTCGTACGGCACCCTCGGCGAGGCCGGATACTCCACCCTGGAGCGGATCTGGGCCCGGCCGACCGCCGAGGTCAACGGCATCTGGGGCGGTTACACCGGCCCCGGCGGCAAGACCATCGTGCCCTCCTCGGCCCACCTCAAGCTCTCCTTCCGGCTGGTCGCCGGACAGGAGGTGGAGAAGGTCCGGGAGGCCGTCCGCGCCTGGGTGGCCGACCGGGTCCCGGCGGGCATCCGGTACGAGCTGGTCTTCCCGGGGGCGACCCGGCCCTGCCTGACCCCGCTCGACCACCCGGCGCTGCAGTCCACCGTCCGGGCGATGGGGCGGGCCTTCGAACAGAAGATCCTCTTCACCCGGGAGGGCGGCTCCGGCCCGGCCGCCGACCTCCAGGACGTGCTCGGCGCGCCGGTGCTGTTCCTCGGCATCTCGGTGCCCTCGGACGGCTGGCACTCGGTCGACGAGAAGGTCGAGCTGGACCTGCTGGCCAAGGGTGTGGAGACCGCCGCCTACCTCTGGGCCGACCTGGCCGAGAACTGGCGGCCGGGCAGCGCGAGCGAGTGAACCCGAACCGTCCGGAGGACACATCACGTGGGGATGGAAACAGTTGAGCACCGTGCCTGAGACCGAACACCCGCTGCACCTGGCGCTGGCCCGGGCCGGGGTGGACCGGGCGGCCCAGCACCGGTTCGACGAACCCTGGCTGGCGGCCGCCTGGAGCCACCCGACCACCAAGGTGCTGCCGATCGCCGGCGGCGAGGCCTTCGTGGTCGACACCGGGCAGGGGACCGAGCTGGTCCTGATGCCCTCCTTCGAGGCGCCGCAGACCGGCGACCGGTACTTCCTCGGCACCGACGAGGACGGCGTCTCCTACTTCGCGCTGGCGGGCGAGAGCCTGCCGGGGCGGCTGGACGGCGACGCCCGCCCGGCCGGGCTGCGCGAGGTCGGCGCCCTGCTCTCCGGCCGGGACGCCGGGCTGCTGGTGCACGCCGTCGCGCTGGAGCACTGGCACCGGCTGCACAGCTTCTGCTCGCGCTGCGGCCACCCGACCGAGAAGGCCGGGGCCGGTCACGTGCGGCGGTGCACGTCCTGCGCGGCCGAGCACTACCCGCGCACCGACCCGGCGGTGATCATGATGATCACCGACGACGAGGACCGCTGCCTGCTCGGCCGCCAGGCGCTCTGGCCCGAGGGACGCTGGTCGACGCTGGCCGGCTTCGTCGAGCCGGGGGAGTCGATCGAGCAGGCGGTCGTCCGCGAGGTGTACGAGGAGGCCGGGGTCCGGGTCTCCGCCGTCTCCTACGTGGCCAGCCAGCCGTGGCCGTTCCCGTCCAGCCTGATGCTCGGCTTCATGGGCAAGGCGGATCCGTCGGGCACCACGATCACCGTGGACGGCGAGGAGCTGGCCGAGGCGCGCTGGTTCTCCCGGGAGGAGCTGCGGGCCGGGATGGCGGCGGGGGAGATCCTTCCGCCGTCGGGGATCTCGATCGCCCGGCACCTGGTCGAGCTCTGGTACGGGGAGCCGTTGCCGTCGGCGGCCCGCTGGTAGTCACCGGGGGGCGGTGGCGACGGCTCGACGGCCGAAGGGCCGGGCGGCAGCGGCCCGGGCGTAACGGGCCGGGCGTAACAGGCCCGGGTGTAACGGCCCGGCCGTAATTCGAGTGGATTGAAGCGTTCTTGATATTGGGGGCGCGCGGACCAGTTCCGTGCGCCCCCAATATTCCTTCCGAAACCGGCGGCTTCCGATGTTCGTAACCGGAGCGGCCCTGTCCAGTACGGCACGTGCGCGGGTGTCGGCCGCCGTCACCGATCCCGGGCGACTTTGTCGCAAACGCCTGAAAGCCCGTCGCCGCCCTCGCTACATTCTCTCGGGTGACAATCCCACGGGGCACCGCCCAATCCCCCAAATACCAGCGCCTCGCCGCAGACCTGCGCCGACGGATCGCCGAGGGCGAGTTCACCGCCGAGGCAGCCCTCCCGGTCGAGAGCGAACTGGAACGCCAGTACGGGGTCGCCCGCAACACCGTCCGGCTGGCCGTCGACGTGCTGGTCAACGAAGGCCGCCTGGTCCGGCTCCAGGGCAAGGGGACCTACCTGCGCGAGCACCCGGTGCTCGACCACCGCGCCTACGGGCCCGCGCCCGGCCGCGACGTCCGCCCCAGCCTGCCGGGGCCGGCCGGACCGTCGGGCGCCTCCGGGTCCTCCGGGTCCTCCGGGTCCTCCGGGCTCTCCGGATCCGTCGGGTCCGTCGGGATGCCCGGGCTCTCCGGGGCCCTGGTGGCCTCGGCGGCGTCGGGGAGCACGGCGGCGACGGGGGCCACGGGAGTGCCGGGTGCCCCGGGGGCCGAGGACGGCCCGCGCGACTGCCTGGCCGTCCCCAGTGCCGTCTACCGCGGCGAGGCCGCCGACGCCGGACGCGAGCTCACCGTCGACTTCGAGATGATGATCGTCCGGGCCCGGATCGACATCGCCGAACGGCTCGGCCTGCGCCCCGGCGAGGCGATCGTCGTCCGCCGCCAGCTGCGCCTGCTCGACCGCGAGCCCTACTCCATCGAGGAGAGCCACTACCGGGCGGGCCTCGCCGCCGGCACCCCGCTGATGGAGCCCGACCAGATCGACGGCGGTGACGAGGCGGTGCTCGCCGCCCTCGGACGCACCGAGATCGGCGCGGTCGACCACCTGGTCGCGCGGATGCCGGGCCCCGAGGAGGCCCAGTGGTTCCAGGGCGGCCCCGGCGTGCCGCTGGTGGTCCAGACCCGGGTCACGTACGACCGCCGCGGGCCGGTCCGGGTCATCGAGACCCGCTACTCCGCCGACCGCAGCCGGCTGGTCTACGGCATCGGCGACCTCGCCGCCCGGGCGTCGCTGCCCGCGCCCGCCGCACCCGTCGACCCGGCCCGGGCCGACGCGCCGTAGCGCGCCGTGCCCGGGCCCGCGGACCTCAGGCCGCCAGGGCCTTCTTCACCTGGAGCAGGCTCGGGTTGGTCATCACGACCCGCTCGCCGCCGCCCGTCGGCTGCACCAGCACCGTCGGGACGGTCTGGTTGCCGTTGTTCACCGACTCGACGAAGGACGCCGACGCCGGGTCGTCCTCGATGTTGATCTCGGTGTAGCCGATGCCTTCACGGTCCAGCTGGCTCTTGAGCCGGTTGCAGTAGCCGCACCAGGTCGTGCTGTACATCGTCACGCTGCCGGACATCGGGGGGACTCCTTCGAAAGAGAGAGGGGCGTACGGTTCCAGGAGGAGAACGTCCGCCGTACGGCGGTCATTCCGCGCCCCGGCCGGCGGCCCCGCGTCGTTCCGCGCGGTCGCGGAGAAGCACACCCCGGCGTGCGGCGAAGGGAACGCGCCCTCAAGTGCGACAACCCGCCGGACCGTGCAGCGATCATCCTGCGATCACACCGCACCTGTGGACAACCGCTCCCCGGTTGTCCGAGCGGGCTGAGAGGATGGAACGCATGCAGGAAGACCTCTTGAGCGGCATTCCGTTCGACGACCACGGCAGCGACCGGTCCGGCCGATTCGACGCCACCGGTCCCGACGCGGTCCTCGCCGGGCTCGACCCCGAACAGCGGGCCGTCGCCACCGCCCTGCACGGGCCCGTCTGCGTCCTCGCGGGAGCCGGCACCGGCAAGACCCGGGCCATCACCCACCGCATCGCCTACGGCGTGCGCAGCGGTGTCTACCAGCCCCAGCAGGTCCTCGCGGTCACCTTCACCGCCCGCGCAGCCGGCGAGATGCGCGGCCGCCTGCGCCAGCTCGGCGCCGAGGGCGTCCAGGCCCGCACCTTCCACTCCGCCGCCCTCCGCCAGCTCCAGTACTTCTGGCCGCGCGCCGTCGGTGGACCGGTGCCCCAGCTGCTGGAACGCAAGGTCCAGCTGGTCGCCGAGGCCGCGAGCCGCTGCGGCCTGCGCGTCCAGCGCACCGAACTGCGCGACCTCACCGCCGAGATCGAATGGGCCAAGGTCACCCAGATCGGCCCCGACGACTACCCCGCCGCCGTCCAGAAGTCCGGCCGCGAGGCCCCCCGGGACCCGGCCGAGACCGCCCAGGTCTACCGCGTCTACGAAGAGGCCAAGACCCGCCGCGGCGTCATCGACTTCGAGGACGTCCTGCTGCTCACCGCCGCCATCCTGGAGGACCGCCCCGACATCGCCGACCAGGTCCGGTCCCAGTACCGGCACTTCACCGTCGACGAGTACCAGGACGTCTCCCCGCTCCAGCAGCGCCTCCTCGACCAGTGGACCGGACCAGGCGGCGGCGCCAGCCTGTGCGTCGTCGGCGACGCCAGCCAGACCATCTACTCCTTCACCGGCGCCACCCCGGACTACCTGCTCAACTTCCGCACCCGCCACCCCGAGGCGACGGTCGTCAAGCTGGTCCGCGACTACCGCTCCACCCCGCAGGTCGTCCACCTCGCCAACGGGCTGCTCTCCCAGGCCCGCGGCGAGGCCGCCCGGCACCGCCTCGAACTCGTCTCCCAGCGCGAGGCCGGCCCCGAGCCCGTCTACACCGAGTACGAGGACGAGCCGACCGAGGCCGAGACCACCGCCCGCCGGATCAAGGACCTCCTCGCCGCCGGCGTCCGCGCCAGCGAGGTCGCCGTGCTCTTCCGCACCAACGGCCAGTCCGAGGTCTACGAGCAGGCCCTCGCCGACCTCGGCGTCCCCTACCAGCTCAAGGGTGCCGAGCGGTTCTTCGAACGGCCCGAGGTCCGCGACGCCGGCGTCCTGCTGCGCGGCGCCGCCCGGGCCGGCTCCGACCCGCTCACCGACGACGCCCCCGACCTCGCCGGCCAGGTTCGCGCCGTCCTCGCCACCCGCGGGTTCACCGCCGAGCCGCCGGCCGGCTCCGGGGCCGTCCGCGACCGCTGGGAGTCCCTCGCGGCGCTCGTCCGCCTCGCCGAGGAGTTCGAACGCACCCGGACCGCCGAGGGCCTGGCCGGCGACCTCGCCGCCTACGTCGCCGAACTCGACGCCCGCGCCGCCGCCCAGCACGCCCCCGCCGTCGAGGGCGTCACACTCGCCTCCCTGCACGCCGCCAAGGGCCTCGAATGGGACGCCGTCTTCCTCGTCGGCCTCACCGAGGGCACCCTGCCGATCATCTACGCCAAGACCGACGAGCAGGTCGAGGAGGAGCGCCGCCTCCTCTACGTCGGCGTCACCCGCGCCCGCAAGCACCTCTCCCTCTCCTGGGCGCTCTCCCGCTCCCCCGGCGGCCGGGCCTCCCGCAAGCCCAGCCGCTTCCTCGACGGACTGCGCCCCGGCTCCAGCGCCCCCGGCGCCCGCTCCGCGGGCCGCGGCGGACGCGGCGGCGTCGAGGCCGGCGAGCGCTCCGCCGCCCGTCGGGCCCGCGGACCGGTCAAGTGCCGGGTCTGCGACCGTGCCCTCACCGAGGCCGTCGAGCGCAAACTCCGCCGCTGCGAGACCTGCCCGTCCACCATGGACGAGGCGCTGTACGAACGGCTGCGCGAGTGGCGGGCCGCCCAGGCTCGCAAGCAGGGGGCCCCGGCCTACGTCGTCTTCACCGACGCCACGCTGATGGCCATCGCCGAGGACGTCCCCGGCACCCGTCAGGAGCTGGCCGTCATCTCCGGAGTCGGTGCCATGAAGCTGGACAAATACGGGGCCGCCGTGCTCTCGTTGTGTGCGGGGGAGGAGCCCGAGGAGGATCCGGCGGACGTCGAGGACGACCGGTCGGACGAACCGGCGTGAGCCGGTCCGGGGCGATCACAGCCGGCGTTGTGAGATGCCGCGGAGACCGTCGGGAAACTCGCCGGAAAAATAGTTTGCGCGCCGTACCGGGAGCGCAATAGCCTGCCGGAGCGGTCAAGGGGAACGCGGTCGCACGGGGTGACGCCTGTGCCACTACCTCCTGCGCCCACCAGCCACACACCAGCTTGACCAGCTCGAACCAGCTTCACCGAGACAGACATCCGAACAGTTCGGAGCCCGGGAGACCAGGCTCCGCGAGACGCCGAGAGGAGGCGAAGGCAGTGGGAACCACCATGATCACCAAAATGACTGGCCAGACCGCCGACGCTGCCCTCCTGCGCGCCGCCCACCTGCGGGCGCTCGCTGAGCTGTGCGGAACCGGTCTGGGCCTCGACACCACCGGTGTCTCCGTCGTTCCCGCCACCCCCGCCCTCGCTGTCAGTGGCCTTGGCCAAACTGACCTCGGCAGCACCGGCATCAATGGCGGCAACCTCGACGGCACCAGTGTCGAAGGCGGTCTGTCCCGTGACTGGGCGTCGGTCGATGCGTCGCGCTCCCCGCGTGATGAGCGACCGATCCAGGCACCGAAGGCAGCTGTAGTCGCCATGCATGGCGACTATGCGCAGGTCGTCGGTGCCGGAAACACCCAGAAGCAGAACGAGCAGCAGATCAAGCAGGCCATGGCCGCCTTTACCGGCGCCACGGCCATCCGGATGCGGGCCTTCCGCGGGCCTGAACCCTGGAGAGAACGAACCTGAGTCAGCCTCAGGTCGGCACCTCCAGGGCCGCGGAACCCGTCACACCGGGATCCGCGGCCCTTCTGTTTTGTCCGGTACGCACGACCACCCAGGCCCTCCGGGGCCTCCGGCCCAGCCCCACCAGTCAGCTGAGCCGGACCCACTGAAAAGACGAGGAAGACGCCCACAGTGTCCACGGTCATCACACCGCCCACCCCGTCCGTACCGCCGACAAACCAGATCCAGGCCGACCAGGCCGACCCTCCGGAGGTTTCCCCCATGCAGATCACCTCGATCGACCAGGCCGAAGAGCTCGGTCTCCCCGTGCCGTGCCGCGCCTTCGACCCCGAGGTCTTCTTCGCCGAGACGCCCGCCGACGTCGAGTACGCGAAGTCCCTCTGCGGCACCTGCCCCGTCAAGGACGCCTGTCTCACCGGCGCCCTGGAGCGCCGCGAGCCCTGGGGCGTCTGGGGCGGCGAGCTCTTCGTCCAGGGTGTCGTCGTGGCCCGCAAGCGGCCGCGTGGCCGCCCGCGCAAGACCGAGGTCGCGGCGTGAACCCCGTGTTCGGAGCCGAGGCCGTCCGCCGGGGAGAGCAGCCCCCGCTGGACAGCGCCCTCCGCCGCTCCGTACGCATCGCCGCCGCCAAGGCCGACACGGCCCGCGTCCATCCCTTCCCGACAACGCACCACGAGCAGGACCACCACATGACCGCCGCCGCCGTCGATCCCACCGTCCGCGCAGAGCAGACCACCGAACGTCAGATCCAGAACAGGACCCTCGAAATGCAACTTCTCCACGAATCCCTGGCTCGCGCCCATATGCAAGAGCGCCTCCAGGAGGCGGAGCACCAACGACTCGTCGTCCGGGTCGCCCGGGCCCACCGGCTCAAGCAGAAGGCCGAGCGGGCCTCGATGCGCGCCCGCAAGGCCCTCGCCGTCGCGCTGATGTAGTCGCGCGGACGCAGTCGTCCCGGTGCCGTCGCACCGCCGACACCGCCCCGGCCACCGCCGGACCCCCGTCGTGCCGCAGGCCGCCCCCCGTACCCGGGGGGCGGCCTGCGGCCGTTGTCGAACGATCCGAGCGGGAGGTCGTCCGCCGGACGCTCCGCCGGACGCTCCGCCGGGCACTGCGCCGAGCCGGGGCGTCGCGCGCGGCCGTGCCCTCCGCCGCGCGGCGCGGAGCTGCACGGCGCACTGCCGAGCGGTTCAGCCCTTCTTGGCCGGCCCCCGCCGCTTCGCCGGGGCCGGCGGCTCCTCCGCGAACTCCGGCAGCCACTCCAGCATCTCCGCCCGGAACGGTGCCTTCGCCCCCAGCTGGCAGAGCACCCCGATCGTGCTCAGCGTCACCCGGTGGATCAACAGGTAGGACGGCGGCAGGTTCAACTGCTTGCCCAGGTTGTACGCCGGCGACCGGGGATCGGCGATCCGCGCCGCCTGCGCCCGCATCCACGCCCGGGTGAAGTGGAACGAGTCCACGGCCGCGGGCTCGATCATCGGCAGCAGGTAGTCCAGCACCGCGTCCGGATCCAGCTCGATCGAGGGCTTCACGAAGCCCTCCTCCCGCAGCATCGCCAGCACACCCGTCGCGTCCCCGGCCAGGGCCATCCGCAGCGACGCCCCGATCGGCGCGGGGAGCCCGCCCGGCAACCGGTCCACCGTCCCGAAGTCCAGCACCCCCAGCCGCCAGCCCTCCACCGGGCCGTCGTCCTTCAGCAGCCGGAAGTTGCCCGGGTGCGGGTCGGCGTGCAGCAACCCCGTCCGCGACGGACCGGCGAACAGGAACCGTGCCAGCAGCCGGCCCGCCCGGTCCCGCTCCTCCTGCGTGCCGCTCGTGATCACCTCGGACAGCGGCGTGCCGTCCATCCACTCCGACACCAGTACCTGGTCGGCCTGCGCCACGACACCCGGCACCACGATCTCCGGGTCGTTCGCGAACTCCTCGGCATGGCGTTCCTGGGCCTGCGCCTCCAGCTCGTAGTCCAGCTCCTCGGCGACCCGCTCACGCAGCTCGGTGATCAGCGGCTTGATGTCCAGCCCCGGAATCAGCGGACCCAGCAACCAGGCCACCCGGCTCAGCTGCGTGAGATCCGCGAGCAGCGCGTCCCCCGCCCCCGGGTACTGCACCTTGACCGCGACCGCGCGCCCGTCGTGCCAGACCGCCCGGTGCACCTGGCCGATCGAGGCAGCCGCAGCCGGACGCTCGTCGAACTCCCGGAACAGCTTCCGCCAGTCCTTGCCCAGCCGTTGCTCCAACGCCGTGTGCACGGTGGCGGCGGGCATCGGCGGCGCGGCGTCCTGCAGCTTGGTCAGCGCCGCCCGGTACGGGCCCGCCACCTCCTCGGGCAGCGCGGCCTCGAAGACGGACAGCACCTGCCCGAACTTCATCGCCCCGCCCTTGAGTTCACCCAGGACCTTGAAGAGCTGGTCGGCGGTCGCCTGCTGCAGTTCGGCCGTCACCACCTCGGCCGAGCGTCCGCCGATCCGCTTCCCCAGCCCGAGAGTGGCCCGGCCGGCTATCCCCAGCGGCAGGGCGGCGAGTCTTGCCGTGCGGGTCATTGCCTTGCGCGGAAGATCGCTCACCCGGGCCTCCAATCGACACGCCCCCGGCCCCCGCAGCGGAGGCCGGCTGTCATAGGCCATTGTGCCCGCTCGCCGCCCCGGCCCCGGCCGGATTTCGCACCCCGCCGGGGCCGGGACCGACCTCAGCCCCGGCCTCCGGGCCGCGGACGGGTGCCGATGGCCTGCGGGAACGAGAACAGCCGGTGCGGGTCGTACCGGTGCTTCACCGCGACCAGTCGCGGATAGTTCTCGCCGTAGTAGGCGCGCTGCCAGTCCGGCAGACCGGGGTCGATGAAGTTCTGGTAGCTCTCGCCGCCGGAGTGCGGGTCGAGCAGCGCGAACCCGCCGTCCACCCAGCCGCGGGCGGCGGCGACCGCGGCCTCGTCCACCGGGCCGGTGGCGATGACCGCGCCGAAGCTCGCGTTGAACTGCGCGTCGCGGTGGACGTACGCGGTGGCGGTCCGTGCCGGGTCGTTGGCCGCGCCGCCCAGCGCGCTCAGCTGGACCATCCGCTGCTGGCCCGCCTGCCGGTCGGTGCCGAGGCGGCCGATCGCGGCCTCCCAGACCGCGCGGGGCGGAGGCCCGTCGAACAGCCTGCCCCGGTCCACCGCGGCGGTCGGCCGGGCCAGTACGGCGGCCGGACCGGTGCCCGCCCGGTGGCACTGCTCCTGGGTGAAGGAGCCGCAGCCGTAGAGGCCCATCATGACGGAGCGGTACGGCGCGGTGAAGCTGTTCCGGGAGGCCGGGACCGCGCCGACCAGCGAGACCAACCGGCCGATCTCCGCCGAGAGTTCGGCCTCGGTACCGACCGAACCGATCAGCACCGAGATGAACGGGGGCGCACCGGGGGCGGCGGGGAGACCGACCACGGCGCCGCCGCCCAGCGTCCGCGGGGCGTCGGGCAGCCAGTGCGCCCAGGCGTCGAGCAGGTCGACCGCGTGGTCGAAGGTCCAGGAGAGGTTGGCCAGGGTCAGCGTGGCCAGCGGGACGGCCTTCACCGTGTAGGAGGTGACGACACCGAAATTGCCGCCACCGCCGCCGCGCAGCGCCCAGTACAGGTCGTCGTGGTCGTCCGGCGAGGCGGTGACCGTCCTGCCGTTCGCCAGCACCACACGGGCGGAGGTCACCTTGTCGCTGGAGATGCCGACGTGCCGGGTGAGCAGGCCGATCCCCCCACCCTGGAGGAAGCCGCCCAGGGAGACGGTGGGACAGAACCCGCCGGACACCGCGAGGCCGTACGGGGCGACGGCGTTGGTCACGTCGACCAGCTGGGTGCCGCCGCCGAAGGTGGCCGAGCCGTCGGCGGCGACGGCGGCCGAGTTGAGGCGGGAGACGTCGATCACCAGCCCGGTGCCGGTGGAGTAGCCGCCGCCGCTGTGGCCGCCGGCGCGGACGGCGATCGGGATGTCCTGGTCCTGGGCGTAGCGGAGACAGAGGGAGACGTCGGCCTCGTCGGCGCAGTAGGCGACGGCGGCCGGTTCGACGGCGTCGAAGCGGGCCTGGCCGATCTGCTTGGCGACGCCGTAGGCCGGGTCGCCGGGGAGGACGAGGGTGCCGTGCAGACGGCCGGAGAGCCGGGACCAGCGCCGTCGCCGGGTCTCGGCGGTCGTGGCGACGGCGGGGAGAGCGGGGACGGCCGCCAGCGGGAGGGCCAGCGCGCCGGCACCGCCGAGGAGCGATCTGCGAGTGATCATGCCGGGACCTTTCGGTGAGGTCGTGCACGAGCGTTGCGATCGGTGGAAGGGGCCATCTTCCGGTCGTCGGCCGGGTGGCCGACGACACAGTAGCGCAGGGGGTGGGCGGGGGACGGGGGGTTCGGGAGGGCCTTTCCGCGCTTCGGGGCCCACCCCCCACCCCCTCCCACCCACCCGCCTCTCGTGTCTCCTGACGACCCTTCCGTCCCACGCCTTCCGTCCCACGCCCACCTCCCATCGCCGGGTGCCCGGACCGGGTACCCGGCATCGGGTCATCACCCGGCACCCGGTACTCGGTCGGCACCCGGCACCCACGTCGGGGCGCCGGACGGAACGGCGTCGGCACCCGGCGGCCGGGGGTTCGGACCGGTGGTGGTGGGGACGGCCGTCTCACCCACCGGTCGGTCCTCGGCCCGGCCGGGCCGACTCGCCGTTCCCTCCCTCTCCTCCTTCTCCTTCCTCCCTCGGCGGCGGACTCAGTGCGGCGGCGTCGGCTGCCAGAGGCACCCGCAGTCCGCGTGGCCCTTGAGCCGCAGACGACGCGGCATTCCGTCGACGGCGGACACCTCGCACCAGCCGTCGATGCTCGGTGGCCGGCCGCCGTCCAGGAAGATCTGGACGTGCAGCGCCGCGAGTCCGGCGACGGCGGTCGCGAGTGAGGTGTCGCAGGCCGGTGTCCGGGCCCGCCCCGGGCCGTCGTCGGCGAGCTGGGCGAGGATGCGCGGCCAGGCCGCGTCCTCGTCCTCCCGGGCCAGCACCAGACAGTGGCCGCAGGCCGACACCCCCGGCACCACCAGCGGGCCGACGACGCCGAACTCCTCCACGACCCCCACGTACAGGTGCGGTACCCCGGCGCGGAGCAGCTCGCGGGCCTGGGGCGTTCCGCCGGCGAACGCCCCACTGCCGTCCCGGGGTGTCAGCACCACCAGGTCGGGAAGCCCGGGTCTCGGCCGTCCGCTGCGCCGGGCCGGGTGCCTGGCGCAGGCCCGGTCGACGGCCTCGCGGGCGGCAGTGGCCCGTAGCCGCCCGACCTCTCCCGGTGGCAGGCCGGCGGGGGAGGTGTCGGCGGGGGTGACCCGGCCGGAGTCCACCACGGTGACCGCTCCGGTGCCGCCGGCCGCGAGCACGGCCGCCAGGGCCGCGCCGATGCGCCCGGCGCCGCGGACCTCCACCGCATGGTCGGCCCGGTGGGCCAGCACGGCGGGAGCGGCGCCGGGGGTGGAGTGGATCAGGGAAAGCGAGGCGAGGTCGGGGCCGAGCATCTCGCGGTGCGGCTGGGGGAAGCGGGCGAGTGCCCGGTCGGCGGCCTCGGCGTCGTCGAGCACCCCGGCCTCCTCCAGCAGGTCGAGCACGGTGTCGGCGGGCTCGCGCCCGAAGCCGGTCCGCTCGCCCTCGGCGAGCAGGGCGGGGCGGTCGCGCGTCCCGTCGACCAGTCCGAGGAAGTCACAGAGGGCCTGGTCGGCGCGGGCGAGGACGCCGGCGTGCCGGGAGACGGTGCCGAACTGCAGGGTGTCCGAGTCCCGCCAGCTGCGGGAGAGGGCGGGCTTGAGGGCGAGGCGCACGGCGGTCTTCCTTCCGATCGGTTCCGGACGGTCGACGGCAGCATGCCCGATCGGGGTGCCGGGGTGCGCTGCGTTGTCCACAGGCTCGGGTGCATGATCGGATCATTCGTCCGCATACCCTGTGGATAACTTGACGTCCGGTGCGAGGTCGGATTCCGGACACCTTCTGTCGGCCTTTCGTTCCCGATCGCTCCACGAAACATTTCGGCCACGGCAGCGGACTTCTGTCAGGGGTACCGGGTAACGTCGTGTGCCATGGCAGCCGAACGGGACTCCCATCCCCAGGCGTCGCCTCGGCGTGCCCGTGCAGCGTCCGGGTCGCAAGTGGCGGCGCCGAGTACGCGCGGGCGTCCGGAGCAGCAACCAGGGGCCGCGCGGTCGGAGCCGTTCGACCGTTCCCGGGTGGAGGTGCGGCGCAGCGCCCGGCGCAGCCGGACGGTCTCCGCGTACCGGGAGGGCGACCGCACCATCGTGCTGATCCCGGCCCGGATGTCGCACGCCGAGGAACAGCGCTGGGTCGCGCAGATGCTGGAGAAGCTCGCCGCCCAGGAGAGCCGCCGCGTGCTCGGTGACGACGCGCTGGTGGCGCGGGCCCGTGAGCTCTCCGCCGCCTACCTGGACGACCGGGCCGAGCCGGCCCAGGTGCGCTGGGTGACGAACCAGAACTCGCGGTGGGGTTCGTGTACCCCCAGTGAGCGGACGATCCGGCTCTCGCACCGTCTCCAGGGCATGCCGGAGTACGTCGTCGACTACGTGCTGCTGCACGAGCTGGCGCATCTGCTGGTGCCGGACCACGGGCCGGCCTTCTGGGCGCTGCTGGAGGCCTATCCGAGGACGGAGCGGGCCCGCGGCTACCTGGAGGGAGTGGTGTCGGCGGCCCGGCTGCCGCACATTCCGGGGGCGCGGCACGCGGGTCCGCCGGACTCGGAACCGGCCGGTTCCTGCGGCTGAGGCGGTGGCCCCGCGGCTCGCGGGAGCCGCGGCGGACACAGGTGCGGAGTCAGGTACGGAGAAGGGCGTGGGCCGTTGTGGCCCACGCCCCTTTCCTCGTCCGGACGCCCCCGAACGCCTCAACCGGTCAACCGGTCAGCTGCCGGGCGCGGGCGACGAGGTCGCGCACCGAACCGTCCGTGAGGTCGGGCAGTGCGTCGAAGTCGAACCAGCGGAGGTCGAGCGACTCCTCGCTGATCAGGGCCAGGGAGCCGGGAGGCGCCACCGCGACGTACTGGACGTCGAGGTGGGTGTTCTCCGGCCGGTCCTTGCCGGTGCAGCGCACCTGGTGCCGGTCGAGCTTGACCGGGACGGGCGCGCCGTCCTGCGTCAGTAGCGTGAGGCCGGGGATGCCGGACTCTTCGGTGGCCTCGCGCAGCGCGGCGGCGGCGAGGTCGCGGTCGCCGGGCTCGCAGTGGCCGCCCATCTGCAGCCACAGGCCGACCTTGGGGTGCAGGGTGAGCAGCACCCGTCCGGCGGCCGGGTCGACGACCGCCGCGCTGGCGGTGATGTGGGCGGGCAGGCAGGAGCGGAACAGGCCCTCGGGCTGTTCGGCGAGGTGCTGCAGGTAGTCGCGGCGCAGCCGCTCCTGGTCCGGGTCGGCGGGGCGCCAGCCGTCCAGGGCGCGGACGGCGTCCGCGTGCAGGGGGCCCGCCCCGGCGGCGCCGGCTTCCGTGCCGCCGGTGCTGCCCGTGCCGTCGGGGACCGTCTCGGTGACCGTCATGCGCCGGGCTCGCCCTTTCCGTCCTCGTCGTCGTTCTTCGTCAGGTCGGGCTTCGGGCCGGATCCCGGCTCGGCCGCCGGGCCGGACGTCCCGGTGCCGCCGCCTGCGGCGGCCTCCCCGAGGAGCTTGTCGATCGCGTCGAAGTCGAGACCGCCTTCGAGGCTGCCCGCGGTGTCCCGGTGCACGAAGGCGTCCGGGTCGTCGAGGTCGGCGGCGGTGGGCAGCATGTCCGGGTGCTGCCAGAGGTCGTCGCGGCCCTCGACACCGCGGGCGTCGGCGAGCAGCGCCCAGAGCCGGGCGGCGTCGCGCAGCCGGCGCGGCCGCAGTTCGAGGCCGACGAGGGTGGCGAAGGTCTGCTCGGCGGGCCCGCCGGCCGCGCGGCGTCGGCGGACGGTTTCGCGCAGGGCGCTGGCCTGCGGAAGGTGGGGCTCGGCGGCGGCGTGCACGACGGCGTCGACCCAGCCCTCGACGAGTGCGAGCGCGGTCTCCAGGCGGGCGAGCGCGGCCTTCTGCTCGGGGGTGTCCTCGGGCTGGAGCAGGCCGCCGGCGAGCGCCTCCTGGAGGGCCTCGGGGTTGCTCGGGTCGAGCTGGCCGACCAGCTCCTCCATGCGGGTGGTGTCGACCTTGATGCCGCGGGCGTAGGCCTCGACGGCGCCGAGCAGGTGGGCGCGCAGCCACGGCACGTGGGCGAAGAGCCGCTGGTGGGCGGCCTCGCGCAGGGCGAGGTAGAGCCGGACCTCCTCGACGGGGACGTTCAGGCCCTCGCCGAACTCGGCGACGTTCTGCGGCAGCAGCGCGGCCTTGCCGGCAGGGGCGAGCGGCAGGCCGACGTCGGTGGAGCCGACGACCTCCGCGGCGAGCGCGCCGAGCGCCTGGCCGATCTGGGTGCCGAACATGGCGCCGCCCATGGAGCGCATCATGCCCATCAGCGGGCCGGCCATGGCCTGCATCTCCTCGGGCAGGACGCCGCCCATGGCGTTGCCGACGCGCTCGGCGACCGGGTCGACGAGGTCCTTCCAGACCGGAAGGGTGGCCTCGATCCACTCGGCGCGGCTCCAGGCGACGGCGGTACCGGCGCCGGACGGGAACTCGGTGGAGCCGTCGAGCCAGAGGTCGGCGAGGCGGACGGCCTCGGCGACGGCGGAGCGCTCGGTGGCGCTCACCGACCGGTCCTTGCTCTTGCCCTCGGCGGGCTCGGCGACGACCGTCTGCCGGGCGATGTCCTTGGCCAGCTCCCAGTTGACCGGGCCGCCCTCGAACGAGAGCATCTGACCGAGCTGCTGGAACGCGGCGCCGAGGTCGTTGGGGTTGAGGCCGCCGAACATGGCGGCGAAGGGGTTGTCGCCGGCGCCGGGGGCACCGGGGGTGCCCGGTCCGCCGGGCAGGCCGCCCATGCCGAAGAGCGCGCCGAACGGGTTGCCGGCACCGAAGCCGAAGGGCTGCGGGCCGCTCTGCTCGTCGCCGCCCTGGTCCTTCTTCTGCTCGTCTCCGGGCTTGGCCTTGCCGTCTTCGGGCTCCTCGGGCGGAACGCCGAATCCGAAGGGAAGGTCGCTCACGGGGTCCTCGATCCGGTCGGCCGTCATGCGGGTGGTGGCGGTGAAATCTGCAGGCCCGGGGCGGTCGGTGGAGTGGGGGACTCCCGGCCGGTGGGCGGCTCCCACGCGGCTGGTCCGCGCCGGGTGCACCGCCGGGCCTCCGCCTCGGGCAGGATGGACGTACGTGACACACGTACGTACGCACATAAGCTAACCGTGGAGGATGGCCGGTGAGTTCCCCGCCTTCGGACGTTCGCTCTGGGCTGACCGGAGGAGAGGACGCCCCGGACATCACGGCGTCGCCTCCTCCAGCCTATGACGGAAGACCCCTGACCGTGGCGGTCACGGGTGCCGCCGGCGTGCTCGGCGAGCGCGTCGCAGCCCGGCTGGTCGCCTCGCCGGGCGTGAGGAAGGTGCTCGCGGTGGACGACCGGCGCGGTGAGGTGCCGGGCGTCCAGTGGCGGGTCCTGGACGTGCGGGACCCCGCCGTCGCCGAGCGGTTGGCCGGCGTGGACGTGGTGGTCCACCTGGCGATGGACCTGGGCATGGAGTCGGACCCGCGGGCGCGCAGCGCCTACAACGTGCGGGGCGCGCAGACGGTGCTGACGGCCGCCGCGGCGGCCGGGGTGCACCGGGTGGTGCTCTGCACCTCCGCGATGGTCTACGGCGCGCTGGCCGACAACGAGGTCCCGCTGGCCGAGGACTCGGAGCTGCGGGCGACCGAGGAGGCCTCGCTGGTCGGGGACCTGCTGGAGATCGAGCGGCTGGCCCGGCGCGCGCCGCGGGCGCACCCGGGGCTGCAGGTGACGGTGCTGCGCCCGGCGGTGGTGGTGGGCCCCGGGGTCGACACGGTGCTGACCCGGCACTTCGAGGCGCCGCGGTTGCTGGTGGTGGCGGGTTCGCGGCCGTGCTGGCAGTTCTGCCACGTGGACGACCTGGCGGCGGCGCTGGAGTACGCGGCGCTGGGCCTGGTCGAGGGCGAGGTGACGGTCGGCTGTGACGGCTGGCTGGAGCAGGAGGACGTGGAGCGGCTGTCGGGGATCCGGCGGATGGAGCTCCCGGCCTCGCTCGCGCTGGGTACGGCGGCGCGGCTGCACCGGCTGGGGCTGACCCCGGCGCCGGCCGGTGACCTGGCGTACACGATGTACCCGTGGGTGGTGTCGGGCAGCCGGTTGCACGAGGCGGGCTGGCGGCCGACGTACACCAACGAGGAGGTGCTGGCGGAGCTGCTGGCGCAGGTGGCGGGGAAGCACGCGGTGGCCGGGCGCCGGCTGGGCGGCAAGGAGGCCGCGACCAGCCTGGGCGCGGCCGGGGCGACGGTGGCGCTGGTGGGTACGGCGGCGCTGGTGCGGCGGGCGCGGAAGCGGCGCCGTTTCTGATCGGCGACGCGCCGACCGCGGTCGCCCCCGGGCCGCGGCCGGCCGCCCGGCTCCGGGTCCGGCCCCGGTCCGGGTAGCCCGGGGACTGGTCCGGGTCCGGTCCGGAGGTTGGCTCGCTCCGGGCTGTTTCTCACGATGCGAAATTCCTCCGTCGTGATGCGGAAGGCTCTTGCCCCGGACCACCCGGGATGGGGGATCATGGGGTCATGTCCGAGAACCACGACCCGATCCGCCTGCTCGCGATCCGCGACACCCCGCTCTCCCTCGACGAGGTGTACGACGCGGTGGGCGACGACGCGGCCGGCGGGACGACCGTCTTCGTCGGGACGGTCCGCGACCACGACGGCGGCAAGTCGGTCTCCGCACTGGAGTACAGCTGCCACCCCACGGCCGAGCAGGAGATGCGCCGGATCGCCGAGAAGATCGTCGCGGACTTCCCGGTCCGGGCGCTCGCCGCGGTCCACCGGATCGGCCGGCTGGAGATCACCGACAAGGCGGTGATCGTCGCCGTCTCCTGCGCCCACCGCGGCGAGGCGTTCGCCGCGGCCCGTCGGCTGATCGACGACCTCAAGCACGAGGTGCCGATCTGGAAGCACCAGGTCTTCGCCGACGGCGAGGAGGAGTGGGTCGGCGCCGGGAGCTGCTGACCAGCCCCCGCAGCCCCGCCGACGCGCAGGCGCGCCGGGCCCTCACTCGAACGGGTGTGGGCCTGTGCGCCGAATACTCCCTGGCAGTGAGCCGATCGGCCGTGCCGTAACCCGGAAGGCGCCGTCAACGTTGTCCGCCGGAGTGGTTAATCTGCTCATAGACACGACGAGCTGGGAGTACTGAGATGGCTGCGCTCGCCTGGTTGATCATTCCGGTTGTCGCCGCACTGCTCGCCGCCGTGTGGGCGGGGTGGGCCCAGAGGGCCCCCAGGGCGACGGGGGACCCGGCCTCACTGGCCGAACACAAGCGGTTCATGGCCGCGATGGAACGCACCACGACCGGCTCCGGTCCGGGCGAGCGCCCGGGCCGGTAGCCCGCCGGGCGTACCGTCGGCCGCGTCCCGTACTGTCGAGTCATGCCACGCCGCTCTGCGACGATGCTCGCCGCCACCCTGCTGCTCATAGCGCTGCTCTGTGTCTCGGTGCTGATGAAGGTGCCGTACACCGAGATGAGCCCGGGTCCGACGTACAACACGCTCGGGGTGCAGGAGAAGACGGGCACGCCGGTGATCACCATCACCGGCCACGAGTCGTTCCCGGCGAGCGGCCACCTCAACATGACCACCGTGCAGGTGACCGGGGCCAAGTACGAGCCCAGCCTGGTCAACGCGGTGATCGGCTGGCTGCGGGACGACGTGCTGGTGGTGCCGCACGACAACGTCTACCCCAAGGGGCAGACCGACGCCGAGGCCAAGCAGCAGAACGCCGAGGAGTTCGCGCTCTCCGAGGACCACGCCCGGACCGCGGCGCTCAAGCAGCTCGGCATCCCGATGGGCAGCGAGCTGATCGTCCAGGCCGTCACCGCCGGAGCCCCGGCCGAGGGCCGGCTGCACGCCGGCGACCAGATCGTCGCCGTCGACGGCACCGCGGTGGCCGACCCGGAGGGCGTGGCCAAGGCGGTCACCAAGCGCCAGCCCGGCGAGCAGGTGGTCTTCACCGTCGTGCCGCGGGTCAAGGAGGGCTCGGCCGAGCCGGGGGTGCGCACCGACATCACCGTCCCGACCGTGAAGTCGCCCGACAGCGGCTCCGCGATGGTCGGCATCCGTCCGGGCCTGAAGCACACCTACCCGTTCCGGATCGACATCGGGCTGCAGGACGTCGGCGGGCCCAGTGCCGGCCTGATGTTCTCCCTCGGCATCATCGACAAGCTGACGCCCGGCGACCTCACCGACGGCCGGTTCGTGGCCGGCACCGGCACCATCGACGACAACGGGGCGGTCGGGCCGATCGGCGGCATATCGATGAAGCTGATCGCCGCACGGGACGCCGGCGCCGAGTACTTTCTCACGCCGGCCGCCAACTGCGCCGAGGCGGGGAAGAACACCCCGGACGGGCTGACCCTGGTCAAGGCCGAGACGCTGGACGGCGCGCTGAAGTCGCTGGAGCAGATCCGCTCCGGGCAGACCGCCGCACTGCCGTCCTGCGCCGCGTAGCCGACCGACCGGCCCACGGCCGGCCGGCCGGGCGATCGCGAGACCGGAAGACCTGAAGATCGCGAGATCGTCGGACCGGCATGCGGAAGACCGGTCAACCGGCCGGACGGCCGGGTGACCGGGTGGCGAGTTGCGCTACGAGAAGGTCGCCAGCAGGGCCTCGGTCAGGCCCGGCACCAGGTCGGGGCCGGTCAGCACCTCGCGCGCGACGTCCTTGGACCGCAGCCGCAGCGCGACCTCCTTCTTCCCGCCGCGCAGCACGGCGGCGGTGATCCGCACCTCTTCGCGCTTGGGATGGTTGGCGACCCAGTCGGCGAGCTGGGCGTCGCTGGCGTTGCGCGGGCGGGTCTGCTCGGAGCCGGGCGGCAGCATCAGCCGCTCGACCACCAGCGCGCAGCCGGCGACCGCGTCGGGCCAGGCGATGGTGCCGAGGAACTTGTCCAGCTCCATGCCGGCCGGCAGCTCGTCCTGCTCGACCGGGGTGAGGCCGGCCTCCTCGGTGTCGGCGAGGCCGAGCTGCTTGGCGATGCGCGGGTCGGCCTTGCGCAGGGCGGCGCTGTCCACCAGGGCGAACAGCCGGGCCGGGAGGTCCCAGCCGAGGGTGGCGGCGTACTCGTCGATCTCCAGGGCGGCCCGGGTCAGCGGGGTCGCGGCCGGGAGCGTGGAGACGTCGTCGGGGAGATTGGATCCATCGGACATGCCTCAATCCTCACACGCCGGGCGGGTCCGGCGGGCCCGGCGGTGCCGGGTCCCGCGCCGGGTGCGGTGCCGGGCGGTGCCGCGGGGAGCCCGTCGGGAGCGCCGTGAGGTCCCCGCCGGCGGGGAGTGGGGGCCTGCTGCGCTCGTAACCGTCTGCTAACGGTGGGAACTCGGCTAAAGCCTGGTTAAGTTGCACTGAAGACCGACCGACTCCAGACGACACAACTGAGGTGCCACCGTGGTATTCCAGATGCCGGAACGCTCAGGGCCGGGTTTCCGGCGCAGAGTAGGCCCGCCCTCCCGGCGGGCGCGAGTGCTCCTGCTGACCTTGGGAGTGCTCGCGGTCCTCTTCCTGCTGTTCGTCATGTTCGCCGGATTCTGGACGGACTGGCTCTGGTTCAAGTCGGTCCAGTACTCCTCGGTGTTCACCACCCAGCTCTGGACCAAGATCGGGCTGTTCGCGGTCTTCGGCCTGCTGATGGCGGTGATCGTCGGCTTCAACGTGTGGCTGGCGCACCGGCTGAGGCCGCCGCTGTCGGCGATGTCGGTCGAGCAGCAGAGCCTGGACCGCTACCGCTCGGGCCTGGCGCCGTTCAAGCGCTGGGCGCTGATCGGGATCTCGCTGGTGATCGGGCTGGTGGCGGGTGCCGCGGCCTCGGGCCAGTGGCGGACGTGGCTGCTGTGGACCAACGGGACCTCGTTCGGGGTCAAGGACCCGCAGTTCGGGCGCGACGTCTCGTTCTACGCCTTCGATCTGCCGTTCTACGAGTTCGTGCTGGGCTTCGCGTTCAGCGCGGTGATCGTCTCGCTGCTGACCTCGGTGCTGGTGCACTACCTGTACGGCGGGCTGCGGCTGCAGGGACCGGGCCGGCGGGCGAGCGTCGGTGCGCAGGGGCACCTGGCGGTGCTGCTGGGCATCTTCGTGCTGCTGAAGGCGGTGGCGTACTGGCTGGACCGGTACGCGCTGGCCGTGAAGACCGGCGCCTACCGGGAGGTCTCCGGCTGGACCGGCCTGCGGTACGTGGACGCCAACGCGTTCCTGCCGGCGAAGACGATCCTGTTCTTCGTCGCGATCATCTGCGCGGTGCTGTTCTTCCTGACCCCGGTGCGGCGCACCTGGGCCCCGGCCCTGATCGGGCTGGGCCTGATGGTGCTGTCGGCGGTGCTGATCGGCGGGGTGTACCCGGCGATCGTGCAGCAGTTCCAGGTCAAGCCGAACGAGCAGGCCAAGGAGACGCCCTACATCCAGAAGAACATCGACGCGACGCGCCAGGCGTACGGGATCTCGGACAGCCAGACGATCCCGTACACCCCGAAGGGCACGACCGACGCCGAGGCGCTGAAGCCGGACGCGCAGACCATCTCGGACATCCGGCTGATCGACCCGAACGTCGTCTCGCCGACCTTCCAGTCGATCGAGCAGCAGCGGTCGTACTACGCGTTCCCGCAGACCCTGGACGTGGACCGGTACGGCAAGGACGCGGGCGCCCAGGACACCGTGATCGGCCTGCGCGAGCTGGACCTCAACGGCGTGCAGCGGAACTGGATCAACGACCACTTCAAGTACACCCACGGCTACGGCGCGGTGGTGGCCAAGGGCAACCAGGTCAACGACAAGGGCCAGCCGGTCTTCACCGAGTCCGGCCTGCCGGCGACGGGTTCGCTGGGCGACTACCAGCAGCGGATCTACTACGGCGAGAAGACCTCCACGTACTCGATCGTGGGCGGCTCCAACCAGGAGATCGACTACACCACCGACTCCGGTGAGAACAAGCAGTACAAGTACACCGGCGGCAGCGGCGTCTCGCTGAACAACCCGCTGACCCGGGCCGCGTACGCGGTGAAGTTCGCCGAGCCGCAGATCCTCTACGCGGGGGCGATCACCGACGGCGCCAAGGTGATCTACGACCGGACGCCCAAGGAGCGGGTGGAGAAGGTCGCGCCGTGGCTGTCGATCGACGCCGACCCGTACCCGGTGGTCGAGAACGGCCGGGTGGTCTGGGTGCTGGACGGCTACACCACCTCGGACGGCTACCCCTTCTCGTCGAAGACGACGCTGGGCACGGCCACCAAGGACTCGCTGACCAACCAGCGCGGTGAGCTGCTGACCGTCGCCAACCAGGTCAACTACATCCGCAACTCGGTCAAGGCCACCGTGGACGCGTACACCGGCGAGGTGACGCTGTACCAGTGGGACGAGAACGACCCGGTGCTGAAGACCTGGATGAAGGCGTTCCCGGACACCGTGAAGGCCAAGGCGGAGATCCCGGGCACGCTGATGCCGCACCTGCGCTACCCGCAGGACATGTTCAAGGTGCAGCGCGACCTGCTGGGCCAGTACCACGTGACGGACGCCAACTCGTTCTTCAACGGCAGCGACATCTGGCAGGTCCCGGTGGACCCGACCAGCGACACCAAGCAGTTCCAGCCGCCGTACTACCTGACGGTGCGGATGCCGGACCCGGCGGTCACGTCGGCGAGCTTCTCGCTGACGACCACCTTCGTGCCGCGCGGCCGGGACAACCTGGCGGCGTTCATGGCCGTCAGCGCCGACCCGGGCCCGGACTACGGCAAGCTCCGGATCCTCAAGGTGCCCGGGGACTCCAAGACGCTCGGCCCCAACCTGGTGCAGTCGCAGTTCAACTCGCGGCAGGAGGTGGCGCAGCAGATCACCCTGCTGAAGAGCGGCGGTGACTCGGAGCTGGAGTACGGCAACCTGCTGACGCTGCCCGTCGGCGGCGGCCTGCTGAACGTCGAGCCGGTGTACGTCCGCGGGCGCGGCGCCAAGTACCCGACGCTGCAGAAGGTGCTGGCGGTCTACGGCAACGACAACGTGGCGTTCGAGAACACGCTGGAGGAGGCGCTGCGGAAGGTGTTCGCGGGCGCGGCGCCGGCGACCACGCCGACCGCACCCACCACGCCGACGAACCCGACGACGCCCACCAACCCGACGACGCCGACGAATCCGACGACGCCGGCGCCGGGGAGCACGGTCACGCCGGAGCTGCAGAAGGCGATGGCGGACGTGCTGAAGGCGCAGGGCGAGCTCGACAACGCCGCCAAGTCCGGTGACTGGGTGGCCGTCGGGCAGGCTCAGAAGGCGCAGAGCGAGGCGGCCAAGGCGCTGGCCGCGGCCTTGCAGAAGGCCGGTCTCGCGCCCGCGGCCGTGTCGGCGGGGCCCTCGTCCGGGGCTCCGTCGGGGGCTCCGTCGGGGACGCCCGCCCCGTCGGGCTCACCGGGGGCCACCCCGGCGCCGGCGCCGAGCACCGGCCCCTGAGCTGCTGAGCTGCGGCGACCGATTTCTGTCCCACCCCGCGACCGTGTTATGGTTTGGCTACCGACGCGGGGTGGAGCAGCTCGGTAGCTCGCTGGGCTCATAACCCAGAGGTCGCAGGTTCAAATCCTGTCCCCGCTACTCAGTAGCACAGAGGCCCGGAGGATTCGTCCTCCGGGCCTCTGGCGTTTTTTCGGCCGGGCCGCGGGGGTTGCTCCGGTACCATCGAGCGTCGCCAAGGACGACGGCAGCGGGGTTTGCGGACGCCAGTGTCGGGAAATCGACAAAGCGCCGAAGCAATCTCGTCGGCTTCGGGTCCGCCCCGCCGAAATCGGCCGGGGCAGGTGTACGCGGGTTGCGGGTGATGCGACGATGGGACACATGGGGGACGTTGCACGGCTGCTGACCGGCCGTCCGGTCCGACGCGCCCCCTGGGGGTGCCTCCGGTCCAAGACCGGGGGACGGTCCCCCCGGCCGATGGCCGGGGAAGGATGCCGCGACACTCTGGGGGAGCGGGAGTCGGCATGAGGCTGATCGGAAAGAACGGGACAGGAGCGAAACCGGCGACCACCGAGGCGGACACCGAGGCCTGGGCGGAGAGCCCCGAGCGGAACCCGGGCGCCCTGCCCGCCCAGCGCACCAGCGGCCTGACGGAGCGCCGCCCGGCGCCCGGCTACGGCCCGGACAGCCTGGTGCACGTCCCCACCAGCCGGTTCACCGCCGAGATCGGCCCGTACGGCGCGCTCACCGAACAGGGCGGCCCGGGGGCGGACGCCGGCGAGCACGCCGGCTTCGACTCCGCGAGCTTCGAGACCGCGCTGGCCGCCCGCGAGCAGGCCGCACTGGAAGCCCGGCACCGCCAGGCCGCCGACGACGGCGACGCGGACGCCGCCGGCCGGCTCGGCACGCTGCTGCTGCGCCGCGGCGACCTGGAGGACGCGGAGCCGTACCTGCGCGGGGCCGCCGCTGCCGGACTCCGCTCCGCCGCCAACAACCTCGGCGTGCTGCTGCACCAGCAGGGCCACCGGGCCGAGGCGGCCCAGTGGTGGCGGCAGGCCGCGGTGGCCGGCAGCGCGCCGGCCGCGCACGCGCTCGGCCTGCAACTGCGGGACCAGGGCGAGGAGGAGGCGGCCGAGTACTGGCTGCACTTCGCCGCCGACCACGGTCACCCGCTGGGCGCGTACGCGCTCGGCGACCTGATGGAGCACCGGCGCGACGTCCGCGCCGAACGCTGGTTCAAGGTGTCCGCCGACGCCGGACACCGGGAGGCCGCCTACCGGTTGGCCCGGATGCGGGAGGCGGCCGGGGACAAGGAGACCGCGGAGGCCTGGTACCGGATCGCGGCCGCCCGCAGCCACGCCCGGGCGGCGCTGCGCCTCGGCGTCCTGCTGGAGGACCGGGCCGGCGGGGACCAGGCGCTGCTGGAGGAGGCCGCCCGCTGGTACCGGCAGTCGGCGCAGAACGGCGAGCCCCGGGCCGCGTGCGCGCTGGGCTTCCTGCTGCGCGACTCCGGGGATCTCGGTGCGGCCGCCGAGTGGTGGCAGGAGGCGGCCGAGGCCGGGGACGGCAACGCGGCGAACGCGCTGGGCGCGCTGCACGCCTCGCGCGGCGAGGCCGCCGAGGCGGAGCGCTGGTACCGCAGCGCGCTGGAGGCCGGGGACCAGAACGGCGCGTTCAACCTGGGGCTGCTCTGCGCGGGCGCCGGGCGGGACCAGCAGGCCGAGCAGTGGTACCGCCGGGCCGCGTACGCCGGGCACCGGGAGGCGTGCAACGCGCTGGCCGTGGTGTTGCTGCAGCGCGGTGACGAGTCGGGCGCCGAACCGTGGTTCTCCAAGGCCGCGGAGGCGGGCAGCGTGGACGGCGCCTTCAACCTGGGCGTCCTGCACGCCGGGCGCGGCGAGCAGCGGCAGGCGCAGGAGTGGTACGCGCGCGCCGCGGCCGAGGGGCACGGCGAGGCGGCGCTTCAGCTGGCGGTGGTGCAGGAGCAGCGCGGCAATCTGGCGGGCGCGCTGGAGCGTTACCGCCAGGCGGCGGCGGGCGGGTCGGCGGAGGGTGCGTTCCGGCTGGCCTCGGTGCTGGACCGGCGCGGGGACGCGGACCAGGAGGCCGAGCACTGGTACGCGGTGGCGGCGGACGCCGGGCACCGGCGGGCCCAGGTGCGGATGGGCGTGCGGGCGGCCGAGCGCGGGGCGCTGGAGATCGCCGAGAGCTGGTACCGGCGGGCCGCGGCGGCGGGCAGCCGCAGCGCCGCGTTCAACCTGGGGCTGCTGCTGGCCCGGCAGGACAGCGAGGCCGAGGCGATGCTCTGGTACACCCGGGCCGCGGACGCCGGGCACGGGCGGGCGGCGCTGCGGCTCGCGCTGCTGGCGCTGCGCCGGGGGGAGCCGGTGCAGGCGGAGAACTGGTGCCGGCGGGCGGCGGACTACGGTCCGGCCGAGGTGGCCGAGCGGGCCGGCCGCCTGCTGGGCGCCCTCCACGCCGAACTGAGCGCGTAGCGCCGGGCCCGGCCGGGGGCACCGACCGGGCCCGGCGCGGGTCGGGACATCGTCCTCGTCGTCCTCGTCGTTCACCGGGTCGAGGTGCCCGCCTGCGCGGTCCGCCCGACACCCTGTGCCGGGGGTGGTGGCGACGGGGGCGGTTCGCGGGGGCTGCTCAGGGGCCGGTCGTACAGTCCGGACAGAGGCCGCGGTAGGTGATCTCGGCGCCGGAGACGGTGAAGCCGAACCGCTCGGAGGCGGGCAGCGCGGCCAGCGGGTCGCCCAGCGGGTGGACGTCGCGGATGGCGCCGCAGCCGGAGCAGACCAGGTGCTGGTGGGCGTGGTGGGCGTTGGGGTCGTACCGCTTGGCGCGGCCGTCGGTCGCGACCTCCAGCACCTCGCCGAGGCAGACGAGTTCGCCGAGGGTGTTGTAGACGGTGGCGCGGCTGATCTCGGGCAGCCGTTGCGCCGCGCGCGCGTGCACCTCGTCGGCGGTGAGGTGGACGTGTTCTCCGTCGAGGACCTCGGCCACGACCCGGCGCTGCGAGGTCAGCCGCCATCCACGTCCGCGAAGCCGTTCCAGCAGGTCACTCATGGGTACAGGGTAAGTGCACTCCCAGTCTGGTTCCAGTGTTGACTTGGACAAAGTCCAAGTTAGGATCGAGTCGTAACGACCGGATCACGCGGAGGCACCCTCTTATGACTACCCAGGACGAGCTGCGCCCCACCCTCACCACGGAGGCGGGTGCCCCCGTCGCCGACAACCAGAACACCGAGACCGCCGGTGTCGGCGGTCCGGCGCTGATCCAGGACCAGCAGCTGTTCGAGAAGCTCGCGCACTTCAACCGCGAGCGGATCCCGGAGCGCGTGGTGCACGCCCGCGGCGCGGCCGCGTACGGCACGTTCACCGTGACCGCCGACGTGACCGGCTACACGCGGGCGGCGTTCCTCTCCGAGGTCGGCAAGCAGACCGAGACCTTCCTGCGGTTCTCCACCGTGGCGGGCAACCTCGGCTCCGCCGACGCGGTGCGCGACCCGCGCGGCTTCGCGCTGAAGTTCTACACCGAGGAGGGCAACTACGACCTCGTCGGCAACAACACCCCGGTGTTCTTCATCAAGGACGCCACCAAGTTCCCGGACTTCATCCACACCCAGAAGCGCGACCCGTACACGGGCTCGCAGGAGGCGGACAACGTCTGGGACTTCTGGGGCCTGTCGCCCGAGGCCACCCACCAGGTGACCTGGCTGTTCGGCGACCGCGGCATCCCGGCCTCCTACCGGCACCTGGACGGCTTCGGCTCGCACACCTACCAGTGGCAGAACGAGGCCGGCGAGTACTTCTGGGTCAAGTACCACTTCAAGACCGACCAGGGGATCAGGAACCTGACGTCGGAGGAGGCGGCGAAGCTCGCGGGCGAGGACCCGGACAGCCACCAGCGGGACCTGCGCGAGGCCATCGAGCGCAGCGAGTTCCCCACCTGGACGGTCAGCGTCCAGATCATGCCGGCCGCCGACGCGGCGAACTACCGTTTCAACCCCTTCGACCTGACGAAGGTCTGGCCGCACGCCGACTACCCGCTGGTCGAGTTCGGCAAGCTGGAGCTCAACCGCAACCCCGACAACGTCTTCGCCGAGGTCGAGCAGTCGATCTTCTCCCCGTCGCACTTCGTGCCCGGCATCGGTCCGTCCCCCGACAAGATGCTGCAGGGCCGCCTGTTCGCGTACGCGGACGCCCACCGCTACCGCGTCGGCATCAACGCCGACCACCTGCCGGTCAACCGCCCGCACGCCGCCGAGGCGCGCAACAACAGCCGTGACGGCCACCTGTACGACGGCCGGCACGGCCGCCAGAAGAACTACGAGCCCAACAGCTTCGGCGGCCCGGTGCAGACCGGCCGGCCGCTCTGGGCGCCGACCCCCGTCAGCGGTGCCACCGGCACCTCCGAGGCCCCCTCGCACGCCGAGGACAACGACTTCGTGCAGGCGGGCAACCTGTACCGGCTGATCGGCGAGGACGAGAAGCAGCGGCTGGTCGCCAACCTGGCCGGCTTCATCGCCAAGGTCTCGGCCGACCGCGACGACATCGTCGAGCGGGCGATCGAGAACTTCCGCAAGGCCGACGCCGACTACGGTCAGCGCCTGGAGGCGGCCGTGCGGGAGCTGCGCAAGCAGCGGTGACGCCGGCGCGCCCCCGATGAGCAGCGGGCCCGCCGCGACCGGAGCACCGGTCGTGGCGGGCCCGCACCCATGTCACGGGGCACTGCCGGGGTCACACGCCGAGGCGGCCCAGCGCCTCCTCGTGGAGCAGGCCGTTGGAGGCGACCGCGTCGGCGCCGCCCGGGCCCGGGATGCCGTCCAGGCCGGTGAAGCGGCCGCCGGCCTCCTCGACGATGATGCAGTTGGCCGCCATGTCCCACAGGGACAGTTCCGGCTCGGCCGCGATGTCGACCGCGCCTTCGGCGACCATCATGTACGACCAGAAGTCGCCGTAGGCGCGGGTGCGCCAGCAGGCCCGGGTGAGGTCGAGGAACGGGTCGAGGCGGCCGCGCTCCTCCCAGCCGGAGAGCGAGGAGTAGGAGAAGGAGGCGTCCTCGATCCGGGAGACGCCGGAGACCCGGATCCGGCTCGCCTTGGCCAGGCTGCGGCCGGCGAACGCGCCGAGGTCCTTGGCGGCCCACCAGCGGCGGTTCAGCGCGGGGGCCGAGACGATGCCGACGACCGGCCGTTCGACGCCGTCCGGGCCGTCCTCCAGCAGCGCGATCAGGGTGGCCCAGACCGGCACGCCGCGGATGTAGTTCTTGGTGCCGTCGATCGGGTCGATCACCCAGCGGCGCGGTCCCGTGCCCTGGAGGCCGAACTCCTCGCCGAGCACCGCGTCGCGCGGGCGGGCCCGCTGGAGGATGCTGCGCACGAGCTCCTCGGCGGCCTTGTCGGCGTCGCTCACGGGGGTGAGGTCGGGCTTGGTCTCGACCCGGAGGTCGAGTGCGCGGAAGCGCTCCAGGGTGACCGAGTCGGCCGAGTCGGCGAGGACGTGGGCGAGTCGGAGGTCGTCGTGGTAGTCGGCCATGTCCGAAACCCTAGCGAGCCCTCCCCGATCAGGACAGTCGGGCTCGCGGACCGGACCGGACCGGACCGGGAAGGGCCGGGCCTCGGGCCGAACCCGCCCCGGGCGGGCGGGGGCTCAGTGCGCGGAACCGCTCAGCTGGAGGCCGATCACCCCGGCGATCACCAGGGAGATCGACACCAGCTTGAGCACCGAGGTGGTCTCGTCCAGGAAGACCATGCCGTAGATCGCGGTGCCGGCCGCGCCGATTCCGGTCCACACCGCGTACGCGGGGCCGACCGGGAGGGTCTTCAGGGAGATCGTGAGCAGGCCGAAGCTGCCGAGGGCGAAGACGCAGAAGCTGATGGTGGGCCAGAGCTTGGTGAAGCCTTCACTGAGCTTGAGGTTGATCGCGAAGCCGGTCTCCAGGAGACCGGCCAGGATCACCAGGGCCCATGCCATCGCGTGCTCTCCCTGTCGATCGCCGGAAACGGGCCGTGATCCGGCCCGACTTTCCTATGATCACCAGGCAGCGGTGCTCCGACACCTCGAACGCGCGAAAACACCGGACTCCGCCCGCGCACCCGGGCGGGTCAGTCGTCCTCGCGGGCCTCCTTGCTGGCCAGCAGACGGCGCAGCGAGTAGAGCCGGGCCTGATCGGCGTGCCCCTCGGCCACCCAGGCGTCCAGCGCGCAGTCCGGCTCGTCGTGGCTGCACGCGCGCGGGCACTCGGCGGTGCCGGGCTCCAGGTCGGGGAAGGCCAGGATCACCCGGGACGGGTCGATGTGCGAGAGGCCGAAGGACCGGAAGCCGGGGGTGTCGATCACCCAGCCGGTGTCCAGTGCCTTCTTCGAGCCCGGCTTGGCCCCGGGCGGCGGCGGCAGGCGCAGCGCGAGGGCCGACACCGTGGTGTGCCGGCCCCGGCCGGTGACCGAGTTGACCTGCCCGGTGCTCCGCTGGTGCTCCGGGACGAGGGCGTTGACCAGGGTGGTCTTGCCGACGCCGGAGTGGCCGATGAACACCGTGCGCAGGCCGCGCAGGCGCTCGCGGACGACCTCGGCGCCGGTGGTGGCCAGCTCGTCCCGGCGGGTCACCACGTACCGGATGCCGAGCGGTGCGTAGGCGTCCAGCATGGGTTCGGCCGGGGCGAGGTCGGCCTTGGTGAGGACGAGCAGCGGCTCCATCCCCGCGTCGTAGGCGGCGACCAGGCAGCGGTCGATCAGCCGGGGCCGGGGCTCCGGGTCCGCCAGGGCGGTGACGATGGCGAGCTGCTCGGCGTTGGCGACGACGATCCGCTCGTACGGGTCGTCGTCGTCCGCGGTTCGCCGCAGGACCGAGCTGCGCTCCTCGACCCGGACGATCCGGGCCAGGGTGTCGGCGTCCCCGGAGAGGTCGCCGACGATGGAGACGTTGTCGCCGACGACGACGCCCTTGCGGCCCAGCTCGCGGGCCTTCATCGCGACGATCTCGCGTTCCTGCTTGGTGCCCGGGTCGATCAGGCAGGTCAGCCGGCCGCGGTCGACGGTGAGCACCATCGCCTCGGCCGCGTCCTCGTGCTTGGGCCGGATCCGGGTGCGAGGGCGGGAGCCCTTCCGCCCGGGCCGGTTGCGGATGTCGTCCTCGTCGGCGTCCTTGCCGTAACGGCGCATGTCCCCAGTCTCCCGCTCAGCCGCCCGCCACCACTCCGGTGAGCAACTCGTCCCACATCGCGGGGAAGTCCGGCAGGGTCTTGGCGGTGGTGGCCACGTTCTCCACCTGGACGCCGGGTACGGCGAGGCCGATCACCGCGGCGGCGGTGGCCAGGCGGTGGTCCTCGTAGGTGTGGAAGACGCCGCCGCCCAGCTTGCGCGGGCGGATCCGCAGGCCGTCCTCGGTCTCGCTGACGTCGCCGCCGAGGTCGTTGATCTCCTTGGCGAGCGCGGCCAGCCGGTCGGTCTCGTGCAGCCGCAGGTGCGCGATGCCGTAGAGGTGGGACTCGGAGTCGGCGAGGGCGGCGACGGCGGCGATCACCGGGGTGAGCTCGCCGACGTCGTGCAGGTCGGCCTCGATGCCGTGGATCCGGCCGGTGCCGGTGAACTGGAGGCCCTCGTCGGTGAACTCGCAGCTGCCGCCCATCCGGGTGTAGAGGTCGCGCAGCTGGTCGCCCGGCTGGGTGGTGTGGCGGGGCCAGTCGCGGACGGTGACCCGGCCGCCGGTGACCAGGGCGGCGGCGAAGAACGGTGCGGCGTTCGAGAGGTCGGGCTCGACGACCATGTCGCGGCCGATCAGGGCGCCGGGGGTGACCCGCCAGACGTCCTTCTCGCCGCCGTCCCCGGGGGCGTCGACCTGGACGCCGGCCAGCCGGAGCATCTCGACGGTCATCCGGATGTGCGGCAGCGAGGGGACGGGCCCGCCGACGTGGCGGACCTCGACGCCCTGGTTGTAGCGGGCGCCCGAGAGCAGCAGGGCGGAGACGAACTGCGAGGACGAGGAGGCGTCGAGCTCGACCGGGCCGCCCTCCAGGGCCCCGGTGCCGTGCACGGTGAGCGGGAAGGCGCCGCGGCCGCCGTCCTCGATCCGGGCGCCGAGCGCGCGCAGGGCGTCGATCACGCCGTGCTGGGGGCGCTCGTGGCTGCGCGGGTCGCCGTCGAAGTGGACCGGGCCGTCGGCGAGGACGGCGAGCGGGGGGAGGAAACGCATGACCGTGCCGGCGTTGCCGACGTCGACGGAGGCGGGGCCGCGCAGCGCGGGGGCGGGGATGACCCGCCAGGCCTCGCCGCCCCCGGTGCCGCCGGAGTCGTTGTTGACCTGCTCCTCGATGCCGACGCCGAGCGCGCGCAGGCCGTCGGCCATCAGCTGGGAGTCGCGGCTGCGCAGCGGTCGGCGCACCCAGCCGGGCTCGTCGGCCAGGGCCGCCAGCACCAGGGCCCGGTTGGTGACCGACTTGGAGCCGGGGATGGTGACGGTGGCGTCAACGGGGCTGGTCGCGACGGGGGCGGGCCACAGGGTCTCGGTCATGGGGCAAGTTTAGGGGCCGTACCGGAACTGTCCTTTCGCCCGCGTCGGCGGGGGCTCCTGCTCAGAGGGGGCGGAGCAGCCAGCTCGCGCCGAGGGCGAGGGCGGCGAGTGCGGTGACCAGGAAGAGCGCTGTCCAGGCGAGGCCGGGGACGCCGGTGAGGCGGGCGAGCTGGTCGGCGTCGGAGTCCCCGGCCTGGCCGCGGCGGCGCTGGTGCTGGAGTTCGAGGACGGGGCGGACCGCGCCGAACAGCAGGAACCAGCTGCCGAGGTAGGCGAAGCCGGCCTGGACCTCGGGGGTGCCGAACCAGGAGACCAGGAAGAAGGCGGCGCCGGTGAGCAGGACGCTCAGGAAGCCGAAGGCGTTGCGGATGCGGACCAGCAGGGCGAGCAGCAGGACGATGGCGAGCCAGAGCAGCAGGGTGATCCGGTCGGCCGCGAGCAGGGCGGCGCAGCCGAGTCCGAGCAGGGCGGGCGTGAGGTAGCCGGCGGCGGCGGTGAGGACCATGCCGGGGCCGGTGGGGCGACCGTAGGAGAGCGTGAGGCCGGAGGTGTCGGAGTGCAGCCGGATGCCGGCCAGCCTGCGGCGGGTGACGAGGGCGGCGAGTCCGTGGCCGCCCTCGTGCGCGATGGTCACCGCGTTGCGGGTGATCCGCCAGAGCGGGCGGGTGAGGACGGCGAGCAGGGCGACGGCGCCGGTGGCGAGGGCGAGCCAGCCGGGCGGGGCGGGCTGGGTGCCGGTGACGGCGGTCCACAGTTCGTCGATGGTCCTGGCGTCCATGGGGGTCTCCTCCGCCTCGGTTCGGCCGTCCCGGGGTGGCAGCCTGCCATGCGGGGGACGGCCGGGCGGGGGCGGGTGGTTCTCCGGCGGGCGTGAGGAGGGGGTGAGAAACCCGGCGGGGGTCGCGGTCGTGGCAAGCTGACGGCATGTGCGGTCGCTTCGCTTCGAGCACCAGGCCCGAGGACATCGTCGAACTGTTCGGCGTCCGGCAGTGGGATCCGGCCGAGACGCTGGCTCCGAGCTGGAACGTCGCGCCCACGCAGAGCGCCTTCGTGGTGCTGGAACGGGTGCCGAAGGGGGAACGGGCTCCGGTGCGGCAGCTGCGGGTGCTGCGCTGGGGGCTGGTGCCGCAGTGGGCGAAGTCGCCGGAGGCGGCGGTGAAGATGATCAACGCCCGTTCGGACACGGTGCACGAGAAGCCCTCGTACCGGCAGGCCTTCGCGTCCCGGCGGTGCATCCTGCCGGTGGACGGCTACTACGAGTGGCAGACGGTGCCGGGTGAGCGCGGGAAGGCGAGGAAGAAGCCGTTCTTCGTCTCCCGGACGGACGGCTCGCCGCTCGCCCTGGCCGGGCTGTACGAGTTCTGGCGGAACCGGACGGTGCCGTCGGACCACCCGGAGGGCTGGCTGGTGACGTTCACCGTCGTGACCACGGAGGCCGAGGAGCTGCTGGCGCCGATCCACGAGCGGATGCCGCTCTTCCTCGATCCGGGATCGTTCGACGAGTGGCTGGATCCGCGGCGGGACGACCCCGAGGAGCTGCGGCGGCTGCTGATACCCCCGCCGCCGGGGGCGCTGCGGGCCACTCCGGTGTCGCCGGCGGTCGGCAGCATCCGCAACGACGAGCCCGGTCTGACCGAGCCGTACACCGAGGTCGAGTACGAGACCACGCTCTTCTGAGCTCCGCCGCGCCGCCCTGCCTTCCGGTCGTCGCCTTCCCCTGTCCTCTCCCCGTCCTTGTCCTTCCCCGTCGTAAGTACCGGAGCCGCCGTGAACCAGGAAGCCGCCGACCAGGAAGCCGCCGACCGGGCGGTCGCCGACCGGGAGGCCGCCGACCGGGAGGCCGTGAGCCGGGAGGCCGCCGACCGGGAGGCCGTGAGCCGGGAGGCCGTGACGAGGGAGCTCGTCCCGACGCCCGTCGGGGACACCCGGATCACCCTGCACCCGGCGGCCGCACCGCGGGCGGTGCTGGCCCTGGGACACGGCGCCGGCGGCGGGATCGAGGCGCGGGACCTGGTGGCACTGGCCGCGGCGCTGCCGGCGCGGGGGATCTCGGTGGCGCTGGTGGAGCAGCCCTGGCGGGTGGCCGGGAAGCGCCTCGGGCCGGCGCCGAAGACGCTGGACGCGGGGTGGGCGCCGGTGGCCGAACGGCTGGCCGGGGCCGGTCTGCCGCTGGTGGTGGGCGGGCGCAGCGCCGGGGCCCGGGTGGCCTGCCGGACGGGCGCGGCGGCCGGGGCGGTCGGGGTGGTGGCGCTGGCGTTCCCGCTGCATCCGCCGGGCCGGCCGGAGAAGAGCAGGGCGGAGGAACTGCTGGGCTCGGGCCTGCCGACGCTGGTGGTGCAGAGTGCGGCCGACCCGTTCGGTGGGCCTGCGGAGTTCCCGGAGCTGCCCGGTACGCACGAGCTGGTGGCGCTGGAGTACGGCAGCCACGGTTTCGAGGTGCCGAAGCGGGCGCCGGTCGGTCAGGCCGAGGTGCTGGAGCTGATCACGTCGGCGGTCGGGGACTGGGTGCTGGGGCTGGTCTGAGGGGGTTCCCGGGGCCCCGTGCGCGGGCTGTCACGCTCTGTTCACCCGTTCGAGCGAACTGCGGGCGGGGGGCGGGAATGCGGGAGTGATTCCAGTGGTTGACACCCTCGTCAGCTTGAGTCCCGATGGAAGGCAGGGCAGATGGGTTCGATCGCGTGCCCCGAGCGGCCGGACGAGCGCGAGGCCGCGGCGACGTTCGCCCCCTCGTGGTCGGACTGGATTGCCGCGGGCGAGAAGCCCGTCAGCCCGATATCCTCCATTTCGGGGCGGCCCGCCGTGGGTCGTGCCCGTCATGCCGAGGAGGTGGGTCCGGTCGTCGGGACCGAGCACGAGGCCGAGCCGGGCCGGGGCCCGGATGAGGGCCTGCCCACGGGCGAGGCGCTCACCGGTGAGGAGCTGGCCGAGGCGATCGGCGAGGACACCTTCCGGGTGTCGGCGGAGGAGAGCGAGGAGGCCCGGCGGGACCGCTTCGAGCGTGACGCCCTGGGCTACCTGGATCCGATGTACTCGGCGGCGCTGCGGATGACCCGCAACCCGGCCGACGCGGAGGACCTGCTCCAGGAGGCGTTCGCCAAGGCGTACGCGTCGTTCCACCAGTTCCGCGAGGGCACCAACCTCAAGGCCTGGCTGTACCGCATCCTCACCAACACGTTCATCAACTCGTACCGCAAGAAGCAGCGGGAGCCGCAGCGCACCGCCGCCGAGGAGATCGAGGACTGGCAGCTGGCCCGGGCCGAGTCGCACATGTCGACCGGTCTGCGCTCGGCGGAGACCCAGGCCCTGGACCACCTCCCGGACAGCGACGTGAAGGACGCCCTCCAGGCCATCCCGGAGGAGTTCCGTATCGCCGTCTATCTCGCGGACGTCGAGGGCTTTGCGTACAAGGAGATCGCGGACATCATGGGTACTCCCATCGGTACGGTGATGTCCCGGCTGCACCGCGGCCGCCGTCAGCTGCGCGGCATGCTGGAGGACTACGCCCGTGAGCGCGGGCTGGTCCCGGCCGGCAGTGGGGCAGGGCAGGAAGCGAAGGGCTCGGGCTCATGAGCTGCGGCGATCCGAACGACACCGAGTGTGGCGAGGTCCTCGACCACCTCTACGAATTCCTCGACAACGAGATGGCCGAGGGCGACTGCGCCAAGCTGCGTGAGCACTTCGAGGAGTGCTCGCCGTGTCTGAAGCAGTACGGGCTGGAGCAGGCGATCAAGGCGTTGATCAAGCGTTCCTGCGGCTGCGACGACACCCCGGCCGACCTGCGCGGCAAGGTGCTGGCCAGGATCGACTCGATCCGGGCCGGGCAGCGCTCGGGCGAGACGGTGGTGGTCGCCGTCGAGACGACGATCGAGGTGCACGCCGAGACGGCCGGTCAGGCCCGGTCGGCGGGGGAGGCGGCGGAGCCGTCGGCCCGTGCCGGTGCCCCGGTCGAGGCCGGCGCTCCGGCGGAGTGAGCGGAGGCCCGCCGGCTGCGGGCACGGAACGACCTGTGCGCCGAACGGCGCGCGCCGGGCGGCCCCGGGAGCGTTGAGCTCCCGGGGCCGCTCCCGTTCTGCTCGTATGCGCCGTCACTCGTTCGAGTGAGTTGGCGGTGTGCCAGCTGCGGCATTGCGCCATCATGCGTCCCCACGCCGGAACGGCGCCCTATCCTCCTGACGGGCACTCACCGCCGGTCGGCCCGGCGGGCCGGGCGCCGCGCGGGCCAGGACGGCGGGGAGGTCGAGATCGCTACCGACAGTGGAGACACGGACCTGCCGGAGGGCGCCACGCGCTACCTCGTGGCCGTCCCGGTGGCGGCGCTCTGCTGCCTGCTGCCGCTGCTGCCCGCACCGGCCCCGCTGGACCCGCCGCACTGGCTCGGCGCGCCGGTGGACTGGCCCAAGGTCGGGCTGCTGGCCTTCCTGCACGGGTGCTGGGAGTCGCTCGCCCAGGGGCTGCCCACGCCGTGCCTGCGGCTGGTCCGGGCGGTGCTGCGCCGCCCCCCGTCGGCGGCCCGGGTGCCGGCCCGGCCCAGCGTCAACGCCTTCTTCCCGGTGCTGTTCGCCGGGGTGCTGATGCTGCCGCCGGCCGCCGCCGCCCTGGTGGCGGCGCCGGCCGCGCTGGTGGGCGCCGCCGAACCGGCCTGCCGGCGGCGGCAGCTGTGGAACGGCTCCCAGCTCGCGCTCTCCGCCTTCGCCGCCTCGCTGGTCTTCCACCTCCTGGCCGGCCCGCAACTGCTGCTCGGCTCCCGCTTCCCCGCCGCGCTGCTCCCGGGCTTCGCCGCGCTCGGCACGTTCTGCCTGGTCAACGGGGTGTTGGTGGGCGGCATGCTGGTGCTGGCGGAGGGGCGCAGGCCCACCGCGCTGCTGCGCGGGCCGGCCGCTGCGGTCGGGCTGCCCGTGGTGGTGCACGCGGCCGGCGGGCTGATGGTCGCCGTCCTCTGGCAGGGGCCGTACGGCGCGTTCGCCGCGCTGCTGGCCCTACTGCCGCTGACCATCTCCGCTTGGGTGTTCGCCCAGGGGCACCGGGAGCGCGAAGCCCACCAGGCCACCGTCCAGGCCCTGGTCCAGGCGGTGGAGATCAAGGACGCCTACACCCGGGGGCACAGCGAACGGGTCGGGAAGGCGGCGGTGCTGATCGCCGGTCAGCTCGGCATGGAGTCCGAGCGGCTGCGCACCCTGCGGTACGCGGGCGTCCTGCACGACGTCGGCAAGCTGGGGGTCGCCACCGAGCTTCTGCGCAGAAACGGTCCCCTCACCGAGGTCGAGCGGCGGGCCGTCGAGGTGCACCCGGTGCACGGGTACGAGCTGGTGCGCGGGATCGCCTTCCTGGGCGAGGCGCACGCCGGGATCCTGCACCACCACGAGCGGATGGACGGGCGGGGCTACCCCAGCGGGCTGGCCGGCCGGCAGATCCCGGAGTTCGCCCGGATCATCTCGGTCGCGGACGCGTTCGACTCGATGACGTCCACCCGCTCCTACCGGCGGGGCAGGCCGGTCACGGAGGCGGTGGCGGAGCTGGAGCGCTGCTCGGGCAGCCAGTTCGATCCGGTGATGGTGCGGGCGCTGGTCTCCGCGCTGGCCGTCCACGACTGGCAGCCGGTGCTGCCGCCGCCCGCCGACTGCATCCGGGCGGTGCCGGACATCCCGCTCGGCGTCCCCGAGCCGGTCCGGGCGGCCCCGCGCGGCGTCCCCGCCCAGGGCGGAACCGTGCCGACGACCGGGCAGCCGTGAGCGCGGCGACCGACCGGGCGCGGGTGGCGGGCGTGCGGGCGCCGAGCACGGGCCCGGTGCGCGTGGTGCACGCCGGGGCGCTCGCGCTGCTGGCCGCCGCACTGGGTGCGGTGGCGGTCCGGGGGGTGGCCGAGCCCGGTGTGGCGCTGGCCTTCACCGTGCTGATCGCGCTCGGCGAGTGCGTCCGGATCACCCTCCCCGGTGACCGCGAGCAGGCGCCGATCGGGGCCGCCGGTGCGCTCGCGTACGCGCTGCTCGGGCCGTTGCGCGGGCTGCCGACCGCGCACGGGGTCCTCCAGGTGGTGGCGGTGACCGGCGTCGGCCTGCTCCTCGCCCTGCTGCCCGCCGCGCTCAGGGCGGCGGTGCCGGGCCCGCGCGGCGACCGGCGGCACCGGCACCGGCGCCGGCCCTGGGGCGACCGCGCACGCTGGGACGGCGCGGCGCGGCGGCTGCTCGGCGCCGCCTTCGCGGCCGCGGTGTTCCAGCCGCTCTACAACAGCGGGGTGGTCGACCGGTACTCCGCGGACGGCCCGGCGTACGGGGCGTTCCTGACCGCGGTCGCCGCGCTCGCCGCGCTCTGCGACGTCACCCTGGCGGCGCTGCTGCGCCGGGCCCGCAGCGGGCTGCGGTTCCCGGCGGTGCTGGAGGACGAGCTGCGCTCGCTGTTCGGGATCGGCTCGGCGATCGTCGCCACCGGCATGCTGGTCAGCCTGGCCGCCGGCGAGGTGGGGCTCTGGGCGCTGCCGCTGTTCTGCGCGCCGCTGCTGCTGGCGCAGGTGTCGTTCCGACGGGCGGCGGCCGTCCGGGCCACCACGGGGCAGACCATCGCCAGCCTCGCCAAGGCCACCGAGGTGGCCGGGTACACGCCCCCCGGGCACGCCCGACGGGTCGCCGACACCGCCTGTGCGCTCGGCCGCGAGCTGGGCCTGGGCACCCGGGAACTCGCGCTGCTGGAGTACGCGGCGCTGATGCACGACGTCGGGCAGCTGTCGCTGGTCGAGCCGGTGCCCGGCGGGGCGACGGCGCTGCTGCCGGACGACGAACAGCAGCGGATCGCCCGGCTCGGCAGCGAGGTGATCCGCCGGACCGGCGTACCCCGGCAGGTCGCCGAGCAGGTCGCCCGGCTGGCCGACCCGTGGCCCGCGCCGGACGGCGGCGGCCGGGCGGTGCCGCTGGCCGCGAGGATCATCCGGGTGGCGAACGCGCACGACGACCTGTTGACGGCGGCGCGGGGGCGCGGGGCGGGCGAGGCGGTGGGCCGGCTGGAGGTCCTGGAGGTGCTGCGACTGGGGCGCGGGCGGGTGTACGACGCCCGGGTGGTGGACGCGCTGGTCCGGGTGCGCGGGTAGCCCGGGCACGGGGCCGCCGGGCGGGGACGGCGTCCGTCCGGGGTTGAGCCGGCGGGGCGCTGCGGGCAGGCTGGGGGTGGGGACCGGCGCCGGGCAACCGCGGCGGTGGGAAGCGCGCGCGGCGGTGGGCGTGGTTGGATGCGGTCGTAGCGTGGAACACCGACCCGGGGCACCGGGCCCCGGACGCGGGAGCGGACACGGGACTTGAGCGGACGACGACGGCAGGGACGAACGTGAGGATCTTCCACCGGGCACGACACCGGCCGTCCGCCACCTGGCGGCAGACGACGGACCGGGCTTTCACGCTGATCGGTGACGGCCGCTACGAGGACGCCGGCGCGCTGCTGGTGATGGCGGCCGACCTGGAGCCGTGGCTGTCGGACTCGTGGTTCAACCTCGCGCTGCTGCACAAGTTCCGCCGCGACTGGGAGCAGGCGCGGGCGGCCGGGCTGCGGGCGGTGGCGCTGCTCGACCGCGAACAGGGCGCCCCGGACTGGTGGAACCTCGGGATCACGGCGACGGCACTGCAGGACTGGGCGCTGGCCCGGCGGGCCTGGCAGGCGTACGGGCTGCGGCTGCCCGGCGGTCCCGGCGGACAGCCGGACGGACCGGTCAGCCTGGACCTGGGGACGACGCCGGTGCGGCTCTCCCCGGACGGCGAGTCCGAGGTGGTCTGGGGCCGCCGACTGGACCCGGCCCGGATCGAGGTCCTGTCGATCCCGCTGCCGTCCTCCGGCCGGCGCTGGGGCGAGGTGGTCCTGCACGACGGCGCACCGCACGGCGAACGGGTCACCGACGGGGTCGCCTACCCGGTGTTCGACGAGATCGAGCTGTGGGCGCCGTCCCCGGTGCCGACCTACGTGGTGCTGCTGCAGGCGGCGACGGCGGCCGACCGGGACGCCCTGGAGCGGCTGGTCGCGGACGCCGGCTACGCGGCGGAGGACTGGACGTCCTCGGTGCGGCTGCTGTGCCGTGCCTGTTCGGAGAGCCGGATGGCCTCGGACGACGGGCACACCGCCCACCACGACCCGCACGACGACGGCGACGCCGCGCACCCGGGCCACCTGAGCCATCTGAGCCAGGGCGCGGGCGGGATGTCGTGGCTGGTCGAGCGCGAGTGCGGGATCGCCGCGCCGGCCCGTCTGGTGCGGACACTGCTGGACCGCTGGGCGGCCGCTGCGCCCGGAACCCGGGCATATCGGGATCTCGAAGAAGTCTGCTGACCGGGCCGCTTACCCTTGACCGGTACAGCGTGGCAGTCCACGGGCACGGCAGTCGACGGAAGCGGAAGCGGAAAGCAGCGATGGCGGAGCAGCACGACCACCAGCACGACCATGATCACGAGCCCGAGCAGGGCGGGGACCAGCCGGTGAAGGTGGTCGGCGAGGAGCCGGACCTCTCCAGGGGCACCGCGCGCCCGATCACCGTCTTCGGAAACCCGGTTCTGCACCGCGAGGTGAAGGACGTGACCGCCTTCGACGGCGAGCTGTCCGGGCTGATCGACGACATGTTCCAGTCGATGTACGCGGCGGAGGGCGTGGGCCTGGCCGCCAACCAGATCGGCGTGGACCTCAAGGTCTTCGTCTACGACTGCCCGGACGACGAGGGTGTCCGCCACGTCGGCCACGTGATCAACCCGGTGCTGGAGGAGTACCCGGCGGACCGCCGCCGCGTGCTGGACGACGGCAACGAGGGCTGCCTCTCGGTGCCGACCGCGTACGCCGAGCTGGCCCGCCCGGACTACGCGGCGGTGACCGGCCGGGACAAGGACGGCAACCCGGTCCGGGTGGAGGGCACCGGCTTCTTCGCACGCTGCCTCCAGCACGAGACCGACCACCTGTACGGGTTCCTCTACATCGACAAGCTGTCGAAGCGGGACCGCAAGGACGCGCTGCGGCAGATGGCCGAGGGCACGCCGCGGTACGCGACGGTCTCGAACGACTGACGCAGCCCGGGGAGTTGACGAAGGGCCGGGGAGCCGCAACCGCTCCCCGGCCCTTCGCCGTGTCCGGCGCGGCGCGGGCGCCCCGAACGCCGCTGCCCCCTACGGAGGTTCCGTACGGGGCAGCGGGCGTCGGCCCCGGCGGGCCGGGGCCGGGAGGGGCCTAGAACTCGTCGTCGAAGGAGACCGAGCCCTCGACGGCGACCTGGTAGGCGGAGACCCGGCGCTCGAAGAAGTTGGTCAGCTCCTGGACGTTCTGCAGCTCCATGAACCCGAACGGGTTGGTGGAGCCGTACCGGACCGGCAGGCCCAGACGGGCGAGCCGCTGGTCGGCCACGGCCTGCAGGTACTCGCGCATCGACTCGGTGTTCATGCCGGGCAGGCCGTCACCGCACAGGTCCTGGGCGAACTGGAGCTCGGCCTCGACGGCCTCCTCCAGCATCTCGGTGACCTGCTGGGCCATCTTCTCGTCGAAGAGGTCGGGCTCCTCCGCGCGGACGGTGTCCACCACCGACATGGCGAAGTCCATGTGCATGGACTCGTCGCGGAACACCCAGTTGGTGCCGGTGGCGAGGCCGTGCAGCAGGCCGCGGCTGCGGAACCAGTACACGTACGCGAAGGCACCGTAGAAGAACAGGCCCTCGACGCAGGCCGCGAAGCAGATCAGGTTCAGGAGGAACGCGCGGCGGTCCTCCTTGGTCTGCAGCGAGTCGATGTGGTCGACCGCGTTCATGTACTTGAAGCAGAACTGGGCCTTCTGGTGGATGGAGGGGATGTTCTCCACCGCGGCGAAGGCCGCGTTGCGGTCCTCGGGGTCGGGCAGGTAGGTGTCCAGCAGCGTCAGGTAGAACTGGACGTGCACGGCCTCCTCGAACAGCTGCCGGGACAGGTAGAGCCGGGCCTCGGGGGAGTTGATGTGCTTGTAGAGGCTCAGCACCACGTTGTTCGCGACGATCGAGTCACCGGTGGCGAAGAAGGCGACCAGGCGGCCGATCATGTGCCGCTCGCCCTCGCTCAGCTTGGCGAGGTCGGCGACGTCGGAGTGCAGGTCCACCTCCTCGACGGTCCAGGTGTTCTTGATCGCGTCCCGGTACCGGTCGTAGAACGACGGGTAGCGCATCGGGCGCAGGGTCAGCTCGAAGCCGGGGTCGAGCAGCATCTTCTGGGCGTCGGACATTACTGGCAGGCCTCGCAGGACTCGGGGTTCTCCAGGGAGCAGGCCAGCGCGGCCTCCTCCTCCGGGGTGAGGGTCGGGGCGCCGACGGTGACGGCGACGGGACCGGCCGGGACCGGGGCGGCGGCGCGGGCGGCGCCGGAGGCGGCCTGGGCGATCCGGGTGGCCGGGCGCGAGCGCAGGTAGTAGGTGGTCTTCAGACCGACCTTCCAGGCGTACGCGTACATCGAGCTGAGCTTGCCGATGGTCGGGGCGGCCATGAACAGGTTCAGCGACTGGCTCTGGTCGATGTACGGCATGCGGGCCGCGGCCAGGTCGATCAGCGCGCGCTGCGGGAGCTCCCAGGCGGTGCGGTACAGCGAGCGGACCCCGGCGGGCAGCCAGCCGAGCTCCTGGACCGAGCCGTTGGCGTCGCGCAGCGCGTCCCGGGTCTGCTGGTCCCAGACGCCCAGCTCCTTGAGCTCGCGCACCAGGTACGGGTTGACCTGGAGGAACTCGCCGGAGAGGGTCTCGCGCTTGAACAGGTTGGACACCTGCGGCTCGATGCACTCGTACACGCCGGCGATCGAGGCGATCGTCGCGGTCGGGGCGATCGCCAGGAGCAGCGAGTTGCGCAGGCCGGTGGAGGCGACGCGGGTGCGCAGGGCCTCCCAGCGGTCGGCCCACTCGGGCGCGGCGCTCGGGAAGTGGTCGATGTGCAGCTCGCCGCGGGCGGCGCGGGTCTCCGCGTACGCCTCGTGGCGGCCGAGCTGCTCGGCCAGGTCGGCGGAGCGCTCGTACGCGGTGAGCATGATGCGCTCGGCGATCAGCGTGGAGAGCTGCTTGGCCTCGGCGGAGTCGAAGTCCAGGCGGAGCCGGAAGAAGACGTCCTGCAGGCCCATCACGCCGAGGCCGACCGGGCGCCAGCGGGAGTTGGAGGCGCCGGCCTCGGGGGTCGGGTAGAAGTTGATGTCCACCACGCGGTCGAGGAACGTCACGGCGGTGCGGACGGTCGCGTCCAGACGCTCCCAGTCCATCGCGTTCAGCAGGTCGGCGGCGGTGGCACCGGCGGCGACGTGGGCGCCGAGGTTGACCGAGCCGAGGTTGCAGACGGCGGTCTCGGAGTCGTCCGTGACCTCCAGGATCTCGGTGCAGAGGTTGGAGGAGTGGACGGTGCGGCCGGGCAGCGCGGTCTGGTTGGCGGCGCGGTTGGACGCGTCCTTGAAGGTCATCCAGCCGTTGCCGGTCTGCGCGAGGGTGCGCATCATCCGGGAGTACAGGGTCTGCGCGGGGATGGTGCGGACGGCCTTGCCGGCCAGCTCGGCCTTGAGGTAGGCCTCGTCGAAGTCGGCGCCCCACAGGTCGACCAGCTCGGGGACGTCGGCCGGGGAGAACAGCGACCAGTCGGCGTTGGCGTTGACCCGGCGCATGAACTCGTCGGGGATCCAGTGCGCGAGGTTGAGGTTGTGGGTGCGGCGCGCCTCCTCACCGGTGTTGTCGCGGAGCTCCAGGAACTCCTCGATGTCCGCGTGCCAGGTCTCCAGGTAGACGCAGGCCGCGCCCTTGCGACGGCCGCCCTGGTTGACGGCGGCGACCGAGGAGTCGAGGGTGCGCAGGAACGGGACGATGCCGTTCGACTTGCCGTTGGTGCCCCGGATCAGCGAGCCGCGCGAGCGGATCCGCGAGTAGGAGAGGCCGATGCCGCCGGCGTGCTTCGAGAGGCGGGCGATCTGGGCGTACCGCGAGTAGATCGAGTCCAGGTTGTCCAGCGGCGAGTCCAGCAGGTAGCAGCTGGACATCTGCGGGTGCCGGGTGCCGGAGTTGAAGAGGGTCGGCGAGGAGGTCAGGTACTCCAGCCGGCTCATCAGGCGGTACAGCTCGGCCACCTCGCGCACCGACTGCTCGTTGTCGCCGACCGCCAGGCCACAGGCGACGCGGAGCAGGAAGTGCTGAGGGGTCTCGACGACCTTGCGGGTGATCGGGTGACGCAGCAGGTAGCGGGACTGCACGGTGCGCAGGCCGAAGTACTCGAAGCGGTCGTCGCCGGCCGGGTCGACCAGGGCGTTCAGCGCCTCGGTGTGCTTGGCGACGAACGCGGCGGTGGTGTCGCCGATCAGGCCCTCGGCGTGGCCGACGGTGATCGAGGTGGAGAAGGAGACCACGCCCTGGGTCGCCGCCTCGTCGACGATCTCCAGCGCGAGCAGCCGGGCCGCCAGCTTCGAGTACTGCGGGTCCTCGGCGATCATCGACGCGGCGGCGTCGATGGCCAGGCCGCGCAGCTCGGCGAAGTCCGAGCCGGCGTTGCGGCCGCGCAGCGCGGCGGCGGCGACGTGACCCGGGTCCACCTGGGGGAGGTCGACGCTGCGGTCGGTCAGCACGCGGAGGAGCGCGCCACCGGGGTCGGAGACCGTACGGTCGGCGGGGGCGGAGCTGGAACCCTGGGCGGGCAGGGTGACTGAGGCAGCGGTGGTCAAGGCGCTCTCTCCTGGCGGCGATCGGCGTCGGTAGATCGGGGGGCCGGGCCGTTCGGGGCAGGGGAGGACGGCGCGGGCGCCCGTGGCGTCGCGCGGCGTGTCGTCCCCGGCCCGCCCGCGAGGCCCGGAAGGTGGTGCTCGTGCTGGGGCCTCTGCGGGGAGGCGCTCGCACACCGTCGGCAGGTACTCGGACTCGCGGGCTCCCATGGGGAGACGGCCGCTCACCGCTGCGGGGCAGTCCCGGACTCGCACCGGGTTCCCCTGCGTCGACAGCAGGGTCGAGCATACATCTAGTGGTGCTCTCTCGATGCGACACCACATGTTGTGCAGCGCGGCGTGTTGGCGCGATGACCGCTGGTACCGGGGCGGGAGCCGGGAAGGGGCGCGGGCCGGGGTTCCGGACGCCCCGGGGCTTGTCAGGATTCGGAAACGGAATGGTGACCGGGGCGGTCGCCGGTCAGGGCCATGCCCTACGATCTCGCCTCATGAGCGACGGAACGGGCGTGCCCGGGGAGTGGTCTGGACAGCCCGCTTCGCCGGGGGAGCAGCCGGCCCCTCCCGCCGGTGCGGGGGGCGCACAGAACCAGCAGCCGGGTGGACCCGGACCGGTGCCGCCGGGGCAGCAGCCCTCCGGCGGCCAGGCCGTGCCGCCGGCACCGGGCGGCTTCGGACCGCCTCCGGCGTCGTACGGACCGCCCGCGCCGCCGGCCCGGCCGCCGGCGCCCGCGGCGCCGCAGCCGCCGCAGTCGATCCAGGTGCCGCCGCCTGTTCCGCCGCCCGCGCCGCAGCCTCCGGTGCAGCCCCAGCCGGCGCCGCAGCCCCAGCCGCCGATGCCGGTGCCCTCGCACCACTGGCAGCATCCTCCGCAGCCGCAGCCGCAGCCGCAGCCGCAGCCGCAGCACCTGCCGCCGCAGCAGACCGAGCCGGACTGGGCCGCGCTCGCCGACCGCAACGCGGCCGAGCACCGGCGCAAGACCCGGCTGAAGATCATCGGTGCGGCCGTCGCCGTCCTGATCATCGGCGGCGTCGTCGCCGGCGGCCTGCTCCTGCTGGGCAAGGACGGCGACGAGAAGCCGATCGCCGGGCCCACGTCGACCGCGACCGGGGCCACCCAGCAGCCGGCGCCGTCTCCGACCGGCTCCGCCAAGCCGACCCCGACGTCCACCCCGACGCCGACCCCCACCCCGAGCGCGACCCCCGACGACCCGTCGAAGCCGCTCTGGGACGCCTCCACCGACCCGGCCCCGCAGGACGCGGCGGCGCTCTTCTCGGCGCTCACCGTGACCGTCAACGGCGCCACCTGGAACCGGACCGTCGTCTCGCTCGACTCGCCCTGCTGGGACGGCAACTCCACGGTCGGCGGTCTCGGCCGGGCGCTCGGCGACCAGGGCTGCCGCCAGGTCCTCCGGGCCACCTACGTCTCCGGCGACAGCGCGGTGACGCTCGGCGTCGCCGTCTTCGACCACAAGATCCAGGCCGAGACGGCCCTGAAGAACTACGTCGGCCACCTCAAGGGCGCCGCCGCCCCGGGGGCGCCGGTCTTCTGCGCCACTCCGGGTTGCACCAACACCAAGAGCACCCTGGGGCGCTACGCCTACTTCACCGTCGAGGGTTCCGCCAAGGGCGGCAACACCGCGGACGCCGCCGCGACGGCGGCCGCCACGGGCTTCGGCGAGCACGTGAAGAACCAGCTGCTCCAGCGGGCCAAGACGCCCGCGGCCCCGCCGGCGGCCCCGGCGGGCTGACCGCCCGCCGCCGGCCCGGTCGGCCGTCCCCCGCGTGCCCGCTCGCCGGGACGCGGGGGAGTGTGGCAGGCTCGCGGGCTGTCAGTCGTACGCGTGTCCGGTCGTGGCGGCCCGGGCGTCGCCGCCGGGCCCCCGGCCGACCCCGGTCTCCGGAGGAGTGCCCCGTGGCCCTGCCCCGCCCGTTGCACGGCAAGCCGGCCGCCCTGGCCGTGTCCGCCGCCGTGCTCGCCACCGGCGCGCTGGTGCTCGGCGGCCGGGACGACCGCTCCGCCCCGCCGCCGCCCGGCCCCGCCGGGCCGACCGGACGCAGCGAACTCACCCTCAACGGCGCCGGCCGCGCCCTGCCCCCCGAGGTCGGCCGCGACCTGCTGGCCCGTGATCCGCAGGCCTCGCCGAACGCCCGGGCCGTCCAGCAGCTGCTCGCCGACCTGGAGGCCACGGCCCGGTCCGGCCGCTCCGGCGGCACGGTGATCGGCCAGCACATCGAGGGGCACAACGAGCGCTACAACCCCGAGTACGGCGACTACCGGGGCACCAAGCCGGTCGGCTACTACTACAAGAAGGCCGCCGACATCACCGGCAAGCTGCCCGGCTTCGTCGAGACCGACCTCGGCCCCGGTTACGGCCAGAGCGGCTGGGGCGTCGGCAACCCGCGCTCCTACTCCGAAGGGCGCTGGCCCGCCTGCGCGGTCGGCTGGCAGTACACCGACGACGCGGTGGACCTGATGGCTGCCGTCTGGTCCGGCCACCCGCGTGCGGCGGACGGTACGTACGGCGCGGCCGGCGTCCAGAAGAACTGCGACGGCACCGCCACCGAGCTGCCCGACAACGGCGGCGCCCCGGCCGGCCTGGTCGGCATGTCCTTCCACCAGCCGTACCCGGGTTCGGACGTCAAGTCCTTCGACCGGGTGCTCTGCTCGTCCTCGCCCGCGGCCGGCGACCCGGGCTGGTTCGGCCGGGTCGTGGACAGCACCGGCGGCACCCCCGAGTACCGGGCGCTGCTGACCGACCTGTCCTTCCTCGCCGACCACCTGGAGTACCTCGCCGCCCACGACGTGCCGGTGCTGCTGCGCCCGTACCACGAGATGAACGCGGCCGACTGCGCCCGCGGCTTCTGGTGGTCCGGCCAGAAGCCGGCCGACTACCAGGCGCTCTGGCGGATCACCTACCACTACCTGGTGGAGACCCGGGGCCTGCACAACCTGCTGTTCGCCTGGACGCCGGTCTCCTGGGACGGCGCCCCGGGCGTCGACCCGTGGAACTACTACCCGGGTGCGCAGTACGTGGACCTGGTCGGGGTGGACGACTACAGCGGCAGCCCGGCGCGCCCGATCGGCACCGGCGAGGCGTGGACCAAGCGCTACTACGACGGCCTGGCCGGGTACGGCAAGCCGCGGATCCTGGCCGAGTCCTTCGCCGTCCCGGTCAACTCCCGCCAGCCGGACACCCTGCGGCGCACCCCGTGGACGATCTGGACGGTCTGGGGACAGTCGCTGACGGCGGACAACCTGACCCCGGAGCAGCCGCGCAACTCCAACGCCGACGTCAAGGCCACCTACGACGACGCCCTGGCGCTCACCGGCGGTTCGGCGGCGTTCGGCGCGAACGTGGACTGGAGCGGCCTGCACGTGCGGTGATACCGGTCGGCGGCGGCCGGGGCCCGGGTGCCGGGGCCGGGGAGGCGGACGGCGGTGCGCCGGGCCGGGCCACCGGCTGCGGTCGCGGCCTTCGGTAACAAGTCGGCGGCCCCGGGCCGCCCGGAATTCCGGGCCGCCGACCCGTGTGGCATCCTGTGGCCCGGATCGAGCGGGCTGATGCCGGGGGACACCCGGCGGGCGGGGGTACGGGAGATGACACAGGTGCGTCCGGACCGCCCGGCCGGTGGCATCGCCGTGGCCTGGGGAGCCGTCCTGCTCGGCTGGGCGGCGTACAACTGCTTCTGGCAGGCCGGTGTCGCCACCTTCGTCAAAGGCATCTTCTACTACGGCAGCGACGCCGTGACCGCCGAGACCGGCAGCCTCAACTACGGCCTGCTGTACCTGGTCTCGGGCGTCCTGCTGCTGCGCGGGCACGGCTGGGCGCGCGGGGTGGCGGTCGGTGTGGCGCTGGTCGAGGGCTACAACCGGGTGCGCAGCCTGACGGGTGCGCTGCTGGACGAGCCGCAGCGCCGCTGGTTCACCGGGACGACCGAGGGCTGGCTGAAGCTGGTGACCTTCGGGCTCGGCGTGCTGGTGACGGCGGTGCTGGTCCTGCTGCTGGTCCGCTCGCTGCGGCGGCCGGAGACCGGCCGGGAGCCGGCGCCCGGCCCGTGGGCGGCGCAGTCGCCGTTCCCCGGGCAGACGTTCCCGGGGCAGCCGCCGTTCGGCGGGCCGGTCCAGCAGCACGCCCAGCCGCATGCCCAGCAGGCGCCGGCCGCCTGGGCACCGCAGGCCCAGCCCTACCCCCAGCCCCACCCGCAGGCGCACCCCCACCCGCAGGCGCACCCCCAGCCCTACCCGCACGAGCAGCCGACCCAGACCGGCTGGCCCCAGCCCCAGCCGTACGCGTCCGGGCCGGCGGCCCCTCAGCAGCCCTGGCCGGCCCCGCCGGTGGCGCCCGGACCGGTCACGCCGGGCCCGGTGGCGCCCGGTCAGGTCCGGCCTCCCCAGGACACCCCGCCCTACCCGGGGTAGCCTGCTGGATGCTCCGGCCGTTGGGCCGGACGGATGAACGCTCAGCCGAAGACGACGAGGAATCCCTTTCACCATGACCTCAGCAACACCGGTGCGGACGGTCCTGACCACGTCCCGCGAGGCGGCCAGGCTCGCCGACCGGCAGATGTCGTGGAAGCCCCGGGTCGTCCCCTTCTACCTCTCGTTCCTGGTCATCTTCGGCTTCTCGACCTGGGCCTACGTGCCCAACCCGACCCCGCTCGGCTGGGTGATCACGATCCTCTGGGGCATGCCGGTGTTCGGCGTGCTGATCGGGTTCCAGGGTGTGCTGATGGTGCGCCGCCGGATCCGCAAGGCCGGGCGGATGACCCCGCCGGTGCCGGTCGACGACGACTACCTGATCGTGCTGGTACCGACCATCGGCCGGCACGACACCTACCCGGCGCTGGAGCGCTCGGTCCTCTCGTACGTCGAACACCTGCCGGTCTACTTCCCGTGGATGCGGGTGGACATCCTCACCGAGGAGGGCTGCGCGGCCGGCGAGAAGATCGACGACCTGGCCGCCCGGCACCCGCTGATCCGGGTGGTGACCGTCCCGAAGGCGTACGAGACGCCGAACGGCACCAAGTTCAAGGCCCGCGCCAACCACTACTCGCACGAACTGCGGATCGACGAGGGCGAGGCCGAGGACGACGTCTGGGTGCTGCACATGGACGACGACACCGGTGTCGGGCCGGACACCGCCGCCGCGGTGGCCCAGTTCATCAACCGGCAGCGCCGGGCCGGGGACGACGCCAAGCACATGGCGCAGGGCATCCTGACGTACCCCCGCGAGAACGCCGTCTCCACCTTCACCTGGCTCGCCGACGCGATCCGCCCGGCCGACGACATCGCCCGGTTCCGCGCGATGACCGGCACCGGCACCCCCATCGCCGGCGTGCACGGCGAGCTGCTGCTGGTGCGGTCCTCGGTCGAGGCCACCATCGGCTGGGACTTCGGCCCGAAGACCATCGTCGAGGACGCCCAGATGGCGCTGAACTTCTGCCTGCGCTACCCGGGCCGCAGCGACTGGTTCAACGGCCGCTGCTACGGGGCGTCGCCGGCCGGGGTCAAGGACTTCCTCAAGCAGCGCGAGCGCTGGGCCTGGGGCCTGGTGGCGCTCTGCTTCAACAAGTCCATCCCGCTGCGGTTCCGGCTGTTCATCGGGATGGGCATGGTCAGCTGGGTGCTCGGCCCGCTGCAGCACGTCGGTCTGGTGCTGCTGGTCGCGTGGTTCACCGGGACGATGAACACCTCGCCGGTGACCCAGTCGGTGGTGCTGGTCTGGTCGATCAACTTCGCCTACGTGATCTGGACGTACTGGGAGGGCCTGCGGCTGAACGTGGTCGCTTCGGCCAACCACCGGCGCAAGTGGTGGGAGCCGATCGTGGTGGTCGCGGCCATCCCGCTCTTCTCCTTCCTGGAGGGCTGGGGCGGTCTGCGGGGGCTGATCAAGTTCCTGCGCCGCGAGGAGAACAAGTTCGTCGTCATCGCCAAGCCGGCCTGACGGATCACACGGGACTGCTGCCAGAGCCATGAAACGTTTCGTCATCTTCATCCTGCCGACCGCCGTGCTCGGCATCACCGTGGGCGTCCCGATCCTGTTCGGGGACCACCCGGTCAAGTTCGACCACCGGCGGCCGACCGAAGTGCACTTCGCCGGCGTCGCGGAGGAGCAGGGCCGCGTCTGGGGCTTCGGGAAGGACACGCCGCAGGAGCCCGTGGACACCGGCCCCAAGGTGGTCCGGCCGTGGACCGAGGGCAGCCCCGAGTGGGGCGTCCAGGTGTACTGGCTGGACGACCCGAACGACCCGGAGAGCTTCGTCCAGGGCAAGGTCGACCGCATCGTCGACTACGTGGTCGGGCTCAACGCCAACGCGCTCTCGGTGACGTTCCCGTACTACACGGTGGGTGCCAAGGCCAACGCGGTAGCGGCCCGGCCGACCACGCCCGGCCCGGACCGGCTGGCCCTGCTGCTGGACGCCGCGCACCGCGCGGGCCTGCGCACCACCGTCCGGCCGCTCCTGGACGAGGAGGCGCTCAAGTACACCACCACCGGGAACTGGCGCGGCAACATCGCCCCGGCCGACCGGGACGCCTGGTTCGCCAGCTACGCCGCCTTCCTGACGCCGTACCTGAAGACCGCCCAGGACCACGGCGCGGCCGAGTTCACCATCGGCACCGAGTTCAACTCGCTGGAGAGCGACCCGCACTGGGCCGGGCTGGTGGAGCAGGCGCGGAAGACCTTCCGCGGCGAGCTGGCCTACGACGCCAACTGGGACAACTGGTCCAAGGGCGCGATCCCGGTGCCGGTGGAGCAGACCGGCGTCGACGCCTACTTCCCGGCCAAGTCGGCGGGGGACGACGCCTCCGCGGCGGATCTGGTGGCCAGCTGGAACACCTGGCTGGACAAGCGCGGCAAGGGCGTGCAGCCGACCACCAAGCTGACCGAGGTCGGCATCCCGGCGCAGAAGGGCGCGTACAAGACGCCCGGTGACTTCTACACCAGGCGCGAGCTGAACGAGCCCGTGCAGGCGACCTGGTTCACCGCGGTCTGCCAGGTCGCCCGGGAGCGGAAGCTCGCCGGGGTGTACTTCTGGTCGCTGTACTTCGGCATCGACCCGACCCTGCCGACCACCGAGGACACCCCGCGGATGGACTTCGCCGGGCGGCCGGCCTCGGAGAAGGCGATCCGGGACTGCTTCGCGCAGACGTACGAGGTGCCCGCGGCCCCCGAGGGCCATGGCACCGCCGCCGCGAGTGCGCCCGCCGCCCCGGGCACGACGGCGAGCCCGGCCCCGGGTGCCACCACGCCGGCCCCGAGCAGTCCTGCCCCGAGCGGCTCCGCCCCGGGCAGCCCGCAGGCCACGCGCAAGCCCTAGCAGGATCCGGCTAGGGCTAGGGCTAGGGCTGGGGCTTGGCGGACGGGCTCGTGCTCGTCGACGGCTTCCCGGCCGCCGGCGGCTGGGTCGTCCCGGTCGCCCGGCCCGTCGGCGTGCTCTGGCCGGTGGGCGTGGGCGTGGGCGTGGGCGTGGGCTGGCCGGTGGCGGCCGGCGACGCCGTCGGGGCGGGTGCCTGGGCGGGTGCCGGGGCCGGAGTGCTCGGTTGTCCCCCCGGGGTGGCCTGCGGCGTCGCGGGCGGGGGCCCGTCGGCCCGCACCCCGGCGAGCGCGTCCGAGATCTGCTGCTCCAGCCACGGCGTGACCACCCGCATGCCGGCCGGCGTCAGGTGCACGCCGTCGGTGGCGGGGGAGACCAGGTGGCCGTCGCGGTCCTTCCAGAGGCAGGTGCCGTCCGGGCAGTAGAAGGCGTTCAGGTCGAGCAGTTGGACGGTGCCGGCGGAGCCCCGTACGAACTCGGCGACCTGCTGGTTGTAGCAGGTGCCCCAGGTCTTGTTGATCGCGCCGTTCTCGACCCGCTCGTTCATCAGCAGCACCTTGGCGTCGCCCGCGCGCTGCCGGATCAGGCCGACCGCCTCGGCGAGCTGGGTGCCGTACCGGGTGCGGTAGTACTCGTCGCACGGGTTGAGCCAGGTGCCGTCCAGGTACTGCTCGGCGGCGTCCCAGCCGAGGTGCAGCACGACCGCCTGCGCCCCGGTCCGGCCCAGGTCCCGCTCCCAGCGCCCGGTGCGGTCGCGGCACTCGTCGGTGGTGTCGAACTCCTCCTTCGAGGTGCCGCGCACCCTCTCCGCGCCGAACACGCCGCAGCCGCTGATCCCGCCGTCGACCACCCGGAAGCGGTCGCCGTGCCGGTACAGGCCGGTGGCGAGGTCCTGCGAGAAGGAGTCGCCCAGCGCGAGCACCAGCGGCCGGCCCGCCGAGCCGGAGCGCATGTCGTACGAGACCCAGGCCGGCAGGTACCAGGCGCCGACGGTGGCGACCGCGGTGGTGGCGGCGAGGATCGGGACGGTCGGGAACGGCCGCCAGCGCATGACCCGCACCCGCTCGGTCGCGGTGTGCAGCAGCCAGGCCAGCACCCAGGAGGCCGGTGCGCCGATCGCCAGCAGCATCGGCGGCGAGATGTCGTCGACGAACCGCTGGAGCATCCAGTAGACCGGCAGGTGCAGCAGGTAGAGGCTGTACGAGATGGTGCCGGTGAGCCGCAGCGGCGGCAGCGAGAGCAGCCGGACCAGCGGGCCGCGGTCGTGGCAGAGCGAGGCGACCAGGACGGCCGAGAGCGCGGCCACCGCGGCCAGGCCGCCCTGGTAGAGCCACGGCTGCTTGTAGTCGTGGACGGTGAGGCTGGCCGCGACCAGCCCGCCGAGCGTGGCGGTGCCCAGCAGGGTGAGCAGCGCGGTGCCGGCCGGTCCGGAGGCGGCCCGGAAGCGTCGCTGGGTGCGCGGGCCGGCCCCGGCGCCGTCCGCGGCCTTGCGCCGCAGCCGCAGGTAGACCACGAAGGCGGCGGCGGCCCCGGCGGCGAAGCCGACCGCGCGGGTCTCGGTGCCCAGGTAGAGGCGGTCGGCGTTGGAGCCGTTCCACATCAGCGGGGCGACGGCGGCGGAGAGGACGAACAGCACGCCGGTGGCGATCCCGGTCGCGGTGAGCGAGCGGCGGCAGACCGCGTGGATGAGCAGCAGGAGCAGCGGCCAGACCACGTAGAACTGCTCGGTGATGCTGAGCGACCACATGGCGGCCAGCGGGTCGATCCCCGCGTAGTGCTGCCAGTAGGCGTCCCCGCGCTCCAGCTGGGCCCAGTTGGCCACCTGGGCGAGGGCGGCCAGGGCCTGGGGGCGCAACTCCCTGACGTCCTTGAGCGGGCTGACCAGGGCGGAGAGCGCGACCACCAGGAAGACGGTGGCCAGCAGACCGGGCAGCAGCCGCTTGGCACGGCGGCGGTAGAAGACGCCGAGCGCGATCCGGTCGGTGCGGTCCAGCTCGCGGATGAGCACCAGGGTGACCAGGAAGCCGGAGAGGACGAAGAACGCGTCCACGCCGAACAGGCCGTTCTGGAACCAGTTGGTGTGGTAGAGCAGCACGGAGGCGATGGCGAGGCCGCGCAGGCCGTCGACCGACGCGAAGCGCACGGACGGGGGGAGGGGGCGGGGCGGCTCCGGAGGGGGCGCCGGTACCGCGTACCGGCTGCCGCGCGGGGCCGGGATACCCCGGGCCTCGCGCATGTCCTGGAGCGTGGGTCCGCTCACCGCCGAGGGCGCGCCGAGGCTGGGCCCGTCGTGCATGGGTTCTTCTCCCCCGATCGATGGGCTGCCGCGAGGTGTCTCGATCAGAGGTTTATATCAAAAGACCCCGGTTGATCGTCGGCCGGCCACCCGGAACCGGGGCCGGACCGGGCGTCAGAACGCCAGGCTGTACACCATCAGATCCACGCCAGGGTACGGCGACCAGTCCCGGTCCGGGGACCGGCGGAAGCCGACCCGCCGGTAGATGCGGTGGGCGGTGGTCATCTCCGGGCGGGTGGAGAAGGCCATCCCGGCCAGGCCGAGCTCGCGGCTGCGGGTGAGCGCCGCGCGGACCAGGGCCTCGCCGACGCCCCGCCCGCGGGCGGCCGCCGAGGTGGCGAGCATCCGGATCTCGCCCTCCTCGGGGGTCGCGATGTCGGCCCACTCGGAGCCGCCGACCGCGAAGGTCACGCAGCCGAGCACCCGTCCTTCGGCCGCGTCGACCGCGACGAGGAGTTCGGCCTCCCGGGCCCGGCGGGCGGCGTCGCGCAGGAGGTGGACGTAGTCGCTCTCGGGCGAGGTGTGCCCGTCACCGACGAAGGCCTCGACGGTGATGCGGCCGGCGTCCTCGAAGTCCTCGGCGCGGGCCGGGCGGATGGCGATGTCCATCCGGTCAGTGTGCCGGAACCGCTGCCGGCGCCGGTCGCCGGGTCGGCCGTGGACGGACCGACGCGGTCGCCGGTGGCAGTGGGGGGAGCGGAGGGGGCGGTGGCGGGGTCGGCGGACGGGCGGAGGGAGGCGGCGGGCATGGTGCCGTAGAGCCGGTCGGGCAGGGCGGGGTCGACGGGGTAGCCGCCCGGGCGGTGCCAGTTGTCGCGTCCGGCGGCGTCCTGCTGCGCCACCTCGCGTCCGATCAGGGCGCCGAGCAGGCCGATCCCGCCGACGGCCCCGACCAGGGCGAGTGCGCTGGCGATGGTGTCGGAATCCATGACTTCACTCTGCTCGCGTCGCCGGACGCCTACGAGTGGCAGGAATGCCTTAATGCATCGAAAAACTGCCAGCGGTCGTCCTATCCTGGGGGCATGCTCAAGAACGTGGTCGCGGTGGTCCTCGAAGAGCTCCACCCCTTCGAGCTCGGTGTCGCCTGCGAGGTGTTCGGCCTGGACCGCAGCGCGGACGGCCTGCCCGGGTACGACTTCGCGATCGCGGGCGCCCGCCCCGGCCTGCACCGGACGCACGCCGGCTTCTCCGTCGACGTCCCGCACGGCCCCGAGCGCCTCGCCGAGGCCGACCTGGTCGTGGTCACCGCGACCGGCGTCCGCCCCGAGTACCCGGCTCCGCTGGTGGACGCGGTCCGGGCGGCCGTCGAGGGCGGCGCCCGGGTGCTCTCCATCTGCAGCGGAGCCTTCGTGCTCGGCGCCGCCGGCCTGCTCGACGGCCGCCGCTCCACCACGCACTGGCGGCACACGGCGGAGCTGGCCTCGCGCTTCCCGCTGACCACGGTCGAGCCGGACGTCCTGTACGTGGACGACGACCCGGTGATCACCTCGGCCGGGACGGCGGCCGGCATCGACGCCTGCCTCCACCTGGTGCGCCGGATGCAGGGCGCCGAGGTGGCCCGCGGGATCGCCCGGCGGATGGTGGTGGCCCCGCACCGGGAGGGCGGCCAGGCGCAGTTCGTGAACCGGCCGATGCCGGAGCACGACGGGGACTCGCTCGCGCCGCTGCTCGACTGGATGCGTCACCACCTGGACCGGGAGTCGACCGTCGAGCAGCTGGCCGCCCGGGTCCACATGTCGCCGCGCACGTTCGCCCGCCGCTTCCATCAGGAGACCGGCACCACCCCGCACCGCTGGCTGACCGGGCAGCGGCTGCTGCTCGCACAGCGGCTGCTGGAGTCGACCACGGAGCCGGTGGACGCGATCGCCGCCCGCTGCGGCTTCGGCAACGCGGCCACCCTGCGGCACCACTTCGGCCGTCGGCTGGGGACCACCCCGCTGGCGTACCGCCGCTGCTTCGCGGAGCCCGAGACCTCCGCCGTCCGAGCCACCGGGCCGTCCGTGCCGGCGGCCCGCGCGGGCCGCCCCGTACCCGGCCGTCCCGCGCCGGCCTGAGCGGCCCGGGCGCCCCGCCGGCCGGTGCCGCTCGGGCCGGCGCCGCTCAGGCCCGGGCCGCAGGGGGTCACTCCCCGTCGCCCAGGTGCCCCGTGTCGTTCCAGTGCGCGGGCCGCAGCCGGTCGCCCTCCGCCCGCCAGAGGCTGGTGGAGCAGTTCCGCACCGGCTCCAGCGCGGTCAGCTGCGCCTCGGTGAGCCGGTCCAGCGCGTACCTCAGCATCAGCACGGTGCAGTCGTGGGCGACCAGCAGGACGGGCCGGCCGGCCTCCTCGGCGCAGATGTCGCGCAGCACGCTGCGCACCCGCAGCGCCACGTCCGCCCAGGACTCCCCGCCGGGCGGGCGGTAGTACAGCTCGCCCATCTTGCGCCGCCGGGCCGCCTCCTCGGGGTGCTTGGCCTCGATGGCGGCCTTGGGCAGCATCTCCAGGATGCCGAGTTCGCGGTCGCGCAGCCGCTCGTCGTAGCGGACGGCGAGGGAGACCGGGACGGCGCCGAGCCCGGCGGCCTGGGCGAGCGCGATCCGGGCGGTCTCGGCGGTGCGCACGTACGGCGAGCACCAGACGCTGCGCGGGCGGTCGGCGCTGGGCAGGCCGGCCCACCAGCGGCCGAGGGCGTGGGCCTGCTGCTGGCCGTGGAGGGAGAGCGGGATGTCCGCGTCCCGGCAGCTGATCGGCACGCTGAGCGCGCCGACGGCCTCGGCGAGCTGGAACTCGACGTTGGCGGTGGACTCGCCGTGGCGGGTGGCGATCAGGACGGACGGCAGGCCGGTGGCCGTCGCGCCGGGTGGGTGGGTGGTGGTGGAGAGGTGTTGACCGTTGAGCGTGGTGCCGAGTTCTGCCATCGCCGCTGCTCCCCGTGGGTCGGTCAGTTGCCGGCCGGTTCCGGTCCGGTCTGGTGGTGCCCTGTTGGTGCCCTGTCCGTGCGGCTGTTCATACATATGATCGCGCCGCCTCTCCAGTGTTGACGGAGGAGACGGCGCGATCACAGGGCGCGCACGGGGTGCGTCAATGCGCCGTCACGGGCTCCGGCGCGTTCCTCGGCTCCTCGTCGCCGCTCTCGGCGCCGTAGTCGGCCGGCCGGGTCTCGTCCGGGCTCTCCGGGGCCTTGGCGGCCCGCAGCGCCAGGGTGAGCGCGACCGAGACCAGCAGGTTGAGCACGAAGGCGGTGAGCCCGATGTAGCCGATCTCGCCGATGCCGGGGATCTCGGCCGAGTTGCCGCCGAAGTGCTTGGTGGCCGGGCTGGCGATGCTGTACGCCTTCCAGGTGCCGTAGACCATGCCGGCCGCCCAGCCGGCCAGTAGCGCCCAGTGGTGGAACCAGCGGGTGAACAGGCCGCCGACGATCGCGACGAAGGTCTGCAGGATCCAGAGGCCGCCGAGCAGCTGCAGGTTGATCGCGGCCTGCTTGTCCATGCCGAGCACGAACACCAGCGCGCCGACCTTCACCAGCAGCGAGACGAACTTGGCCACCCGGGTCTCGTCGGCGGGAGTGGCGTCGGGCTTCAGGTACTCCTTGTAGACGTTGCGGGTGAAGAGGTTGGCCGCCGCGATCGACATGATGGCGGCCGGCACGAGCGCGCCGATCCCGATCGCCGCGAAGGCGACGCCGGTGAACCAGTCCGGGAACATGTTCTCGAACAGCTGCGGCACCGACAGCTGGGTGTTGAACGTCTTGTCGCCCTTGCCGACCCCGGCCGCGATCGCCATGAACCCCAGCAGCGCGAGCAGCCCCAGCATCAGCGAGTAGGCGGGCATGATCGCCATGTTCCGGCGGACGGTGTTGCGGGACTTGGAGGCCAGCACGCCGGTCACCGAGTGCGGGTACATGAACAGCGCCATCGCGGAGCCGAGCGCCAGCGTCGCGTACGTCCACTGCTTGTTCTCCGGCACGGTGAGCGAGCCGGTCGCCTTCGGCGCGGCGAACTTCTCGCCCGCCACGTCGAAGATGTGGCCGAAGCCGCCGAGCCGGATCGGGATGTAGATCACCGCGACGATGATCACGACGTAGATCAGGGCGTCCTTGACGAAGGCGATCAGCGCGGGGGCCCGCAGCCCGGAGGAGTAGGTGTACGCGGCCAGCACGCCGAAGGCGATGAACAGCGGCAGGTCCTTGACGAACCAGTTGGCGTTCTCGCCGCCGCCCACGCCCAGGACGTCCAGCACCGCCTGGATGCCGACCAGCTGGAGGGCGATGTACGGCATGGTGGCGAGGATGCCGGTGAGCGCGACCACCAGCGAGAGCGGCTTGGAGCCGTACCGCCCGCGGACGAAGTCGGCCGGCGTGACGTACCCGTGGACCCGGGAGACCGACCAGAGCCGGGGCAGGAAGAGGAAGACCAGCGGGTAGGCGACGATCGTGTACGGCACGGCGAAGAACCCCGCCGCGCCGGTCGCGTAGACGGCGGCCGGGACGGCGACGAAGGTGTACGCGGTATAGAGGTCGCCGCCGAGCAGGAACCAGGTGACCCAGGTCCCGAAGCTGCGCCCGCCGAGGCCCCACTCGTCGAGGTGGAGCGCGTTGTCGGCGCGGCGCCACCGGGAGGCGAGGAAGCCCATCACGGTGACCAGCGCGAAGAAGAGGACGAAGACCGCCAGCGCGGGCACGTTGACCCCGTTCATCGGGCGCCACCCGCCTTCCGGGCGGCCCGGCGGGCCTTCTCGTCCCGGTTGATCAGCAGGTAGGCCGCGACCGTGAAGACGGCCGAGACCGGGACCCAGAGCAACTGGTACCAGTAGAAGAAGGGCACTCCGCCGGCTTCGGGGTCGAGCTTGTCGTACGAGCCCACCCAGAGCATCGCGACGATCGGCACCAGCAGGGCGAGCGCGGCCAGCACCCGCTCGGGGGTGACCGCCGGGAGGTCCGGGGGGCCTTCTGGCTCGGGCATGACAGGTTGGTCGGTATCGAGGTCTGACGACATGGTTCGGCTCCGCTTCGGAGGGTTTCACCTCGTCGGCGCCGCAACCCCGAGGAGTCGCACACCCCCCGTGGGTCCGCCGAGCAGCACCAGTGGTGATCGACAGTCAGTACGGATGCGGAATCTAGAGCATGGAGTGACCTGTGTCACTGGGTTCGCGCAACTTCCCGCCATCCGGGCGATCTGCGCGCCACCCCGATGGTGCGCACGCCGGGTGGGTGCCTCGCACGCTTGGTCAGTGGAACGCGCGCCGGTAGGCGGACGGGCGCGGAGGAGGGGTACGCGCGCCGGGCAAACGGAACGGGCACCGGCGTGTGCGGGGAGTGCACGCCGATGCCCGGAAGCACGGAGGAGGGGTGCGGCTACTCGGGCAGCTCCGGCCGCTTGAGGCGGGTGATGAACTTGTAGCGGTCACCGCGGTAGATCGAGCGGACCCACTCCACCGGGTTGCCCTCGGCGTCGAAGGAGTGCCGGGCGAGCTGGAGCATCGGCAGGCCGAGGTCGGAGCCGAGCAGTCCGGCCTCGCGCGGGTCGGCGAGGGTGGTCTCGATGGTCTCCTCGGCCTCGGCCACGGTGACGCCGTACACCTCGCGCAGGGCCGTGTACAGCGAGTTGTGCTTGGCCAGGTTGCGGCGCAGGGCGGGGAAGCGCTTGGCGGAGAGGTGGGCGACCTCGATGGCCATCGGGTCGCCGTTGGCCAGCCGGAGGCGCTCGATCCGCAGCACCCGGCCGCCGGGCTTGATGTCCAGCAGCGGGGCCAGCCGGTCGTCGGCGGTGATGTAGCCGATCTCGATCAGCCGGGAGGTGGGTTCCAGGCCCTGGGCGCGCATGTCCTCGGTGTAGGAGGTGAGCTGGAGGGCCTGCGCCACCTTGGGCTTGGCGACGAAGGTGCCCTTGCCCTGGATGCGCTCCAGCCGGCCCTCGACGACCAGCTCCTGGAGGGCCTGCCGGACGGTGGTGCGGGAGGTGTCGAACTGTGCCGCCAGTGCCCGTTCGGGCGGAACCGGGGTCCCTGCGGGCTGGGTCTCGGTGAGCTGCAGCAGGTGGCGCTTGAGGCCGTAGTACTTGGGCACCCGGGCCGTCGGGTCTGCGCCGCCCTGCGTCGGTAGGTTCTTCACCTGGGGGTCGTTGACCTGGGCCGTGCTGCCCCCGTCGCTGCTCATCGGACCTGTCTCCCGCTTCTCGCGGGGCTTTTGGGGGCCCCGCCGCATCATTAACAACTCACATCGTTGCATGTATGGCTACGGAACGAATACCTCATCACGCGATGAACGATGTGCGGTGTCGGCTTGATAACGGGTGGTCCTGATCGGTCGAACAGCCGTTGACAGGCCCATTGGTCTAGGCCAAGCTCCAGGCATCTGGTCTACACCACTAGGCCGGTCACTATGAATCCCCCCACCCGTTCGCTGGGGTCCGCGGCACCTTTCCTCCCGCATTGTGTGGGTCCGCCGCAGCCACCCGACGGGGGTAACCCAGGCATCCCTCAGGAGGATGGCGTGAAGCGTCAGCTCATTGCGGCAGTCGGCGTCGCGGCCATGGTTGTTGGTCTCGCGGCTTGTGGCTCGGACGCGAAGAAGGACGACCCCAAGACCGGTTCGTCCACCGCGGCCGATGGCAAGAAGGACTACAGCGGCAAGACGCTCAAGGTCTGGCTGATGAGTGGCTCGGCCCCCAAGGGCTGGGAGGACTCGGTGAAGACCGAGTTCGAGTCCAAGTACGCGGGCTCCAAGGTCGAGTTCCAGGTCCAGGAGTGGACCGGCATCGGCCCCAAGGTCACCGCCGCGCTCTCCGAGGGCTCCGTCGACGTCCTGGAGGTCGGCAACACCCAGACCGCCGGGTACGCCGCCACCGGTGGCCTGCTGGACATCACCAAGGACAAGGCCGCCATCGGCGGTGCCGACTGGGCCGCCAACCAGAGCGAGTCGGCGATCCTGGACGGCAAGCAGTACGCCGCCCCGTGGTACGTCACCAACCGCGTCGTCGCGTACAACAAGGACCTCTGGGCCAAGGCCGGTCTGACCGCCACCCCGAAGACCCTGGACGAGTTCTACGCCGCGCTGGACAAGCTCAAGGCCACCCCCGGTGTCGCCGACCCGCTGTACATGCCGGGCCAGGAGTGGTACGTCTACTTCGGTCTGCTCACCACCGAGGGTGGCAAGCTGGCGAAGAAGGACGGCGACAAGTGGGTCGGCGGCCTGTCGTCCCCCGAGGCGCAGAAGGCCTTCGAGACCTACAAGACCATCCAGGGCAAGTCGGTCACCGGCGCCAAGGACAAGGACGAGGCCAAGCCGCAGCAGAAGGACGTCTTCGGCAAGGGCGACGTCGGCTCGATCATCGGCCTCGGCTGGGAGCTCCCGGACGAGAAGGCCATCCCGAAGGACAAGATCGGCTTCTTCCCGCTCCCGGGCAAGACCGCCGACAAGCCCTCCGGCGTGTTCCTCGGCGGCTCGAACCTGGCCATCGCCCAGGCGAGCAAGAACTCCGAGATGGCCAAGGACTTCCTGGCCGTCGCCCTGAACGACAAGAACGAGGGCCTGGTCGCCGCGGCGGGTCTCATCCCGAACAAGAAGGCGCTCAACGACAAGGTCGTCGGTGACTTCGCCACCGCCGCCAAGGACGCGGCCGTCGTGGGTGGCATCACCCCGACCACGCCGAACTGGGCGGCCGTCGAGAACGAGCCGAACCCGATCAAGGAGTTCCTGACCAACGCTCTGACCGGTGACTACGCGGCGGCGGCCAAGAAGGCCGACGACGAGATCGCCAAGCGTCTGAACGCCAAGCAGTAACAGTCGAGCGGCGTCGCTCACCGACTCCCGGCGGGGAGCCGGTGGGCGACGCCTGTCCGTCGTGGTCAGGTTGTCAGGAAGAGAGAACGATGGCTGTGCATTCGGAGCGGGTGCAGACACAGTCCCCGGCATCGGGGAAGGCTGCTGTGGCCACTACTGAGACGAGCGCCCACCGCGGTGGCGGCGCCGGCACCCCGAAGAAGAGCGCCAGACCGGTGGACGGCCGGAGCTTCGGCTCCCGGTTCGCGCCGTACCTGCTGCTCCTGCCCGCCACCGTGGCCACCCTGGCCCTGCTCGGCTGGCCCCTGCTGAAGACCGTCCTGGTCTCGTTCCAGAACCTGAACGCGCGCCAGCTCGTCCAGCACCTGACCGAGTGGAACGGCTTCGAGAACTACACCGAGCAGCTCAGCGACCCCGAGTTCTGGTCGGTCGCGGGCCGGAGCGTCGCCTTCACCGCGCTCAACGTCTTCCTGATCATGGTGGGCGGTTCGCTGGTCGGTCTGCTGCTCAACCGGCTCGGCAAGAAGATGCGGCTGCTGCTGTCGATCGGCCTGCTGCTCGCCTGGGCGATGCCGGTGGTCGCCGCGACCACCGTCTACACCTGGCTGTTCGAGACCCGGTTCGGTGTCGTGAACTGGTTCCTGGACACCCTGGGCTGGCACTCGATGGCCACCTTCAACTGGACCGGCAGCCAGTACTCGACGTTCTTCGTGATCCTCCTGCTGCTCGTCTGGGGCTCGATCCCGTTCGTCGCGTTCAACATGTACGCGGCCCTGACGACCATCCCCAAGGAGCTCTACGAGGCTGCCCGGATGGACGGCGCCGGCGCGGTCAAGATCTTCACCTCGGTGGTCTTCCCGAACCTCAAGCCGTTCTTCCTCGCCACGACCTTCCTCGAGGTCATCTGGATCTTCAAGGCCTTCACGCAGATCTACGCGATCAAGGCCGGCGGTCCCGACGGGCTCACCCGGACCCTGCCGATCCACGCCTTCCTGGAGGGCACCGGCCGCCAGCACTACGGCACCGGTTCCGCGATCGCGGTCCTCACCATCCTGATGCTGGGTGCGCTCATGGCGTACTACTTCCGCATCATTCTGAAGCAGGAGGACGAGCTGTGAGGCGCTCGCTCATCGGACGCACCTGGCCGAACGTGATCGCGGTCGTCCTCTTCGTCTTCTTCGTGTTCCCCGTCTACTGGATGATCGTCACGGCGTTCAAGCCGGACAAGGACATCGTCAGCAAGACGCCGGTGTTCCTGCCGCTCAACGCGACCTTCGACCACTTCAAGACCGCCATCGACGCGCCGAAGTTCTGGACGTACACCGCCAACAGCTTCATCGTCACGATCCTCGCGGTGCTGCTCTCGCTGGTGATCGCCACCCTGGCGGCCTTCGCCATCGCCCGGATGAAGTTCCGCGGCCGCAAGGGCTTCGTGCTGGTCGTCATGGCGGCCCAGATGGCGCCCTGGGAGGTCATGACCATCGCGGTCTACCTGATCTCCCGCGACAACGAGATGCTGAACAGCCTCGTCCCGCTCACCGCCTTCTACATGATGATGGTGCTGCCCTTCACCATCTTCACGCTCCGCGGATTCATCGCGGCGGTGCCGAAGGAACTGGAGGAGTCGGCCATGGTGGACGGCTGCACCCGGACCCAGGCCTTCGTGAAGGTGATCTTCCCGCTGCTGGCGCCGGGCCTGATGTCCACCTCGCTGTTCGGCTTCATCACGGCCTGGAACGAGTTCCCCCTGGTCCTGATCCTCAACAAGACCGAGGGCCAGACGCTGCCGCTGTGGCTGTCCTCCTTCCAGACCAACTTCGGCACCGACTGGGGCGCCACCATGGCCGCCTCGACGCTGTTCGCCCTGCCGGTGCTGATCCTGTTCGTCTTCCTGCAGCGCAAGGCGGTCGGTGGCCTCACCGACGGCGCCGTGAAGGGCTGATCCCGCCATGAGCATCCTCGTACCCACCCTCCCGGCCTCCGACCAGCTGCACCGCGACGCGCTGACCGTCCTCCAGCCCGGCTTCGTCGGCACCGAGCCGCCGGAGTGGCTGCGCCGCCACCTGGCGGCCGGTCTGGGCTCGGTCGCGCTGTTCGACCGCAACGTGGCCGACCTCGACCAGCTCGCCGCCCTCACCGGGGCGCTGCGGGCCGAGAACCCCGACCTGCTGATCGCCATCGACGAGGAGAGCGGCGACGTCACCCGGCTGGAGGCGGGCTCCGGCTCGTCCTGGCCCGGCAACCTCGCGCTCGGCGCGATCGACGACCCGGCGCTGACCAGGGACGTCGCCCGCGAGCTGGGCCGGGCCCTGGCCGCCGCCGGCGTCAACTACAACTGGGCGCCCACCGCGGACGTCAACTCCAACCCGCGCAACCCGGTGATCGGCGTCCGCTCGTTCGGCGCCGACCCGGAGCTGTGCGCCCGGCACACCGCCGCCTGGGTGGAGGGCCTGCAGTCGGCCGGTGTCGCGGCCTGCTCCAAGCACTTCCCGGGGCACGGCGACACCGCGGTCGACTCGCACCACGGCCTGCCGGTCATCGACGTCGACCTGGACGTGCTGCGCGCCCGCGACCTGATCCCGTTCCAGGCCGCGATCGCCGCCGGGACCAAGGCCGTGATGACGGCCCACATCATGATCCCGGCGCTCGACCCGAAGCTTCCCGCCACGCTCAGCCCGCTGGTGCTGCGCGACCTGCTGCGCGCGGCCCCGGAGGACGGCGGCCTCGGCTACCAGGGCCTGATCGTCAGCGACGCCATCGAGATGGGCGCCATCGCCGACACCTTCGGCATGGGCGACGGCACCGTGCTCGCCCTGGCGGCCGGCGCGGACGCGATCTGCGTGGGCGGCGGCCTGGCCGACGAGGCGACCGTGCTGATGCTGCGCGACGCCATCGTGGCGGGCGTGCAGTCCGGCAAGCTCGCCGAGGAGCGGCTCGCGGACGCGGCCGCCCGGGTGCGGGCGCTCGGCAGCTGGGGCCGGATCGCGGCCCAGGGCGAGCGGCCGGAGGCGGACCTGGCGGTCGGCCTGCGGGCGGCCCGCCGGGCGCTGCGCGTGGTCCGCGCGCCGGGCCGGGAGGTCCTGCCGGTGACCGAGCGCCCGTACGTGGCCTCGTTCTCCGCCGAGCCGAACATCGCGGTCGGCGACGTCACCCCGTGGGGCGTGGCCGGCATGCTGGCCGACCGCTTCCCCGGCACCCGGACCCGCGAGGTCGGCCCGGAGACCGCCGAGCCGGCGGTGCTGGACACGGTGGTGGCCGAGGTGCTGGCCGGCGCCGAGGGCCGCCGCCTGGTGCTGGTGGTCCGGGACGTCCACCGGCACGAGTGGATGTCCGCCGCGCTGGCCCGCCTGGTGGCGGCCCGCCCGGACGCCGCGGTGGTCGAGATGGGCCTGCCGCAGTCCGAGCCGGTCGGTGCGCTGCACATCGCCACCCACGGTGCCGCCCGGGTCTGCGGGCTGGCGGCCGTGGAGGTGCTCACCGGGCAGCCGGGGGCGGTCGGCTGAGACCGTCCGATCTCCGGCCGGGGAGTCCCGGCCGGGCCGTGACACAGGGTGCCGGGAGGCACGCGCCCAGCGGGCCCGTCATGCGCATGTCGCATGGCGGGCCCGCTGCCGTTTCCCCCCGTTGACCTGCGATGTCGCAACCTGACGGTGTTCCCTCAAATCCTCCTTAAGGCACCCTTAAGTTCTACTTAGGGTAACGGTGGGGCCACTGATCGCCACGCGGTACAACAGGTCTGCAACGGCCCCGGCTGCCAGGCCATTTGGCGTTGACACCGTCAGTGGTCTAGGCCAGGCTCCAGTTCATCCGGTTCGAATTTCAATTTCACCGGATGTGGTATAGGCCCACCCCTAAGCTCTTCGCCGCCCCTCCCCGGACACCGTCCCGGCGGGCGCCACCACGCTGCCGGCGGGCACAGGCTCTAACACCCTCGGAGGATGGCGTGAAGATGCGTCGGCTCATGGCTACGGCCGGAATCATGGCGCTCGCGGTCGGACTGACGGCTTGTTCGTCGGGCGGCTCTGCGTCAAGCGACGCCAAGAACGCCTCGACGGACCCGAAGACCGCAACCGGCTCCGTCACCGTCTGGCTGATGGACGACGCCCAGAAGAGCTGGCCGGACCTCGTCCAGCGGGTGAACGACGACTTCGCCGCCAAGTACCCCAACGTCACCCTGAAGCTCGCCTACCAGGGTTGGGCCGACAAGGTGACGAAGCTGGACAAGGCGCTCGCCGACGGCACCGCCCCGGACGTCGTGGAGCTCGGCAACACCGAGACCATGAAGTACGTGCTGTCCGGCGCGCTGGCCCCGGTGGAGCGGAACACGTTCGACAACTCCGACTCCTGGATCAAGGCGCTCGCCAACACCTGCACCTACCAGGACAAGCTCTGGTGCGTGCCGTACTACGCGGGCGCCCGGGTCGCCATCTACAACTCGGCCGCCTTCCAGCAGGCCACCGGCAACGCCGAGTTCCCGAAGACCGAGGAAGAGCTGCGCACGGCGCTGGACAAGGTCGCCGACAAGAACAAGGCCGACCGCACCTACTCGTCGCTCTACCTGCCGGGCCCGTACTGGTACGCCGCGATGAGCTACGTCTCCGCGTACGGCGGCGCCATCGCCCGGTTCGACAGCGCGGGCAACTGGCACGGCACCCTGAGCGACCCCAAGTCCCAGCAGGGCATCACCCACTTCGTCGACCTGGTGCGCAAGTACAACAAGGGCGACCTCGCGGTGAACGAGCAGAACCAGTTCGAGTCGATGGCCCGGGGCCACGCGGCGGCGTTCTACGGCAACGGCTTCGAGTCCGCCAGCGTCACCGCGCCGGTCACCGGCGACCCGAGCCTGAAGGACGCCGTCAAGGTGGCCACCATGCCCGGCCCGGGCGGCAAGCCGCTGCCGACCTTCATCGGCGGCTCGGCCCTCGCCGTCACGTCCAAGTCGCCCTCGGCGGCGCTGGCCGCGGACTGGGTCCGGATGTTCACCAGCACCAAGTCCCAGCAGGCGCTCGCCGACAAGGACATCCTGCCGAACAACCTCACCCAGCTGAACCCGCTGAAGAACAAGCCGGCCACCGCCGCCGCGGCCAACGCCGTGCCGGACGCCTGGTTCACCCCGCTGGCCCCCGGCTGGGGCGCGGTGGAGAAGCAGAAGATCCTGCCGGACATGCTGACCGCGATCCTCAAGGGCAAGTCGGTGGACCAGGCCGCCAAGGAGGCCGACGCCGCGATCGACCAGCTGATCAACAAGGCGGGCTGACCGGACGGGCGGGCCGATCGACAGGGCCGGCCGGTCGACCGGCCGGCAGGAGCCCCTCCCCGCACCGCGGGGAGGGGCTCCCGGCGTTTGCGGCCCCGTGGCCCCCGGGCCGGCCCGGACCTGCCGCGGACGGAGTTCTGATGTGCCCGGCGCGGACGCCGCCCGTAGGATTGCCGCAGATTCACCGCAGCGAGTGTGCGGACTCGCCGCCGTAGAGGTCTCCGCCGGGCACGCCCGCCCAGCGGGGTTGGACCACTCATCGGAGGCACATCCACGATGTCCGACACGCAGACCGTCCCTGGCCGGATCATGGCGGCGGAGATGGCCGAGCAGCCGGCCGTCCTGCAGCGGATCCTCGACGAGGGCGCTCCCAAGATCTTCGAGATCGCGTCCCGGATCGCTGCCCGCAACCCGCGCTTCGTCCTGCTCACCGCGCGCGGCACCTCGGACAACGCGGCGCTGTACGCCAAGTACCTGATCGAGATCCTGCTGGGCAAGCCGGCCGGGCTGACCTCGATGTCGACCACCACCGCGTACGGGGCCAAGCCCGACCTCTCGGACGTGCTGGTGATCACCGTCAGCCAGTCGGGCGGCTCGCCGGACCTGGTCGCCTCGACCAAGGCGGCCCGTGAGGCCGGTGCCATCACCCTCGCGGTCACCAACAACGCCGGCTCACCGCTGGCCGAGGTCTCCGAGTTCCACATCGACGTGCTGGCCGGGCCCGAAAAGGCACTGCCCGCCACCAAGACCTACTCCGCCGAGCTGCTGGCCCTCTACCTGCTCGTCGAGGGTCTGCGCGGCGGCGACGGTGCGGCCGCCAAGGACCTGCCGTCGCTGGCCGCGGGGGTGCTCGCCCGCCAGGGCGAGGTCAAGGCCCTGGCCGAGCGCTACCGCTTCGCCCAGCGCCTGGTCATCACCTCGCGCGGCTACGGCTACCCGACCGCCCGCGAGGCGGCCCTGAAGCTCATGGAGACCACCTACATCCCCGCCTCCCCGTTCTCCGGCGCCGACCTGCTGCACGGCCCGCTGGCCATGGTGGACAACGTCTCGCCGGTCATCGCGATCGTGCCGGACGGCAAGGGCGGCGAGGCCCTGCAGCCGGTTCTGGACCGGCTGCGCGGCCGCGGCGCGGACCTGGTCGTGGTGGGCCAGCAGGCGCAGGTGGACGCCGCCTCCGGGGGCTTCGCGCTGCCGGCCGGCGTGCCCGAGGAGGTCCAGCCGATCCTGGAGATCCTGCCGCTCCAGCTGCTGGCCTACGAGGTCACCATCGCCCGGGGCCAGGACCCGGACGCCCCCCGCGCGCTCGCCAAGGTCACCGAGACCCACTGACGGCCGCCGCGGACGAAGAACGCCGGTCCCCCGTCCACAGCCTGTGGACGGGGGACCGGCGTTTCGCGCGCGGTGCGGCGGAAGCCTGCGGAAAGCACTACGGGCCACGGCGCCGACACGGGACCCTCAACCCTCCCTCCTTGCCCGCCGACGGGCAGGAGGGGCCCATGGCACCGCAGCCCGGAGCTGTCGTCGGGCGCGGGAGCGGGTGAGCCGGAGGGGGAAAGCACTACGGGCCACGGCGCCGACACGGGACCCTCAACCCATGCGGCACCGCAGCCCGGAGCTGTCGTCGGGCGCCGGGGACGACCGAGAACTGTGCGGGGTCCTCGCTCGGCGGCGTCCGACCGAGGAGTGGCCTCGCGCGGTCAGGGCAGTTGCGCGGTGGGCCTCTCCTTGGTGCCCTTTCATTGTGGACTAGACCAATCTGGGTTGTCCAGGGCTCCCCGAAAATTGGTCTGGACAACCTTCGGGGCGTCCGACCGGCGGGTGCGCCGGGCCTGCCCGGGTCCCCTGGAGCTACCCTCGCCATGTGCCCTCGCTGAACGAACTCGTCCGCCGCCACACCACCCTGACCGGTGCCGATGTGGAGTGGCTCCACATGCTGGTCTCGGAGTGGCAGCTGCTCTCCGACCTCTCCTTCGCCGACCTGGTGCTGTGGATCCCCACCTGGGACGGCATCCGGTACGTCTCGGTGGCCCAGATGCGGCCCAACACCGGCCCCACCTCGTACCAGGACGACATGGTCGGCCACCTCGTCCCGCGCGGTCGCCGACCGCTGCTGGACGCCGCCTTCGACGAGGGCCGGATCGTGCGCGAGGGCGACCCCGAGTGGCGCGAGGAGGTGCCGGTCCGGGTCGAGTCGATCCCGGTGCGCCGTGAGGGCAAGGTGCTCGGCGTGATCGCCCGCAACACCAACCTGCTGACCGTACGGACGCCCAGCCGGCTGGAGCTCACCTACCTGCAGAGCGCCTCCGACCTGGCCCAGATGATCGCGGCCGGCACCTTCCCGTACCCCGGCGTCGAGCAGGCCGACATGGACGCCGCGCCCCGGGTCGGTGACGGCCTGATCCGCCTCGACGCGGACGGCATCGTCACCTACGCGAGCCCGAACGCGCTCTCCGCCTACCACCGGCTCGGCCTCACCACCGACCTGGTCGGCAGTCACCTGGGCCGGGCCACCGCGGACCTGGTGCCGCCCTCCCGGGCCGCCGTGCACGAGGCGCTGGTGAAGCTCGCGAGCGGCTGGGCGCCCCGGCAGACCGAGGTGGAGGTCCAGGGCGGGGTGGTGACCCTGCGGGCCATCCCGCTCAAGCCGAAGGGCGCCCTGACCGGCTCACTGGTGCTCTGCCGGGACGTCACCGAACTGCGGCGCCGCGACCGTGAACTGATGACCAAGGACGCCACCATCCGGGAGATCCACCACCGGGTGAAGAACAACCTCCAGACCGTCGCCGCGCTGTTGCGCCTGCAGTCCCGCCGGATGGAGTCGGAGGCCGGCCGGGCCGCGCTGGACGAGGCGGTCCGCCGGGTCGGCTCGATCGCGATCGTGCACGAGACGCTCTCCCAGGCGCTGGACGAGAAGGTGACCTTCGACGAGATCGCCGACCGGGTGCTGGCCATGGTGATGGAGCTCTCCCAGGACGGCCGGGTGGCGACCCGCCGCAGCGGTAGCTTCGGCATCCTCTCCGCCGAGGTGGCGACCCCGCTGGCGATGGTGTTGACCGAGCTGCTGCAGAACGCGCTGGAGCACGCCTTCGGCCCGTCCTCCTCCGGGAACCTGGAGGTCAGTGCGCTGCGCGGGCGGGCGCCGTCCACCGGCATGGGCTGGTCGGACAGTTGGAACGGTGGGGCCCGTCCGGAGGAGTACCTGCTGATCACCGTGCAGGACGACGGCCGCGGCGTGCCGGAGGGCTTCGACCCGCAGCAGTCGGGCAACCTCGGGCTGCAGATCGTCCGGACCCTGGCCACCGGTGAGCTCGGCGGCACCTTCGACATGGTGGCCGGTCCGAACGGGGGCACGAAGGTCGTGCTGGAGATCCCGGTCCGCTGAGAGTCGCCGGGATCGGCGCGGGGAGAGGGCCCGGGGAGGGGCGGGGAAGTTCGGGGGAAGCGCAGAGATGCGCGAAGGGGGCGTGCAGTCGGCGAACGCGCCGGGTGCACGCCTTTTCCGTACTTCCGTACCGGGAAACAGAAACGAGGCCCTGTCGACCGGGGGGGGTGGGTCGACAGGGCCTCTCAACCCGTTCCGGCCGTCGGGGGGAGTCGGCCGGAACGGGGGCTCTGAGTGGTGCGACACCACACCGATGCGTTGCACACGGTGAGCGCCACAGCTCCACAATATTGCTCTAAGTGAACAGTATCAAGTGCCTGGGCGGGTCGGTGTCGCAGGACCTCGTCGAGCAAGGTCCTTTGTGCGGAAGGCTTCGCCAGGAAGTGCAGGGAAGCCTTTGATCATGTGTTGATCGGTCTTGCTGTCACTGCTGCTACGGCGTGTGATCAGGCGGTGCGGGCGCGGTTGCGGGCGGCACGGCGCTTCATCGCGCGGCGCTCGTCCTCACTCATACCGCCCCAAACGCCGGCGTCCTGACCGGTCTCGAGGGCCCACTGGAGGCACTGCTCCATGACCGGACAGCGGCGGCACACGGCCTTGGCTTCCTCGATCTGCAGCAGAGCGGGACCGGTGTTCCCGATCGGGAAAAACAGCTCCGGGTCCTCTTCGCGGCAGACAGCGCGGTGGCGCCAGTCCATGGTCGTCCAACTCCTCCTGCCGGCGGGGGCTGCCCGGTCGGCGTCATCGATGGGGTTTGTGAATGTGAACGCTTTCACGAATCCCGCAACAGCAAAAGAGACCAAAGGCCCATCGGGCCCGGGAGGTCTGTGCTGGGGAGGGATTCGGCGGTTCGAGGGACGCTCCGCGGTCGGCATCCAACAGGTTCTGAGGTTGCCGTCGCTGCGATGTGTCCCGATCGCCATGTAGAGGTTCGCAAACCTCGGGCCCGGATACAACCCCCTTCAGGAAGGAATTTTTGATTCTTCGGTGTCGCCTAGCTCACAGCCAGTACTTCTATGGAGTGAAGGGGGCTTGTGCGTTCGAGAAGAAGGGCGAAGCCCCCTTCCAGTCACACAATCACACGCAGTGCCCGCCGTACGCCTGTGAAACTGACGCGACTCCTGGATCCAAGGTGATCCCCGTCGACCTGGAATGGGGCCGGTTCCTCTGAAACCAAGGTGAAGTGCCGGACGTCGTGATAGGTGACGACGTGCTTCCCGGAGGGGCCGGGCGGCGGGGTGTCATCGCTCGAAGGCCCGTGCGACCGCAGGATCTGACGGACCGTTCGAGCCGTACCGAACGCCGTCATCCGGGTGATGCCGAAGACATCGAGGTCCGCGTCGAAGGAGGCGAGCGGTGAGGGATAGACCGGGCGGTTGCCCAGGAACGTCCACGGCGAGGTGTTGCTGACTATCGCCAGCGCCAGGCCCGGAACCGGTGCGCGGCCCGCCAGTTCCAGCGTGACCGGGCCCGATCTGCGCTGCTCACGCTGGGTGACGAAGTGCCGGAGCGCCTGGGTGACGTAGAGCGCGTGCGTGGACTTGCGCCCCGCCCGGCGCTGCTCCTCCACCCGGCCGACCACGCCGGCGTCGAAGCCGAGGCCCGCGGTGAACGTGAACCAGCGGTCCGGCAGGCCCTCGGTCATCGCCTTGCCCAGCCCGATCGGCCGCTCGCTGCGGCTCTCCAGGGCGGCCAGCAGCGCACCGGTCGCCTCGACCGGGTCGTTGGGCAGGCCCAGGGCGCGCGCGAACACGTTGGTCGAGCCGCCGGGCACCACGGCCAGCCGGGGGACCTTCTCGCCCGGGCCGTGCGAGAGCAGTCCGTTGACCACCTCGTTGACGGTGCCGTCCCCGCCGAGCGCCACCACCAGGTCGACCGCGCCGTCGTCCACCGCCTCGCGGGCCAGGTCACGTGCGTGGCCGCGGTACTCGGTCTGCGCCACCTCCAGCTTGAGGTCGCTGCGCAGGGCGTGGATCAGGACATCCCTGGTGCGGCCACTGGTGGTGGTCGCTTTCGGATTGACGACCAGGAGAGCGCGCATGTGCTCAGCCTACGGGTCGGTACGGACCGGTCGGCGGCTACCCTGCTGGAGTGACCGCAGAATCCTCCGCACCCGTCCCCGCGCCCGGCTCCGCGCGGCCCACGGCGCTCACCCTGGGCGCCGCCATCACCGCACTGGAGGGCGCCGCGCTGGCCGTCGTCGGCGTCTGGGACATGGTCGCCGCGCTGTCCGGCGAGTCCAAGCAGCTCGCCCTGAACGAGTTCGGCGGCCTGGTGATCGTGCTGCTCGGCGTCCTGCCGCTGCTGGCCGCCCGGGCGCTGCTCAAGGGCCGCCGCTGGGGCCGCAGCCCGGCCGTGCTGACCAACTCGATCTGCCTGCCGGTGGCGTACTACATGTGGCAGAGCGGCGGCCCGATGGCCGCCGTGGCGCTGGCCGTCGCCGCGATCGGCCTGACCGGCATCGGCGCGCTGCTCAGCCCGAAGGCGACGGAGGCCCTCTACGCTCCGCACGAGGGCTGAGCACAGAGGGCCGAAGGCCCGGTGGCCGCCCGTCGGGCGGCCACCGGTGGGGCGTGCCGGGCGCGCCCTACTCCTCCACCAGCAGCTTCTCCCGCAGCTGGGCGAGGGTCCGGGCGAGCAGCCGGGAGACGTGCATCTGGGAGATGCCCACCTCGGCGGCGATCTGCGACTGGGTCATGTTCCGGAAGAACCGCAGCACCAGGATCTTCTGCTCCCGGGGCGGTAGTTGGGCCAGCAGCGGCTTGAGCGACTCGCGGTACTCGACGCCCTCCAGGGCCTCGTCGGTGGTGCCCAGGGTGTCCGCGACGGCCGGCGACTCGTCGTCGCTGTCCGGCACGTCCAGCGAGAGCGTGGAGTACGCGTTGGCGGACTCCAGACCCTCCAGCACGTCCTCCTCGGAGATCCCCAGGTGCTCGGCCAGCTCGTGCACCGTGGGGGAGCGGCCGTGCCGCTGGGAGAGCTCGCTGGTCGCCGTGGTCAGCGAGAGCCGCAGTTCCTGGAGCCGGCGCGGTACCCGGACCGCCCAGCCCTTGTCGCGGAAGTGCCGCTTGATCTCGCCGACGATCGTCGGCGTCGCGTAGGTGGAGAACTCGACCCCGCGCTCGTGGTCGAAGCGGTCCACCGACTTGATCAGGCCGATGGTGGCGACCTGGGTCAGGTCGTCCAGCGGCTCGCCGCGGTTGCGGAACCGCCGGGCCAGGTGCTCGACCAGCGGGATGTGCATGCGCACCAGCTGGTTGCGCAGCTCGACGCGCTCCGAGGAGCCGTCGGGCAGCGCGGACAGCCGGACGAACAGCGCCCGGGCCGCTTCGCGGTCCGGTGCACCGCTGCGGTGCGGGGTCTGGGCGGGCACCGCGGCGCGCAGCGCCTCGGCAGCCTGCTCGGCCGTGTCGGCCGCCGTGGCCGCCTCGTCCGGGAGGTCCGCGGCCTGCGGCTCGGGCGTGGGCGACGGATCGGGCGTCGGCTCGGTCGGCTGGCTCATCCGCTGGGCGTCCTTCGGGTGCGCTTCGTCGTTGGCGGCGAGGCCGGGCATGCTCGCCTGGGTCGGTACGGCAGGGCCCGCCGTCGCGAGGCCGGTACGGTCCAGATCACTCACGGCCATTCCCCCGTTCCGTTCCGGGAGCGCCGGGGCCGCCGGCCCCGGTTCGTCTCGATGGTCGTACCGCCCGGTGGGGGCGGTACGGGGAGCCGCCCGCCGGCCCGGGTGGGTACCGGGCGGACGGCTCTCGGTCGGTGCTGCCGCGATCTCTCGCGGCGGCACTAGTGGGTGGCGGGGCCGCCACGCTTCTTGTGCAGGCTGATCGACACGGTGTTGTCCTCGGCGACCGTGGACTCCACCTCGCCGGCCAGTGCCGAGAGCACCGTCCAGGCGAAGGTGTCCCGCTCGGGGGCCCGGCCGTCGGTGGTCGGCGCCGAGACGATCACCTTCAGCGAGTCGCCGACCAGTCGGAACTCGCAGGAGAGGACCGAACCGGGGACGGCCTGCTGGAGCAGGATGGCGCACGCCTCGTCGACCGCGATGCGCAGGTCCTCGATCTCGTCCAGCGTGAAGTCCAGCCGGGCCGCCAGGCCCGCCGTGGCTGTTCGCAGGACCGAGAGGTAGGCGCCCGCAGCGGGCAGCCGGACCTCCACGAAGTCCTGCACTCCGGGCTCGCCGTCGATCTGGGACACCCTCACCTCCTGGGTGACGCGCTGTGCTTCCGGGCCGGTGGCCGCGGCACTGTCTGTTGCTTGGCTCAACTGCTTCGCCCCAACTGTCCAGAGGGGTGGTGCGGTACGTACCGGTCATACCCCTCAAGGAGTGGCCGGACGCCGCGCGTCCGTCCGAGACGTTACCGCTTTCCTGACCCGGTACGGGAGTCACTCATGGTAAGGCATCGCGACGCAGGGTGGCAGTGGTCGGACGCGGGCCTTGTGTGCCGTCCGTTCGTGCCCCCGCGCGCCGGTTTTCAGCGGGTGCCGGCGGCGGCGAGCGCGTCGCCGGTGAGCCGGTAGACGGTCCAGCCGTCCATCGGCACCGCGCCGAGCGCCTTGTAGAAGTCGATCGAGGGCTCGTTCCAGTCCAGCACCGACCACTCCACCCGGGAGTAGCCGCGCTCGACGGCGATCCGCGCCAGTTCCAGCAGCAGCGCCTTGCCGTGGCCGCCGCCGCGGGCCTCCGGGCGGACGTAGAGGTCCTCCAGGTAGACGCCGTGGGTGCCGCGCCAGGTCGAGAAGTTGCGGAACCAGAGCGCGAAGCCGACCGGCTCGCCGGTGGTGTCGTCCTCGGCGATCAGGCCGAACACGGCCGGCTCGGCGCCGAACAGCGCGTCGTGCAGCTGGTCGTCGGTGGCCACGGCCTCGTCGGGGGCCTTCTCGTACGTCGCGAGCTCGTGGATCAGGGTGCGGATGAGCGGAACGTCGGTGGCGACGGCGGTGCGGATCATGGCACGAGCCTACTGGGCCGGTTCGTTCTCGTCCCAGGCCTGGACGGAGGTCTGGTCGACGATCCGCCCGTCGCGCAGGTCCGCGACCGAGCTGACCAGCACCCGGACGCCGTCCGGGTAGCGGCAGGACTCCAGGAAGGCGAGGCGGTCGTCCTGGAGCACCACCTGTTCCAGCCGGTGGGTGGTCTGCCGGCCGTAGAGGTCGTCCAGCAGGGCGCCGATCTCGTCCCGGCCGTGCATGACCAGGGGGTGGCTGGGCTGGGTGGTGCGGTCGACCACGCGGACCTCGGCGTCGTCCGCGTAGAGCGCCAGCAGGGCCGCGGCGTCGGCGTGTTCGATGCCCCGGCGAAGGGCTCCGGTGTCGAAGGCGGGCGGTGCGGCCATGGCGGTCATGTGCTCGCTCCTGCGGTCGGTTCCGTCGGCTCGTACCTTCGAGCGTACGCCCGGCGGAACCGGCCGGAGGGGCGGTGGTTCAGCGGGCCGGCACGGTCCGCAGGTAGGCCGCCAGCGCGGTGATCGCGGCCGGGTTGCGCGGGCTCTCCACCAGGTCGACGTAGTCCAGGACGAAGATCCGGTCGTTGCGGACGGCGGAGACGCCGGCCAGCGGCGGGAAGGTCTTCAGGAACTTCCGCTTGGCCTCGGCGTCCGGGGTGCCGTAGTTGTTGATCACGATCACCTCGGGGTCGCGCTGGACCACGCTCTCCCAGCCCACCGTGGTCCAGGAGTCGGCGACGTCGCCCGTCACGTTCCGGCCGCCGGCCTTGGAAATGATCTCCTCCGGCGCCGCGAACTTCCCCGAGGTGAACGGCTTGTCCTCGCCGCTGTCGTAGAGGAACACGCCGGGGCGGTACGCCGGCTCCGGCACGGCGGCGACCTGGGTCCTGAACTCGGCGATCAGCTTGTCGGCCCGGTCCCGCACGTCGAAGATCTCGCCCAGGTTGGCGAGGTCCGTGTAGAGCGCGTCCAGCGGGGCCATCACGCCGCGCTCCGGGCCCTTGCCGCTGCGGCAGGATTCGCTGAGCACGTAGGAGGCGACACCCAGGTCGGCCAGGGCCTGCGGGGTGACGCCGCTCGCGTCGTCGAAGCCGTAGTGCCAGCCGGCGAAGACCAGGTCGGCCTTGGCCTCCAGCGCGATCTCCTTGGTGATCTGCTTCTTGGAGAGCCAGGTGGTCCGCTGGTAGCCGTCCTTCCAGGCGACCTTCTCGACGTCGCCCTTGTCGTCCGGCATGACGTAGCCGGCCATCCGGTCCTCCAGCCCGAGCGCGAGCATCAGCTCGGTGATGCCGACGTCGTTGGTCACCGTCCGCGCCGGCTTCTGCCGGAAGGTGAGCTCGGTGCCGCAGTTGCGGACGGTCACCGGGTAGTGGGCGGAGGCGGTGGCGCCGTCACCGCTCGGGGCTATCTCGGCGCCGCAGCCGGTGAGGGCGAGGGCGAGCAGGGCGGCGGCGGCAACGGCTTTGGTACGCATGGCGGTTCCTTGCTGGATCAACGGGGGGTCACTTGGCGAGTCGGTCGAAGAGCAGCTGGACGGCGCCGGTCCCCGGGTGCCGGACGGGTGTCGCGCGGACCCCGAACACCTCGGCGAGCAGGCCGGGTTCGAGCACCTCGGCGGGCGACCCGGAGGCGACGATCCGCCCGGCCGCGACCACGTACAGCAGGTCGCAGTGGCCGGCCGCCAGGTTGAGGTCGTGCAGCGCGGTGAGCACCGTCGGCCCGGCCTCCCGGACCAGTGCCAGCACCTCCAACTGGTGCGCGATGTCCAGGTGGTTGGTGGGCTCGTCGAGCACCAGCACCTTCGGCTCCTGGACCAGCGCGCGGGCGATCAGCACCCGCTGCTTCTCGCCGCCGGACAGGCTCAGGAAGCCCCGTTCGGCGAGGTGGGCCGCACCCACCCGGCGCAGCGCCGCGGCGCACCGCTCGCCGTCGCCGGGCCCGGCGGCCGGGCCGCGCCGGTGCGGCAGCCGGCCCATGGCGACCACCTCGGCCACGGTGAAGTCGAACTCGGCGGAGTGCTCCTGGGGCAGCGCGGCGACCCGCCGGGCGGCCTCGCGCGCGGTGAGCGCGTGCAGTTCCTCGCCGCCCAGCCGGACGGCCCCGGCGGCGGGCCGCAGCGCCCGGTAGACGCAGCGCAGCAGCGTGGACTTGCCGCTGCCGTTCGGTCCGACCAGGCCGACCACCTGCCCGGCGGCGGCGGTCAGGGTGACGTCGTGGACCAGCCGGAGGCCGGCCAGCTCGACCGAGACACGGTCGACGGCGAGGTCCAGGGCGGGGTCCGCGGTGAGGTCGGGGACGGTCGTGCGGACGGCCCTCATCGGCCACCTCCGAAGGAGTAGCCGCGACGGCGCATCAGCAGCAGGAAGCAGGGCACCCCGAGGGCCGCGGTGACCACCCCGACCGGAAGTTCGGCCGGGGCCAGCAGGGTGCGCGAGACGATGTCCACCCAGACCAGCAGCAGGGCCCCGGCGAGCGGCGCGATCAGCAGCACCCGGCGGTGGCCGGCGCCGACCAGCATCCGCACCACGTGCGGGACCATCAGCCCGACGAAGCCGATCGCGCCGCTGACCGCGACGACCGTGCCGGTGACGGCGGCGGTCACGACGAACAGTTCGCGGCGCAGCCGGTCGGGGTCGACTCCGAGCGAGGCGGCCGTCTCGTCGCCCATGGCGAGCGCGTCCAGCCGCCCGGCGGAGCAGATCAGGTGGGTCAGTCCGGCGAGCACGGTGACGGCGGCGATCGGCACCGAGCCCCAGGTGGCCCCGCCGAGGCTGCCGAGCAGCCACATCATGGCGGAGCGGGCGGCCTCGCCGCGGGCGGCGGCGAACACCATCAGCGCCGTGACGGCGGAGAAGCCGTAGGACATCGCGGTGCCGGTCAGCACCAGGCGCAGCGGGGTGAGGCCGTAGGCGGTACGGGCCGTCAGGTAGACGAGCACCATGGCGAGCAGGGCCGCGCCGAAGGCGGAGACGGAGAGCGCCCAGACGCCGAGCGAGGCGAAGGCGCCCAGCATGAGCACGGCGCTGGCGCCGACCGAGGCACCGGAGGAGATGCCGAGCACGAAGGGGTCGGCCAGCGCGTTGCGGACCATCGCCTGGACCGCGACCCCGGTGGCGGCCAGTCCGGCGCCGACCACGGCGGCGAGGACGGCGCGCGGCAGCCGGATCTCCCAGACGATCGCGTAGGCGGCGGCCTCGTCGGCCTCCAGCCGGCCGCCGGTCAGGCCGGCGCCGAGCAGTCGCAGCACCCGGGCCCAGCCGAGTCCGGAGGAGCCCACCGCCACGGCGCAGACCAGCGAGAGCAGCAGGGCCGCGGTCAGGCCGGCGGCCAGCGGCGCGGTGGGTGTCCGGCGCGTCCCGGGCGCGGGCGGCGCGGCGGCCGGTATCGGGGGTGCGGTGGCGGTGGTGCTCACAAGCGGCGCGCCTTCGCCTCGGGCCGGGGCGGCGCGGGGCGGCACGTCCGGGCGGAGGGTACGCCGGGGCGGCATCCCCTCGCAGTCCACGGCGAGTTGTCGGGAGGTCGGCGCCCCGGGGCGGTCGGACTCACGGTGCGGGGCACCGTTCACCGTTGCGGGTCAGCGCCGGATTCGCACCGGCTTCCCCTCGGGACGCCCAGGCAGCATAACAAGCGCTTCGGTCAGGTAACCCTTACCGGGTCGGGCGCGCGGACGCGGACCGCCCGGGCAGGCCGCGGACGCGGGGCGGGGTGGGGCGGGGCGGGGCGGCGGCGGGGCCCGACCCGCGGAGAACGCACGGCCGCCCCCGTCCGGCGGTGCGGACGGGGGCGGCCGAGGGGTGCTGACCGGGGGTCAGCCCTGCTTGGTCTCCCAGAAGATCTTGTCGACCTCGGCGATCAGGTCGAGCAGGGCCTGACCGGTGGCCGGGTCCGTCGACGCCTTGGCGGCCGAGGCGGCCTTCAGGGTGTCGTTGATCAGCTGGTGCAGCTGCGGGTACTTCTCGAAGTGCGGGGCCTTGAAATAGTCGCTCCAGAGCACCGAGATGTGGTGCTTGACGGCCTCCGCGCGCTGCTCCTTGATGATGACGGCGCGGGCGCGGAAGTGCGCGTCCTCGTTGGCCTGGTACTTCTCCTGGGTGGCCTTCACCGACTCGGCCTCGATCCGCGCCTGGGCGGGGTCGTACACGCCGCAGGGCAGGTCGCAGTGGGCGTGCGCGGTGGCACGCGGTGCAAACAGACGAGAGAACATGGGAGTCCTTCCTTAGATCGTCTTCCCGCGGCCGAGATTACCCCGCCGGTCGCGGGGTTTCGCGATCGGGCGGCGGGCCTAGGGCAAAAGGCCGAGCCGGAACCCGGCCAATCCGGACACCGGCGGGTGACGGTCCGTACGGCAGACTTGGGAGCCGAGGACGCGGGCGCGAGCCGGGAGGACGAGTCGTGGCACGGAGCGCGGAACCGGAGGACGGCACCCCGGGGGGCGGCGCGCCGTTCGGGCTGATCGACGTGGCGGGCGACTCGATGGTGCCGACGCTGCGGGAGGGGGACCAGCTGCTGGTCCGGTACGGAGCACGGATCAGGCCGGGCGCGGTGGTGGTGTTCCGTCACCCGTTCCAGCAGGACCTGTTGGTGGTCAAACGGGCCGACGCCCGGCGCCCCAAGGGCTGGTGGCTGCTCTCCGACAACCGGCCGGTCGACAGCGACAGCCGCAGCTACGGCGCGGTCCCGGACGAGCTGGTGCTCGGCCGGGTGCTGCTGCGGCTGCGCCCGCGCCCGGCCTGGCTGGCCCCCGGCCGCGGGCTGGAGCGCCTGCTGCTCTCCACCCCGCTGGCCCGGATCCCCGGCCTGGCCCGGCGCTGCGGCGTCTGGGTCCGCCCGGAGGAGATCCGGGGGAGCCGGGCGTAGGCCCGGGCCCTCAGCCCTGGCCGGCGGTGGCGGCCTCCTGGGCCTCCAGCCGCTTGCGGGCCCGGTAGGCGGCGACGTTGGCGCGGGTCGCGCAGCGGTCTGAGCAGTACCGCCGGGACCGGTTGGTCGAGGTGTCCAGGTAGGAGTTGCGGCAGGGTGCGGCCTGGCAGATGCCGAGCCGGTCGGCGCCCGTCTCGGTCAGGTGGACGGCCAGGCCCATGCAGGCGACGGCGCTGAAGTGCGCGGTGGCGGTGGGGGAGTTGTCGGCGAGGTGCAGGTGCCAGCGGGGCTGGCCGGCGGCGTCCAGGTAGTCGTGGCCGGAGACCAGCGGGCTGACCGGGAACTCCATGAGCAGGCTGTTCAGCAGGTCGACGCTGCGGAATTCGTCGCCCTCGGCGGCGGCCTCGAAGACTCCGCGCAGCCGGGTGCGGACGGCCCGCAGCCGGGGCAGGTCGGATTCGTCGGCGAGGTCGCGGGCCCGGGACGAGTCCGAGAACAGTCCGCGCACCGCATCCACCGAGGTCAGCGAGTCGGTGCCGCGCTCGGGCTCCTCGGTGTTCACCAGCCGGACGGCCAGATCGGCGTACGAGGCGAGCTCCACGGGGGTCCTTCCAGGGGTTGGTAACGGGCTGACTGCGTCCAGCCTATTACCTGTGCGGGGAAAACGTCGGCGCCCGGCAGGACGGGCCTGCCGGGCGCCGACGTGGACGTGCTCAGAGCACCTTGGAGAGGAACGCGCGGGTGCGTTCGTGCTGCGGGTCGGTGAGGACCTGGCGCGGGTTGCCGGACTCGACGACGACGCCGCCGTCCATGAACACCAGTGCGTCGCCGACCTCGCGGGCGAAGCCCATCTCGTGGGTGACGACCACCATGGTCATCCCCTCCTCGGCGAGGCCGCGCATGACGTCGAGGACGTCGCCGACCAGCTCGGGGTCGAGCGCCGAGGTGGGCTCGTCGAAGAGCATCAGCTTGGGCTTCATGGCCAGGGCCCGGGCGATCGCCACCCGCTGCTGCTGGCCGCCGGAGAGCTGGGACGGGTAGTTCTTGGCCTTGTCGGCCAGACCGACCCGCTCCAGCAGCGCCATCCCGCGTTCCCGGGCGGAGCTCCTGCTCTCGCCCTTGACCTGAACCGGCGCCTCGATGACGTTCTCTATGGCGGTCATGTGCGGGAACAGGTTGAAGCGCTGGAAGACCATGCCGATGTCGCGCCGCTTCAGCGCGACCTCACTGTCCTTGAGCTCGTAGAGCTTGTCGCCCTTCTGGCGGTAGCCGACGAGGTCGCCGTCCACCCAGAGCCGGCCGCCGTTGATCTTCTCCAGGTGGTTGATGCACCGGAGGAAGGTCGACTTGCCGGAGCCGGAGGGGCCGATCAGACAGAACACCTCGCCCTGCTTGACCTCCAGGTCGATGCCCTTGAGGACCTGGACGGTGCCGTAGGACTTGTGGACGTTCTCGGACCGGACCATCGGGCCGCCCTGGGCGGCGTCGGCGGTCGGCTTGGTCAGATCGGTCATACGTGACCACCTCCCTCAAGCCCCGGGACCACGTCGGACTGGGTCTTCGGGGTGGGCTTCCCGGCGAACAGGCCCCGCAGTCGCTGCAGCGGGGTGGGCGGGAGGGTCCGGTTGGAGCCGCGGGCGTAGTGCCGCTCGATGTAGTACTGGCCGACGGTCAGCACGGAGGTGAAGGCGAGGTACCAGAGGCTGACCACGATCAGGATCGGGATGTTCTGGTAGTTCCGAGAGTAGATGATCTGACCGGCGCGGAAGATCTCCTCCAGGGAGATCACGGAGACCAGCGAGGTGGTCTTGAGCATCGAGATGGTCTCGTTGCCGGTCGGCGGGATGATCACCCGCATGGCCTGCGGCAGGATGACCCGCCGCATGGTCTGGAACTGGCTCATGCCGAGCGCGTGCGACGCCTCGGCCTGGCCCTCGTCCACCGACTGGATGCCGCCGCGGACGATCTCCGCCATGTAGGCGGCCTCGTTCAGGCCGAGGCCCAGCAGGGCGGCGACGAAGGTCGGGATCAGCACGTTGGTGGACTCGGACCAGAACTCCGGTCCCCACGGCACGCCGATCGAGAGCTTGGCCCAGATCAGGCCGAGGAAGTTCCAGAAGACCAGCTGCACCAGGACCGGCGTGCCGCGGAAGATCCAGATGTAGATCCAGGCGGTGCCGGAGAGCAGCGGGTTCCGGGAGAGCCGCATCACCGCGAGGATGATGCCGCCGACCACACCCATGATCATGGCGAGCGCGGTCAGCTCCAGCGTGACGAGCATGCCGTGCACGATGCTGTCGTGGAAGAGGTACTTCCCGACGATGTCCCACTTGAAAGCGGGGTTGGTGAAGAGGGCGCTCAGCAGCATCGCGCCGAGGACGGCGATGACGACGGCGCCCGCCCAGCGTCCGGGGTGGCGGACCGGGACGGCCTTGATGGTCTCAGGCCGTCCCTTCTCCGCGTGCCCCTTGTCCAGAGAATTCACGGTGTGGCCTCGGGGGAGAGAGGAATCCGGCGGAGGGTCAGCTGACGGCGCCGTTGAGCGTGGACTTGTCGAGGGCGCCGGCCTCGACGCCCCACTTGGCGAGGATCTGCTTGTAGGTGCCGTCGTCGATCAGCGACTGGACGGCGCCCTGGACGGCCGGGGCGAGCGCGGAGCCCTTGGCGAGCGCGATGCCGTAGGGGGCCGAGTCGTAGGTGGAGCCGAGCTTCTCCAGCTGGCCGCCGGACTGCTTGATCGCGTAGTCGACGACCGGGGAGTCGGCCATCATCGCCTGGTCGCGGCCGGAGACCACCGCGTTGGTGACGTCGGTCTGCAGGTCGAACTTGTCGCCGTCGTTCACGACACCCGGCTTGCCGGCCTTGACGCAGGCGGGGCTGCGGGTGTCGGTGATCTCCTGGGCCTGGGTGGTGCCGGTCTGGACGGCGATCTTCTTGCCGCAGAGGTCGTCGGCGTTGATCTTGTCCGGGTTGCCCTTCTTGACCGCGATCGCGCTGCCTGCGTTGAAGTAGGTGACCAGGTCGACGGTCTGCTCGCGCTCCTTGTTGTCCGTGAGGGACGACATGCCGAGCTGGAACTTGTTCGACTGGATGCCCGGGATGATCGCGGTGAACTGCGAGTCCTGGACGTCGGCCTTGAGGCCGAGCTTGGCCGCGACGGCGTTGGCCAGGTCGACGTCCATGCCGACGATCTTGCCGCCGTCGTCCTTGAACTCGTTCGGCGCGTAGGAGGCGTCCGTACCGACCACGATCTTGCCGGACGACTTGACGTCGGCCGGGACGAGCGCGGTCAGCTTCTCGTCGACCTTCACCTCGTTGACGGTTGCGGAGGCATTCGGCGCGCCGCTGCTCTCCTCCTTGCTGCTGCCGCAGGCGGTCAGCACGAGCGACGCGGACGCGAGCACGGCCGCGCCGGCGAGGAGACGGGTGCGCTGGGTACGGACGATCATGGGGGAGATCTCCTCCTGAGGGAGAGGTCGGGCGGAGCGCGCCGCGGGGGAGCGGCACACCGGGGCAGTAGGCCGTACGGCGCTGTACGGGTGGGGCAGGGTGACTGCGCAGGGTGGTACGAGGTACTGCTCTCCGCCACCGTCCGCCGAGGTGGGCGTTTGACCGAACCGCCTCGACCAGTGGCCGGCTCGATCCGAGATGGGGGGAATCCTGCCATCTGATGACGGGCGGGTGGTCCTTATTCAGATCAAAATCGGATAACGAGGGGGCGTGCCGTCCGCTATTCGGACGGATACCGTGTCCCTGTCACCCTGTGTATAAGTATGCAGACCCCCGTGCGGTCCGCCCGGAGGCCCGCCCGCGCCCTCGCCCGAATTGCGGCTGCCCCGCCGCGCCCGCCCGGACGCGGGCCCCGTGCTCCGTCCCCGCTCAGATTCCGCCGTTGACCACCGCGTTCTGGGCCGCGCCCGCGGAGACGTTCCACTTGGCGAGGATCTTGTCGTACTCGCCGGTGCGGATCAGCTGGTCGACCGCCTTGGCCAGGACGTCCCGCAGCTCGGTGTCCTCCTTGCGCAGGGCGATCCCGTACGGGTTGGACCGGGACTGCGAGCCGGTCACCTCGAAGCGGTTGCCGCCGTCGGTGTTCTTCGCCGCGTAGGCGGCCACCGGGAAGTCGTTCAGGCCGGCCTGCGACGCACCCGAGGCGACCTCGGCCAGCGCCTTGGCGTCGGTGTCGAACTTGTGCACGGTGAGCGGCTTGCCGGCCCGGGTGCAGGCCGTGACCTGCCGGGCCACGATCTCGTCCTGGGTGGTGCCCTGCTGCACGGCGACGGTCCGGCCGCAGAGGTCGTCCAGGGTGCGGATGCCCTTCGGGTTCCCCTTCGGCACCACCAGCGAGGTGCCGGCGATGAAGTAGTCCACGAAGTCCACGCCGGGGCCCGTCGGTTTGCCCTGGTCGTCCACGCCCTCCCGGCGCTGGCGGATGTCGCTCAGCGCGGACATCACCACGTCGAACTGCTTCTTGTGCAGCTCCGGTATCAGCTTGTCGAACGGGGTGTCGACGTACTCGATCCGCAGGTCGAGGATCCGGCCGAGCGCCGCCGCGATGTCGGGGTCCAGACCGTCCGGCTTGCCGTCGGCGCCGCGGAACTGCACCGGCGGGTAGTTCACGTCCATGCCGATCCGGAGCGCCTTCGCGGTCTGCTGGGCCTTCGGGATCTTCCCGCGGATCCCCTGGAGCGGGTCCTGCGCGGCCTGCTCGTCGCCGCCGCCGCCGCAGCCGCTCAGCAGCAGGGCTCCGGCGGTGGCCAGGGCGAGTGCGGCGGCGGCCGGTCGTCGGGAGTGGGGACGGTGATGCATGGGGGTACTCCTGTGGGAGGGATGGAGTGGCACCGCGGCATCGCGGAGGTGTACGCGAGATGGCGGGATGAGGGATCCTCCCATCCCGCTCTGCCGGGCCCGTGGGCGGGTGTGTCAGAATTCGGTACCGGGTGACCCCCGACGCTCGAACCAGACCGCCGAGCCGCAACCGGCTCGGGGTGCGCAGGAACGGAAGTCCATGACGTCGACTCCGTATCCGAGGCACCGGCCTCCCTCCGTGTCTGCGTTCACTCCTGCGGGTGTGCGTGCTCGTTCGCCATTGCCGCCGCCGGGGCCGGTGCTCGCGACGCCTGGTTCCTCAGGGTGGCCGTGAGGCGTACGACCGGTATGTGACTTGGACGAAAAGGCATGGGTGCGATGCCTCTCTCCGACCTACGCTCGGCGCGGAAGCACGACGCAGACCAGGCGCAGCAGAAAACTCGAATAAAACCCTCATCCGAGGGCGCACGCCCGACGGCGGCGCCCCGACCCGGCCTTCCCGGGGACGTCCCGGCGTCCCCGGACACCGGTGACCGGTCACCGCTGACCGGACGTCGGTCCAGGCCGGGCCGTCCGCTCCGTCGGGCGCGTGCCCTCGCTCGATCAATGACGAAGAGGTCATCGTGGCAGCGGAGATCATCCACAGCACTACTCAGGACACCGACGATCCGGTCGATGCCGTGTTCGCGCTCCACCGCGGCGGCAAGATGGAGGTCCGGGCGACCGTCCCGGTGCGCGACGCGGACGACCTGTCCCTCGCCTACACCCCCGGTGTCGCCCGCGTCTGCACGGCCATCGCCGAGCAGCCCGAGCTGGTGAACGACTACACCTGGAAGGCCAACACGGTGGCCGTGGTCACCGACGGCACCGCCGTGCTCGGCCTCGGCGACATCGGCCCCGAGGCGTCCCTCCCGGTCATGGAGGGCAAGGCGATCCTCTTCAAGCAGTTCGGCGGCGTGGACGCCGTCCCGATCGCGCTGGCCTGCACCGACGTGGACGAGATCGTCGAGACCGTGGTCCGGCTCGCGCCGTCCTTCGGCGGGGTCAACCTGGAGGACATCTCCGCCCCGCGCTGCTTCGAGATCGAGCGCCGGCTCCAGGAGGCCCTGGACATCCCGGTCTTCCACGACGACCAGCACGGCACCGCCATCGTCACCACCGCCGCGCTCTGGAACGCGGCCAAGGTGACCGGCCGCGAGATCGGCTCGCTGCGGGCCGTCATCTCCGGCGCCGGCGCGGCCGGTATCGCGATCGCCAAGATGCTGCTGGCCGCCGGCATCGGCGACGTGTCGGTCTGCGACCGCAAGGGCGTGGTGTACGAGGGCCGTGGCGACCTCACCGACGTCAAGGCGGAGATCGCCGCGCTGAGCAACCGGGCCGGCCTCAAGGGCTCGCTGGCCGACGCGCTGGCCGGCGCCGACGTCTTCATCGGCGTCTCCGGCGGCACGGTGCCGGAGGAGGTCGTCGCGACCATGGCCGCGGGCGCGTTCGTCTTCGCCATGGCGAACCCGAACCCGGAGATCCACCCGGAGGTCGCGCACCGGTACGCGGCCGTGGTGGCCACCGGGCGCAGCGACTTCCCGAACCAGATCAACAACGTGCTGGCCTTCCCGGGCATCTTCGCCGGCGCCCTGCAGGTCCGGGCGACCCGGATCACCGAGGGCATGAAGCTGGCCGCGGCCAAGGCGCTCGCCGGTGTGGTGGCGGACGAGCTGACGCCGCAGAAGGTGATCCCCTCGCCGTTCGACGAGCGGGTCGCCCCGGCGGTCAGCAAGGCCGTCGCCGAGGCCGCCCGCGCGGAGGGCGTCGCCCGCCGCTGACGCGCGCCGGGGGAGCGCCGCCCTCGCGGGGGCGCTCCCCCTCCCCGGGACGCGCGTCACACGTACGCGCGGTTCCGGCCCCGGGCGCCCGCCGCTATCGTCCGGATCATGTTTGCTGCCTACGCCGCACGAATCGACGCCGACGACCCGCTCGGCGGGCTGGAGCTGGGCGAGCTCCCCGAGCCGCAGGCCCGTCCGGGCTGGAGCGTGGTGACGGTCAAGGCCGCCAGCCTCAACCACCACGACCTCTGGTCGCTGCGCGGGGTCGGCCTGCCCGCCGGGAAGCTGCCGATGATCCTCGGCTGCGACGCGGCCGGGGTCGACGAGCACGGCAACGAGGTGGTCGTGCACTCGGTCATCGGCCAGTCCGGCCACGGCGTCGGGCCGGACGAGCCCCGCTCGATCCTGACCGAGCGCTACCAGGGCACCTTCGCCCGGCAGGTGGCCGTCCCCACCTGGAACCTGCTGCCCAAGCCCGCCGGGCTCTCCTTCGAGCAGGCCGCCTGCCTGCCCACCGCCTGGCTGACGGCCTACCGGATGCTGTTCACCAACGCCGGGGTGCGGCCGGGGGACACCGTCCTGGTGCAGGGCGCCGGCGGTGGTGTGTCCACCGCGCTGGTGGTCCTCGGCAAGGCGGCCGGGCTGCGGGTCTGGGTCACCGGCCGCGACGAGACCAAGCTCGCCCGGGCCGTGGAGCTCGGCGCCGACGCGGCGTTCCCCGCCGGGGCCCGACTGCCCGAGCGGGTCGACGCGGTGATGGAGACGGTCGGCGCCGCGACCTGGTCCCACTCCGTGAAGTCGCTCCGCCCGGGCGGCACGATCGTCATCTCCGGTGCTACCTCCGGCCCCAACCCGGCCGCCACCGAGCTGAACCGGATCTTCTTCCTGGAGCTGAAGGTGGTCGGCTCCACCATGGGCGACCGGGACGAACTGGCCGGGCTGCTCTCGTTCTGCGCCACCACCGGCGTCCGCCCGGTGATCGACTCGGTGCTCCCGCTGGCCGACGCCCGGGACGGCTTCGCCCGGCTCGCGCGGGGCGACGTCTTCGGGAAGATCGTCCTGACCCCGTGACGCGCGCGGGTCCGGCACCCCCGCGGGGATGCCGGACCCGATGGTGCCGGGGGTCAGCCCAGCAGCCGCTTCAGGCGCTCGCCGGCGGCGCCCAGCACCGCGCGGGCCTCGGCCAGCCGGTCGGCGGACACGCCGCCGTCCCGGGCCGCGTCGCGGACCTGGTCACGGAACCGGTCGAGCAGCCGCTCCAGCTCCCGGGCCGGGTCACCGGCCGGGTCGGTGGCCGCCCACGCCGGCAGGTCGGCCGGGGCCGCGCCGGTCGGCTCGTCCTTGTCGAGGTCGATCCGGGTGACGGTGACCTTCTCGGTGGGCGCTCCGGCCGGCCGGTCGGCGGGCCGCTCGCCCCGCTCCTCGGCCCGGTCGTCGGCCTGCTGGCCCCAGCGGGCCGCGTCGGCCAGCCCGGCCAGGCCCCTGGTCAGCTCGGAGAGCCCCTCGGCCAGCCCGGTCGGCCAGTCGCCGCGGGCGGCGTGGTCGCGGACCTGCTGCTCGACCCGGCGCTTGATCCGGAGCGCCTCCTGCTGCGCGGCCGTGCGGGCCGCCCGGGACTGCTCGCGCAGCCGGCGGGCCTCCTCCTCGGCCGCCTTGGCCTTGGCCTTGGCGGCCTTCTCCTGCTCCTTGGCCCGTTTGGCCTGCTCCTTCGCCTGCCGCTTGAACTCGGCGAACTCGTCCTTGGCCCGCTGCCAGGCGGCCCTGTCGCTCCACGGTCCGGCCCACGGGCTGCCGTCCCCGGTGGTGCCCTCGTCCCCGTCCCCGGTCGCGTCCCCGTCACCGGCGGCGCGCCGCCGGGCCTGCTTCGCCGCCGCGCCCCACAGTTCCTCGCGCAGGTCCTGGGCGCTGTCGCGGACGTCCTCGCGGATCGCCCCGGCGAGCTGGGCCACCGAGTCGTGGATCTCCAGCTCCAGGTCGTCCAGCTCGCCCTGGCGGGCCTCCAGCTCGGCCCGGCCGGCGTCGGTGAGCCGGTAGACCTTGCGGCCGCCCTCGGTGCTGTGCGTGACCAGGCCCTCCTGCTCCAGCTTGGCCAGCCGCGGGTAGACGGTGCCCGCCGAGGGCGCGTACAGGCCCTGGAAGCGCTCCTCCAGCAGGCGGATCACCTCGTAGCCGTGCCGCGGGGCCTCGTCCAGCAGCTTGAGCAGGTAGAGGCGGAGCCGGCCGTGGCCGAAGACGGGGGTCATCTCAGACCTCCTCGGTGAGGTCGGGGCCCTTGGTGAGGTCGGCCGGGGCGGGCAGCTCCCGCACCACGGCCGGGGCGTCCTCCTCGGCGTCGGGCCGGTGCAGGACGGTGACGGCGCCGGAGACGGTGGTCACCGAGAGGCTGCCCTTGCCGTCGCCGAGCTGGCCGGAGAGCCGCTTGGTGCCCCAGGAGCCGCCGACCTTCAGCTGCTCGAAGGTGGAGGAGAGGTCGCCGCTGGTGGTGCCGGCCTCGACCTTGGTGTCGGCCAGCGACGGCAGCCGGACGCCGACCGCCCCGCTGACCGTGGTGACCTTGATCTCGGTCGGGGTGGCGGCGGCGAGGTCCAGGGTGACCGCGCCGGTGACGGCGTTGGCCGACACCTTCTCCGCGGTGCCGGCGACCACGGTGAGCCGGCCCGAGACGGTGTTCAGCTTGAGCCGGCCGGCCACCGACTGGGCGTCCACGTCGCCGGTGACGGTGTTGACGTCGGTGCGGCCGGCCAGGCCGACGAGGGTGACGTCGGCGCTGGCGGTCTGCGCCGAGACGCGCTCCGTGAAGCCGGAGACCGTCGTCGCGGCCGAGACGGTGCCGACCTTGACCTCGGTGCCGGCGGGCACGGTCAGGGTGACCTCGGCGGTCCGCTTGCGCTTGAACGAGGTGAAGAAGCCCTTCACCGATTCGACCGACTTGAGGACGTCGCCGAACTCGTTCCAGCTGCTGAGGTCCTTGTAGGTGACGGTGAGGACACCGTCGACCAGGGTGACGTGCAGCGGCTCGCCCTTGAGCTCGGTGACCTCCAGGCGGGCGGGCCCCTCGGCGGCCACCACGTTCACCGTGCCGTCGATGATCCGCACCTGGAGGGTCCGGACGGCCTCCTCGATGGTGATCCTGTCAGGTCCTTCGACCGTCCACTGGCTCATCTCTGCCGCCTCCCGTTGGTGACTCGCGATGTATCGCGTTCTCTCTCCAAAGACGATATATCGCGTGACGGTGAAGTCAAGGGAATCCGGCCGGACCCCGACCCCGAGCGGACCCGGAGCCCACCCCGAGCCGTCCCCTACGGGGGACGGCGAAGGGCCCGGAGAGCGGGTGCTCTCCGGGCCCTTCGCCCAGCCGGCCTGCGAGGACGGCCTACCGGGTCAGTCGTCGTCCTCGTCGTCGAGCCGGGCCAGCCAGGTGGCCAGCCGCTCGACCGGGACCTCGAAGTCCGGGTTGAGGTCGACGAACTCGCGCAGGCGCTCGGCCAGCCACTCGAAGGTGACCTCCTCGTCGCCGCGCCGGCTCTGCAGCTCCTCGATGCCGCGGTCGGTGAAGTACACGGTTCGCTCCGGTCCGGTGGGGATTCGACCTGGTCAGGATAGTCCGGTCAGCTGGCGCGCCAGGTGGACAGGTTCACCTTGGCCGCACCGGTGGTGGCGTCCGCGACCTCGACCGCGGCGATGGCGATGTTGCGGGTGACGCGGTCGCGGATGCAGAGCAGCCGGCCCGGGGTGACCCGGTTGAAGGTCAGGTCGGTGTCCGGACGGGAGTCGATCGCCGCCGCGCACTGCTCGGGGGTGACGGCCGCCTCGGTGATGACCGCGAAGTCCGACTTGCTGTCGCCGGAGCTGGCGAAGGAGTCGGCCCGGCTGCCGCTGGAGGTGGACTCCCGGGTCAGGCCGAGCCCCCACTTCAGGTCGGAGCCGCGCGGCACCACGTTGCCGGTGGTCAGGTCGATCCGGTACGCCTCGCTGGAGTACTCGGCGCCCGGGATCGAGAGCGGCTTCTTGTCGATCACCAGCTGGTAGCCGGTCGGCCGGGCCGGGGCGGTGACCCCGGAGGCGCTGGACGAGCCGGGCAGGGGCACGGCGCTGACCGGCGCGGAGGTCGCGGACGGGCTCGCCTTCGGTGACGAGCCGCCCGTCGTGGCGGTCGGGGTCGGTTCCACCGGAGTGGTCGGCAGGGCGGCGGGCTGCTGGGTGACCGGCGCGCTCGGGGCGGAGCCGGCCTTGGCCTCGTCCTTCTTCGACTTGTCCATCCGGTCCATCAGCACCACACCGCCCGCGGTGCCGCCGAGCGCCATCACCAGGGCGACGGTCAGCAGCACCTTCCAGGAGACGCCCTTGCGCTTCGGCTCCGGCGCCGCCGGTGTGTCCGTCACCACCGGTCCCGGCGGCGGGGTGTCGTAGGACGGCGGCTCCTGGCGCAGCTGGACGGTCGGCGGTGCGGGGAGCAGCGGGCCGGTGGGCGCCTCGGTGGGCGACTGCGCGGCGCCGTACGCGCCGAGCGCGGGCGGGACGAAGCCCGGCGGCGGGGTGGCCTGGTGGGCCTGGCCGTAGCCGGTGGGCGGGGTGGCCGGCTGGGTGGGTCCGTAGCCGGTGGGCGGGCCGAAGGACGGCGCGGTGCCCGGGTGGGTGGGGACGCCGGCCGGCTGCGGCGGGGCGGTCGGCGGCCCGGCCGGGGCGGGGGGAGCGGTGGGCGCGGCCGGCAGCGGGGTGGGCGGCGTCTTCGGCAGGTCGGAGCGGCGGGTGATCTCGGTGTTGACCTGCCGGGGCAGCCAGTCGTCCGAGAACCGCAGCTGGCCGCCGACGGCCGGGTGGTTGCGGGCGATCTCGATGATCTCGGCGGGCCGGGGCCGGTCCTCGGGGGACTTGGCCAGGCAGCGCAGGATCAGCTCGCGCAGGTCGGCCGGGACGGCGTCCAGGTCGGGCTGCTCGTGCACCACGCGGTAGAGCACCGCGGTGTCCGGGCCGTCGCCGAACGGTGCGGAGCCGGCGGCCACGTAGGCGGCCAGCGCGCCGAGTGCGAAGACGTCGGTGGCCGGCGTGACCGGGCGGCCCTGGGCCTGCTCGGGGGACATGAAGGCGGGCGAGCCGATCCGGTAGCCGGTGCCGGTGAGCGCGGTGGCGTCGGCGGCCCGGGCGATGCCGAAGTCGATCACGCGCGGGCCGTCGCCGGCGACCAGGACGTTGGCCGGCTTGAGGTCGCGGTGGACCACCTCGACGCTGTGGATCGCCTGGAGGGCCTCGGCGACGCCGCCCATCAGCAGCAGCACGGTACGGACCGGCAGCGCGCCGTTCTCGCGCACCACCTGCTGGAGCGAGGGGCCGGGGACGTACGCGGTGACCAGCCAGGGGGCGTCGCCGTCCAGGCCGCCGGAGTCGATCACCTGCGCGGTGTAGAGCCCGTGGATCCGCTGGGCGTTGGAGACCTCCTGCGCGAAGCGGCGGCGGAACTCGCTGTCCTCGGCGAACTCCGGGCGGACCACCTTGAGTGCCACCGGCCGGCCGCCGGGCGTGTAGGAGAGGTAGACCCGGCCCATGCCGCCGGCCCCGAGCCGGGCGAACAGCCGGTAGCCGCCCACCTCCCTCGGGTCGTCCGGGTGCAGCGGCTGGAAGACCGGTGGGAGCGGGGTGGCTGAGGCGTCCCTCGGCGTGTCGGCGGTCATGCGGTAGATCCCCCTGGGAGAGCGGTGAGGTCGTCCGACCGCGTCCCGGGCTCGTTGACGGCGGCCCCGACGACGGTCTGGCGAGGCTTAACCTATCGACCCGTCAGTCTTCCCCGCAGGTCGGTACCGCTTTGGTTGCAGAGCTGGGACCTTCGCACACGCCGTGGTGATACGCCTCCGGCCCCCCGCGCGGCCCTGGGGACCAGGGATGCGCGGGGGGCCGGAGGTACGACGGTGCCGGAGTCCGACCGGGAGGGTCAGATGGTGAAGATCTCCTCCAGCAGCGACTGCTGCTCGGCGGCGTGACGCTTGGCCGAGCCGACCGCGGGGGCCGAGGAGGCCGGGCGGGCGACGCGGCGCAGGCGGGCGGCGTCGGCACTGCGGCCGATGACGACCTGGAGGTGGTCGACCAGGTTCATCGCGATGAACGGCCAGGCACCCTGGTTGGCCGGCTCCTCCTGGGCCCAGACGAACTGGACGTCCTCGCCGTAGCGGGCCAGCTCCTCCTGGAGCTCGGCCACCGGCAGCGGGTAGAGCCGCTCGACCCGGACGATCGCCGTGTCGGTGACGCCGCGCTCGGTGCGGGCCGCCTCGACGTCGTAGTAGAACTTGCCGGCGGTGATGACCACCTTCCGGACGTTCGCCGGGTCGACGGTGTTGTCACCGATGACCGGGCGGAACGAGCCGGACGTGAACTCCTCGGTGGCGCTCGCCGCGGCCTTCAGACGCAGCATCGACTTCGGGGTGAAGACGACGAGCGGCTTGTGGTGCGGGTTGTGCGCCTGCCAGCGGAGCAGGTGGAAGTAGTTCGACGGCAGGGTCGGCATGGCGACCGTCATGTTGTTCTGCGCGCACAGCTGGAGGAAGCGCTCCGGGCGGGCGGACGAGTGGTCCGGGCCCTGGCCCTCGTAGCCGTGCGGCAGCAGCAGGGTGACGCCCGAGTGCTGGCCCCACTTCTGCTCGGCGGAGGCGATGTACTCGTCCACCACGGTCTGCGCGCCGTTGACGAAGTCGCCGAACTGCGCCTCCCACATGACCAGCGCGTTCGGGCGGGTCAGCGAGTAGCCGTACTCGAAGCCCATGGCCGCGTACTCGGACAGCAGGCTGTCGTAGACGGTGTAGCGGGCCTGGTCCTCGGTGAGGTACTGCAGCGGGGTGTAGTCCTCGCCGGTCTGGCGGTCGATCAGGACGGCGTGCCGCTGGCCGAAGGTGCCGCGGCGGCTGTCCTGGCCGGCCAGGCGGACCGGGTGGCCCTCCATGAGCAGCGAGCCGATGGCGAGGGTCTCGCCCGTCGCCCAGTCGATGGTGTTGTCCTCGACCGAGGCGGCCCGGCGCTGGAGCTGCGGCAGCAGGCGCGGGTGGACGGTCAGCCAGTCCGGCAGGTTGACCTGCGAGGCGGCGATCCGCTTGACCATCTCCTGGGAGATGCCGGTCTGGATGTTGACCGGGAAGTCGGCGACCGGCTTGCCGTTGGTGGCGGGGGCCGGGGCCTGGGCGGCGTCGCGGACCTCCGCGAAGACCTTCTCCAGCTGGCCCTGGAAGTCCTGGAGCGCCTGCTCCGCCTCTTCCATGGTGATGTCGCCGCGACCGATCAGACCCTCGGTGTAGAGCTTGCGCACCGAGCGCTTCTTGTCGATCAGGTCGTACATCAGCGGCTGGGTGAACGACGGGTTGTCGGCCTCGTTGTGACCGCGGCGGCGGTAGCAGATGAGGTCGATCACGACGTCCTTGTGGAACGTCTGGCGGAACTCGAAGGCGAGCCGCGCGACGCGGACCACGGCCTCCGGGTCGTCACCGTTCACGTGGAAGATCGGGGCCTCGATCATCCGGGCCACGTCGGTGCAGTACATCGAGGAGCGCGAGGACGCCGGGGCGGCGGTGAAGCCGACCTGGTTGTTCACCACGACGTGCACGGTGCCGCCGGTGCGGTAGCCGCGCAGCTGCGACATGTTCAGGGTCTCCGCGACGACGCCCTGGCCGGCGAAGGCCGCGTCGCCGTGGATCTGGATCGGCAGCACCGGGAAGGTCGTGCCGCCCTGGTCCAGGATGTCCTGCTTGGCGCGGGCGATGCCCTCGACGACCGGGTCCACGGCCTCCAGGTGGGAGGGGTTCGCGGCGAGCGAGACCTTGATGGTCTCGCCGTCCAGGCCGGTGAAGGTGCCCTCGGAGCCGAGGTGGTACTTCACGTCGCCGGAGCCGTGCATGGACTTCGGGTCGAGGTTGCCCTCGAACTCGCCGAAGATCTTGCCGTACGGCTTGCCGACGATGTTGGCCAGCACGTTCAGGCGGCCGCGGTGGGCCATGCCGATGACGGCCTCGTCCAGGCGGTGCTCGGCCGCCGAGTCGATGGTGGCGTCCAGCAGCGGGATGAGCGACTCGCCGCCCTCCAGCGAGAAACGCTTCTGCCCGACGTACTTGGTCTGCAGGAAGGTCTCGAAGGCCTCGGCGGAGTTCAGGCGGCGCAGGATGCGCAGCTGCTCCTCGCGCTCCGGCTTCGTGTACGGCTTCTCCACGCGCTCCTGCAGCCACTTGCGCTGCTTCGGGTCCTGGATGTGCATGTACTCGATGCCGACGGTGCGGCAGTAGGTGTTCCGCAGCAGGCCGAGGATGTCGCGGAGCTTCATCATCCGCTGGCCGCCGAAGCCGCCGACCGCGAACTCGCGCTCCAGGTCCCACAGGGTGAGGCCGTGGGTGGTGACGTCCAGGTCGGGGTGCTTGCGCTGCTTGTACTCCAGCGGGTCGGTGTCGGCCATGAGGTGGCCGCGGACCCGGTAGGAGTGGATCAGCTCGATGACGCGCGCGGTCTTGTTGACCTCGTCGTCGTGGGTGGTGGCGACGTCGGTGGCCCAGCGGACCGGCTCGTACGGGATCCGCAGCGACTCGAAGATCTCGTCGTAGAAGCCGTTCTCGCCGAGCAGCAGGCGGTGGATCTCGCGCAGGAACTCGCCGGACGCCGCACCCTGGATGACGCGGTGGTCGTAGGTCGAGGTCAGCGTCATGATCTTGGAGACGCCGAGCCGGGACAGGGTCTCCGGGGCGGAGCCCTGGAACTCGGCCGGGTACTCCATGGCGCCGACGCCGACGATGGTGCCCTGGTTCTGCATCAGGCGCGGCACGGAGTGCACGGTGCCGATGCCGCCGGGGTTGGTCAGCGAGACCGTGACGCCGGTGAAGTCGTCCATGGTCAGCTTGTTGGCGCGGGCCCGGCGGACGATGTCCTCGTAGGCCTGCCAGAAGCCGAAGAAGTCGAGGGTCTCGGCCTTCTTGATGGCCGCGACGACGAGCTGGCGGTCGCCGTTCGGCTTGACCAGGTCGATGGCCAGGCCGAGGTTCACGTGCTCCGGCTTGACCAGGTAGGACTTGCCGTTCTCCACCTTGTAGCTGTTGTTCATCCCGGGGGAGGCCTTGACGGCCTGCACCAGGGCGTACCCGATCAGGTGGGTGAAGGAGACCTTGCCACCACGGGCGCGCTGCAGGTGGTTGTTGATGACGATGCGGTTGTCGATCAACAGCTTGGCCGGGACGGCGCGGACCGAGGTTGCGGTCGGCACCTCCAGCGAGGCGTCCATGTTGGTCGCGACGGCCTTCGCCGGGCCGCGCAGCGGGACCAGCTCGGGGCCGGTCGCGTCGGTGGCGGGCGCGGCGGCCGGGGCGGCGGCCTTGGGGGCCGGAGGCGCGGCGGGGGCTGCGGCGAGCGGCGCGGCCGGGGCCGAGACCGGGGCCGCGGCGGCCGGAGCTGCCGGGGCGGCGGGCGCTGCCGGAGCCGGCGCTGCCGGGGCCGGAGCCGCCGGAGCAGCAGCGGCGGCGGGCGCGGGGGCGGCGGCGGGGGTCGGCGTGGGGCCGACCTGGGTCGCGGCCTGGGTCACTGGGGTCACCTCGGTACCGGGCTTGTAGTCGGCGAAAAAGTCCCACCAGGCTCGGTCGACCGAGTTCGGGTCCTGGAGGTACTGCTGGTAGATCTCGTCGACGAGCCACTCATTGGGGCCGAAGCCCGTGGAGCTTGCCGAGCTGTTGGAGGTTTCATGGGACTGTGGCGACACGGCGGCAACCGCCCTCTTCCGCTTCCTTTTGGGATGTTTGGACAGCGGGGATTAAGGCTACGCCTCTGACCAGTGATCGCGCAGTCCCCGGGGCCCAGGCGTCGCCCAGATCACAGTCCTGACCTGCAGGTTGGCTGAAAATGTGCGTTAGAAGGCCGCATCGGAGGGGAACCGATCGCGCCTGATCGCGTCCCATATGCGGGCAAAAACGGACAAAAGTATTCGATTGACCGGCGGACTCCGCCGCACATGTCTGTGTCGCTTCTGTGACATGCGGGCGAAGTCCGCTCGACGCGAACATCGCGGCGACCTCCGACGGAACCGCCTGCGGGACACCGGTGGGATCACCGGCGCGCTCACCGGGGTGAACGCGGACGCGAGCGCCGTCGGGGCCGCCCGCGCGGTCAGCGCGGGCCGGGCAGCCGGACCGCGATCCGGCAGCCGCGTTCGGCCTCGGCGACCTCGATCCGCCCGCCGTGCAGGTCCACCGCCCAGCGGGCGATGGCCAGGCCCAGCCCGGTGCCGCCGTCGGCACCCGGCCCGGCCCCCGTGGCGGTGCCGCTGCGGCTGAACCGCTCGAAGACCCTGGTCCGGTCGGCCGCCGGGATGCCCGGACCCTCGTCCTCCACCTCCAGCAGGAGCCCGCCCGGCATGTCGCCGGGCCGGGCGCGGACCGTCACGGTGCCGCCCGGCGGGGAGTGCTTGCAGGCGTTGTCGACCAGGTTGGCGACCACCTGGTGGAGCCGTTCCGGGTCGGCGACGCCGGTCAGGCCGGCCGGGCTGACCTCCAGGGCGAGCCGGACGTCGCCCCGGCGGGAGAACGCCCCGCCGGCCGTCGCGCCGTCCACGGTGACCCCGCGCAGCACGCCGTCCAGGAACTCGCGCACCTCGAAGGGGCGGGCGTCCAGGTCGACCACGCCGTCGTCGATCTTGGACAGGTCGAGCAGGTGGGCGACCAGCCGGCCGAGCCGTTCGGTCTGTTCCAGCGCGGCACCCAGGGTCGCCGGGTTCGGCTGGACCACGCCGTCGACCACGTTCTCCAGCACGGCGTGCAGCGCGGCGATCGGCGTGCGCAGTTCGTGCGAGACGTTGGCGACGAGCTCGCGGCGGTGGCGGTCGGCGGCTCCGAGATCGGCCGCCATCTGGTTGAAGGTCGCCGCCAGCTCGCCGATCTCGTCGCGCGAGTTCACCTCGACCCGGCGGGTGTAGTCGCCGGAGGCCATCGCGCGGGCGGCGGCGGTCATGTCGCGCAGCGGGGCGGTCAGCCCGTGCGCGAGGAACTGCATGAAGAGCAGCGAGGCGATCATCGAGAAGATCATGATGATCCGGATCTGGGTCTCGGACCGGATCGCCACGACCACCATGCCGGTGGCCAGGAAGACCGAGACGATCACCAGGAGGGCGAGTTTGCCCTTGATGGAGCGGACCGGGTCGAGCGGCCGGATGTCGGCCCAGACCCGGCGGGCGGCACGCGTGGCCAGCGTGGGCGGCCTGCCGCCGGTGGTGTCCCCGTTGCGTTGCTGTGGAAAGGTCATTGGTCCCCTGTGAATCCCCCGCGTGCTGTGAACCCTCGGGTGGCGCGCACGGCGGTTCGGGACACGGGCCCCCCGGAGGCCCGCCGCCCGAGGCGCCGCTAGGAGAGCGGGGCCTCCAGCGCGTACCCGACACCGTGGACGGTGCGGATCCAGCTGGCGCCGATCTTGCGGCGGAGCGCCTTGACGTGGCTGTCGACGGTCCGGGTTCCGGACGCGTCGGTCCAGTCCCACACCTCGGCCAGCAGCTGCTCGCGGGTGAGCACCGCGCGCGGCTGTGCGGCCAGGCAGGCGAGCAGGTCGAACTCGGTCGGCGTCAGGTGGACGTCGCCCGCGGCCAGCCGGACCCGGCGCTGGACGTGGTCGATCTCCAGCTCGCCGAAGCGCAGCGAGCCCAGTGCGGGCGTCCGGGCGGCCTGCTGGGCGCGCTCGACGCGGCGCAGCAGCACGTTGACCCGGGCGGCCAGTTCGCGCATGGAGAAGGGCTTGGTCATGTAGTCGTCGGCACCGACGCCGAGGCCGACCAGCAGGTCCGTCTCGTCGTCGCGCGCGGTGAGCATCAGGACCGGGACCGGGCGCTGGGCCTGGATCCGGCGGCACACCTCCAGCCCGTCGAAGCCGGGCAGCATGATGTCGAGGACGACGAGGTCGGGCTGCCAGGTGTGGAAGCCGTCGACGGCGCCGGGTCCGTCGTGGGCCACGGCGACCTTGAAGCCCTCCGCGCCCAGCCGGGCCGCGATGGACTCGGCGATCGTGGGCTCGTCCTCCACCACCAGCACTCTGCGCTGGCTGCTCACCGTGCCGCCGTTGTTCTGGTGGTCCTGCTGAATTTCTGTCACGGTCACGCCACCGCCCCCAGGGCTGCGGGCCGGCCACCTGTGGGGATGGCGAGGCTCCGCTCGTAGTCTTGTTCCGTCGTGGACTGTGCCGGGTCCGCCGTCCCGTCGCGCGTGCGGCGTCGGAGGGCGGGTGTGGACCGCCCTTCTCTTCCGCACACTCCGCAGCGTACGGACAGAGGATGCTTCCCGGCAGGCGGACCGGACGTTTCCGGCCCGTGGACCGGCCTGTCGGACCGGTTTCCGGACCCACTCGGAAGTGGGCACGGGCCGATACCTTACCCGGCGATTTTTCACTCAGTAACGGTACGTATGCACATGAGTTGACACCAACCCGCCGGTCAGGGGCGCCACCCCCCTGCGGGGAGGGGGATGGTCTGGACCAATGTCGGGTCTCTACCGGTATCGGAATACTCACGGCATTTTCCCAGCCGGCTCCCAGGAGCCGGACGTACCGTGGCCACGACAAGTCGTGGAGGTGGGATCGCCGGAGCCCGCCGGTACGTTGGGCACCGGGCGGGGCCGGTGGCTGCGGCGTCTGAGCGGAGGCGGCATGACGGGGCGACGGATCGGCGCCGGGCAGGGCGGGCCGCCGTACGGGATGCTCCGCCACGGGCTGCGGGCCGGCCCGCTCGCCTGGGTGCTGGCCCGGGTGCCGACCCCCCGGCGCAACCCCTTCGCGCTCGGCTACCTCGCCGTGGTCGGCGCCACCACCACGTTCGCGATGCTCGCCGATCCGGAACTGGTGGCCCGCCTCCAGGAGGCGTCCAGCTCGGACGGGCACAACCTGTTGCACCATCCGCTGCGCGCGCTCCTGCTCAGCGGCTTCTGGGTGGCCGGCACGGTCTGGATGCCCTACCTGTGGGCCTTCGCCCTGACCGTCGCGCCACTGGAACGCCGGGTCGGGGCGGTCCGCGCCGCGGTGGTCTTCGCGGCCGGGCACGTCACGGCCACCCTGCTCTCCCAGGCCGTGGTGATCACCGCGGTGGAGACCGGGCGACTGGAGGCCGCGGCGCTCGACCACCTGGACATCGGGGTCAGCTACGGCGTGCTGGCCAGCCTCGGCGCACTGGCCGGGCTGCTCCCCCTGCCCGGCCGGGTGTTCGGCCTGGGTCTGGCCGGCGTGCTGATCGCCGAGCAGATCGCGACCGACCGCGACCTGGTCACCGGCGTCGGGCACCCGGTGGCGCTGCTGGCCGGGGTGGCGCTGTGGCGCTGGCTGCGCCGCTGGGACGGCCGCGGGCCGGGGCGCGGCCGGGCGGTCGCGCCGGCCGCCGGGGTGCCGGCGCCGGTGACCGCGCGCGGCCGGACCGCGGTGCTGGACCGGCTGTAGGCGCCCGGCCGGCCGTCGCCCGGCGGCTTCGGCGGCGGTGGCCGCCTCCCGGTGGTGTGGCTCCGGTACCGCTCCGGTGTCGTTCCGGTGCCGCTTTCCGATCGAGTTCCTCCGGGTGCAGCCCACGGCCGTCCGTCTCCGTCCGTCTCCGTCCTTCCGGCCGTCCTTCGGGCCGGCGCCCCCGGCCGACGGCGCCCGGCCGACGGCGCGGCCACCCCGGGACGCGTCTTTTTGACAGCCCCCGCGCGCGCTCCCTGCGCCGACTCCGCGTTCGCTCACGGCGAACAACTGGCGGGGAACATCCGGCGCCCGCAGATCCTTAGTCAGGTCGACTCAAGTTCGCTGACTGGGGAGAGATCATGGCATCGACGTCCACACCGCTCACCCTGCCCGTGCTGCCGCTCGACGACGAGGTCGTGCTCCCGGGCATGGTCGTCCCGCTGGACCTGAAGGACACCGAGGTCCGCGCCGCCGTCGAGGCCGCCCGCGCCGCGGCCGGGACGGGCAAGCCCCAGGTCCTGCTCGTCCCGAGGGTGGACGGCTCGTACGCGGCCGCCGGCACCCTCGCCACCGTCGAGCAGGTCGGCCGACTGGCGGACGGCGACCCGGCCGCGCTGGTCCGCGCGGTGCGGCGGGTGCGGATCGGCGTCGGCACCACCGGGCCCGGCGCCGCGCTCTGGGTCGAGACCACGCCGTTCCGCGAGTCCTCGGCCGGCACCCCCGTGGCCGGGCGGGCCGCCGAGCTGGTCAGGGACTACAAGAACCTCTCCACCCAGTGGCTGCGCAAGCGCGGCGCCTGGCAGATCGTCGACCGGGTCGCCGCCATCGAGGACGTCGGCGAGCTCGCCGACAACATCGGCTACGCGCCCTTCGTCACCGCCGAGCAGAAGCTCAAGGTGCTGCTGGAGGCCGACCAGGTCGCCCGACTGGAGTACGCGCTCGGTCTGCTCCGCGACCACCTCGCCGAGGAGGAGGTCAACGACACCATCCGCAAGGACGTCGAGGAGGGCGTGGCCAAGCAGCAGAAGGAGTTCCTGCTCCGCCGCCAGCTGGAGGCCGTCCGCAAGGAGCTGGCCGAGCTGAACGGCGACCCGGCCGACGAGGAGGACGACTACCGCGCCCGGGTCGAGGCTGCGGGCCTCCCGGAGAAGGTGCGCGAGGCCGCGCTCAAGGAGGTCGACAAGCTGGAGCGGGCGAGCGACCAGTCGCCGGAGGGCTCCTGGATCCGCACCTGGCTGGACACCGTCCTGGAGCTGCCCTGGAACGAGCGGACCGAGGACGCCTACGACATCGTCGGCGCCCGCGCGGTGCTGGACGCCGACCACGCCGGCCTGGCCGACGTGAAGGACCGCATCGTCGAGTACCTCGCGGTCCGCAAGCGCCGGGCCGAGCAGGGGCTCGGGCCGGTCGGTGCCGACGTCGGTGCCGGTGCCGGCGGCGACGGCAAGGAGCGGCGGGACGGCGCGCTGCCCGGGAAGGGCGGCGGAGGGCGACGGGCCGGCGGGGCGGTGCTCGCGCTGGTCGGCCCGCCCGGCGTCGGCAAGACCTCGCTCGGCGAGTCGGTGGCCCGGGCGATGGGCCGCAGCTTCGTGCGGGTCTCGCTCGGCGGTATCCGGGACGAGGCGGAGATCCGCGGCCACCGGCGCACCTACGTCGGCGCGCTGCCCGGGCGGCTGGTCCGCGCCATCAAGGAGGCCGGCTCGATGAACCCGGTCGTCCTGCTCGACGAGATCGACAAGGTCGGCTCCGACTACCGGGGCGACCCGGCCGCCGCCCTGCTGGAGGTGCTCGACCCGGCCCAGAACCACACCTTCCGGGACCACTACCTGGAGGTCGAGCTGGACCTCTCCGACGTCGTCTTCCTCGCCACCGCCAACGTGCTGGAGGCCATCCCCGAGCCGCTGCTCGACCGGATGGAACTCGTCCGGCTCGACGGCTACACCGAGGACGAGAAGGTCGTCATCGCCCGTGACCACCTGCTCCCGCGTCAGCTGGAGCGGGCCGGCCTCCGGGACGAGGAGGTCACCGTCGACGAGACCGCACTGCGCCGGCTGGCCGGCGAGTACACCCGCGAGGCCGGCGTCCGGACCCTCGAACGCTCGATCGCCCGGGTGCTGCGCAAGATCGCCGCACAGAGCGAGCTGGGCGAGCGCGAGCTGCCCGTCAGGATCGGCGCCGACGACCTGCGCGCCCTGATCGGCCGCCCGCACCACGTCCCGGAGGCCGCCCAGGAGCCGGCCGAGCGGCGCACCGCCGTCCCCGGGGTGGCGACCGGCCTGGCGGTCACCGGCGCCGGCGGCGACGTCCTCTACATCGAGGCCTCGCTCGCGGACGCCGAGACCGGCGGCACCGGGCTGACCCTGACCGGCCAGCTGGGCGACGTCATGAAGGAGTCCGCCCACATCGCGCTCTCCTACCTGCGCTCGCGCGGAGCCGAACTGGAGCTGCCGGTCACCTCGCTGCGCGACCGCGGCGTGCACCTGCACGTCCCGGCCGGGGCCGTGCCCAAGGACGGTCCGAGTGCCGGCATCACCATGACCACGGCGCTGGCCTCGCTGCTCTCCGGCCGCAAGGTGCGCACCGACGTGGCGATGACCGGTGAGGTGTCGCTGACCGGGCGGGTGCTGCCGATCGGCGGGGTGAAGCAGAAGCTGCTCGCCGCCGACCGGGCCGGCGTCACCACGGTGATCATCCCCCGGCGGAACGAGGCCGACCTGGACGACGTCCCGGCCGAGGTGCTGGAGCGGCTCACCGTCCACCCGGTCTCGGACGTCCGGGAGGTGCTGAGGCTGGCCCTGGAGCCGGCCGAGGTGCTGGTCGCGGCCGCCTGAGGCGGCGCCGGGCGGCCACCGGCGGGGCGCCGACGGCCCCGGGCAGGGCCCGAACGGCCCCGGGACAGGCCCGGCGGAGTACTCCTCCGCCGGGCCACCGGCGTGCCCGGACGGCGGACGGGTTCCGGCGGGAACGGCGGCGGGCCCCGTGCCAGACTGCGGAGATGGCGTCCCCCACGCAGCGCGTCCTGGCCCGGGTGCCGGCCGGGCTGCGCCCGGTCCTGCTCCGGCACCGGAGGCTGGTGAAGTTCCTGCTGGTCGGCAGCGGGTGCTTCGCCCTGACCGTGGTGATCAACTACTCGCTGCGGCTCACCCTGCTGGCGCACAAGCCGGTGGTGGCCCTCACCGTGGCGACCGTGGTGGCCACCGTCGTCTCCTACGTGTTCAACCGCCGGTGGGCCTTCCGGGCGAACGGCCGGCAGCGCGAGGCACTGCTCTACTTCCTGGTCAGCGTGGCGGCGATCGCCGTCAACGACGTCCCGCTGATCGTCTCGCGGTACATGCTGAACCTGCGGGAGCCCTGGGTCAGCCCCTTCGCCCAGGAACTGGCCGACTTCCTCAGCGGGATGGTCCTGGGCACCTTCGTGGCGATGCTCTTCCGGTTCTGGGCCATGCAGCGGTGGGTGTTCCGGCTCGCCGAGCCCGCCTCCACCCGGGTGGAGCAACCCTGACGGCAGGCCCCCGCGTCCGGCCCGCGGCGGCTCCTCCGGCCGGCCCGTCGACCGGCCCCCGACCGGCCGGGAGCGGTCGGCGAAACCGGGCTACGCTGCAAACGAGTCTGCGGAAGCCGATCGGGGTGATGGCGATGCGCGAGACGGACGGTCTCCGGTCAGGGCCCGCCAGCCAGCAGGGCATGCGCCGGGCCAACCTGGCGCTGGTGCTCGGGGTCATCGCGCGCGCCCCGCGTTCCCGGGCCGAGGTCGCCGCCGACACCGGGCTGACCAGGGCGGCCGTCTCCTCGCTCGCCGAGGAGCTGATCGCGGCCGGCCTGGTGGTCGAGGAGGGCCCGTCGGCCCCCAGCGGCAAGGTCGGCCGGCCCGGCACGGCGCTCGGCCTCCACCCGGACGGCCCCGGGGGCCTCGGCGCCGAGATCGGCGTGGAGCACCTGGGCGCCTGCGTGGTCGACCTGCGCGGCGAGGTCCGGGCCTGGCGACGGCAGGAGATCCGCAACCGGGGCCGGCATCCCGCCGCCGTCATGGCCGACCTGGCCGAGCTGCTCCGCCGCGCCGCCGCCGACGCCGGACTGCGCCCGGCCGGGCTGACCCTGGCCGTGCCCGGACTGGTCGGCGGCGACGGGGCGATGCTCCAACGGGCCGCCAACCTCGGTTGGCGGGACGTCCCGGTCACCGCCGAGCTGCGGCTCGCACTGCGCGCCGCCAACGCCGACGAACTGGCCGAGCTGCCGATCCTGGCCGACAACGAGGCCAACCTCGGCGGGCTCGCCGAACTCTGGCTGGGCGGCGGGCCGGAACACTTCCTGCACGTCTCGGCCGAGGCCGGTGTCGGCTCGGCGATCGTGGTCGGCGGCCGGCTGCTGCGCGGGGTGCGCGGCTACGCGGGCGAGCTGGGCCACGTCCCCGTCCACCCGGACGGGCCGCGCTGCGCCTGCGGGGCGACCGGCTGCCTGGAGCAGTACGCGGGGGAGGCGGCGGTGATGCGCCAGGCCGGTCTGGAGGGGATCCGCGGCGACTGGGTGGCGCTGCTCGCCGAGCGCGCCGCCGCGGGGGACGAGGAGGTGGTGGCGGCGCTGGCCGGGGCGGGCGCCGCGCTGGGCATCGCCTCGGCGGGTGCGGTCAACCTGCTCGACCCGGCGGAGGTGGTGCTGGGCGGTGGCTACGCGCAGCTGGCGCCCTGGCTGGTGCCGGCGATGAGGGCCGAGCTGGCCGCCCGGGTGACCGTCCGCCCCTGGACGGACGAGCGGCTGACGGTCTCCCGGCTGGGCCGCCGCGGCCCCCTGCTGGGGGCCGCGGTCGGCGTGGTCCGGTCGGTGATCGCCGACCCCGGGCGGCCGGAGGACTGAGGCCGCCCGGCGACCGGCGCCGGTCGCCGACTGCGTCAGCCCGTGGTCAGCGTGCGGGTGAGGTGCCCCGGCCGGCGGAGTACGGCGGCGAAGGTGACGGCGACGCCGACCGCCGCCCACACCAGCAGGACCACCAGCGGTACGGCGAGGCCGGAGCCGCCGAAGTAGGCGATCGAGCGGGCCGCGTCCGTCCCGGCGCCGTTCGGGAACCAGGCACCGATCGCCCGCCAGAACGTCGGCATCATCGGCGGGGGGAAGACCCCGCCGGCGCTCGGGTTGCCGAGCACCACGAAGAGCAGGACCGCGATCCCGATGCCGATGATGTCGAACAGGCACTGGAGCGCCATGGTGACCGCGCCGACCGAGAAGACCACCAGCGCGCCGACCGCCGACAGGCCCCAGAACGAGCCCGGCAGCGCGTCCAGCACCGACTGGACGATGATCGCACCGCCGATGCCGGCCGCGACCGAGTACAGGGCCAGGGTGCCGAGCCGGATCACCGCCCGGTTGGCGTTGGCGGGCTTCGCCCCGGCGCTGACGCCGAGGATCGAGGCGACCAGGTAGCCGCCGACGCACCAGCCGATCACCAGGTAGAAGGAGGAGAGGCCGTTGGCGTCCCCCTTGGCCAGCGGGACGACGTCCTCGACCTTGACCGTCCGGCCCTGGGACTTCTCCAGGCCGGTGACGATGCTCTCGGCGGCCCGGGCCGCGGACGGCCCGCGTGCGTTGGCGACCAGCAGCACGTCCTCGGTGGAGGCCGGGTTCACCACCAGCGCGGCGTAGATCTTCTGGTCCTTGAGCTGCTCGGTGGCGGTGGCCGCGTCCGGCGCCGTGACGGCCTTCACGGCCTCGTCCGGGACGGACTCCAGTCCTTCCACCAGCTGGGGGGCCACCTGCGGCGGGGCCACCACCGCGATCGACAGCTCGTGCGGGGTCGGGTGGTGGAGCGCCCCGACGTACGACGTGATGAAGCCGAGCTGGAGGAGGAGCACGGCGATCACCAGCAGTGCCGCACGCGGGGTGACCGCGCCCTTCAGTTCGGCGGCGAAGCCCTGCCCCGGTGCCGGCGGTGATGCCTGCTCCGGTGCCGTGGCCTGCCCTGGTCCCTGCCCTGGGGCGGTCATCGACATCTCCTTGCGTATCGGGGGAAACCGGATACTTAATAGCATGAACTAGTTTCGTTGACGTTTCTCCCGCGCCGGGTCCGGCGTTCTCGTGCTGCGCGATACTGGCGCGGTGACTGCGGCGAACGAGGACGAGGAACCACTGCTGGCGGTGGAGCGCGAGGTCGGGGTGCTCTTCCGGCGGGGCCGGGCGCGGGTGGCGGAGCTCTCCCGGCGGGTCCATCCGCAGCTGGAGGGCATGGCGTACAGCATGCTCGGCTACATCGAACAGGCCGGCCGGGTGCGGGTGACGGACGTCGGCGTGCACTTCGCCGTGGGCAAGGCCACGGTCAGCCGGCAGATCCGCGCCCTGGAGGAGCTGGGTCTGGTCGCCAGGGTGGCGGACCCGCTGGACCGCCGCTCGGCGCTGGTCTCGCTCACCGAGGACGGCCGGCGGCGGTACCTGGCGGCCCGGGACGCCCGGATGGGGCGGGTCAGGGAGCTGATGGCCGGCTGGTCGTCGGAGGAGGTGGCCCGGTTCGCCGAGTTGCTGCACCGCTTCAACGACGTGGTCGGCGAGGCGGCCGTCCCGTCGCTCGCCCCGTCGGGCGTGGCGTCGGGCGTGGCGTCGGCCGCCCCGTCGGGCGTGGCGGGCGGGCGCGGCGAGGAGGCGTAGCGGGGAGGCGCCGCGAGGAGGCGTCACCGGGATCGAGGCCCGGGCCGAGTGGTCGGCCCGGGCTTTACTTGCCCTTGACGAATGTTGCCCAAGTCAACCAACCCCCTTATGGTTGTGTCAGGCAACGAATTTAAGGACCTCGATGACCGTCACCGCCCCCGCCTCGACCGGAGTCGCCGCCACCACCGACCAACCGATGACGCACCGGCAGGTGATGGAGGCGCTCTCCGGCCTGCTGCTCGGTCTCTTCGTGGCCGTGCTCTCGTCGACCGTCGTCTCCAACGCCCTGCCGCGGATCCTGACCGACCTGCACGGCGGCCAGTCCGCCTACACCTGGGTGATCACCGCGACCCTGCTCACCCTCACCGCGTCCACCCCGATCTGGGGCAAGCTGTCCGACCTCGCCAGCAAGAAGCTGCTGCTGCAGATCGCCCTGGTGATCTACATCGCCTCCTCCGCACTGGCCGGGTTCTCCCAGAACACCGGCCAGCTGATCGCCTGCCGCGCCCTCCAGGGCATCGGCGCCGGCGGCGTCACGGCGCTGGCCCAGATCTGCCTGGCGGCGATGGTCCCGCCGCGCGAGCGCGGCCGGTACAGCGGCTACTTCGGCGCCGTCTTCGCGCTGGCCACCATCGGCGGCCCGCTGATCGGCGGCATCATCGTCGACACCTCCTGGCTGGGCTGGCGCTGGTGCTTCTACGTCGGCATCCCGTTCGCGCTGGCCGCGATCCTGGTGCTGCAGCGCACTCTCAAGCTGCCGGTGGTCAGGCGCAAGGTGAAGATCGACTACCTCGGCGCGCTGGTCATCACCGCCGCCGTCAGCCTGCTGATGATCTGGATCACGCTGGCCGGCAAGAACTACGCCTGGCTGTCCTGGCAGACCGTGGTCATGGTCGGTGGCGGACTGCTGCTGGGCGCGCTCGCCGTCGTGGTCGAGCGCCGGGCCGCCGAGCCGATCATCCCGCCGAGCCTGTTCCGGTACCGGACCGTCGTCCTGTCCGCGCTGGCCAGCGTCCTGGTCGGCATCGGGATGTACGGCGCGACCACCTTCCTCAGCCAGTACTTCCAGCTGGCCCGGGAGAAGTCCCCGACCATCGCCGGTCTGATGACCCTGCCGATGATCCTCGGCCTGGCCGTCTCCTCCACGGTCGCGGGCAAGCTCATCACCAAGTACGGCAAGTGGAAGGCCTACCTGGTCGCCGGCACCCTGCTGCTGGCCGTCGGCTTCGGCCTGCTCGGCACCGCCCGGGCCGACACCGACTACGGCCTGCTCTCCCTCTACATGGCGATCACCGGGATCGGCCTCGGGCTCACCATGCAGAACCTCGTCCTCGCGGTGCAGAACACCGTGCCGCGCAGCGAGCTCGGCGCGGCCAGCTCGGTGGTCACCTTCTTCCGCACCATGGGCGGCGCGATGGGCGTCTCCGCACTCGGCGCGCTGATGAACAACCGGGTCGGCCACTACCTGACGGAGAACCTGGCCGCCGCGCACGTCCCGGCGGGCGGCGGTGCGCTCGGCGGCGGCATTCCGGACCTGCACAAGCTGCCCGCCCCGCTCGTCCCGCTGGTGACCGACGCCTTCGGGCACGGTGTGGGCGTGGTCTTCCTGGTCGCGGCGCCGTTCGCGCTGCTGGCCTTCGTCACGGTGCTGTTCATCCGCGAGACCGTGCTGCGGACCGGCCGGGAGTGAGTGCGGACCCGCGTGGGCCGCTCCGGCCGGGGCGGCTCCGGGGTCGAGCCCGCGGGTCCGGTCAACCGGGTCCGGTCAACCGGGTCCGGCCACCGGGAACGGGCGCCGGGGGCGGGGAAAGGCGGGAGGGCCGGGAGTGGTGATCCACTCCCGGCCCTCCTGCCGTGTGCGTGCGTGCCCGTGTGCCGGTGCCGGTGCCTGTGTCGGGTACTCGGCGCCCGTGGGCGTGGCGGCTACCGGCCGGCGATCAGCGTCAGCCCGTAGAGGACGGCCGCGCCGCAGACGGCGAAGCAGGCGTACGCGCCGGCCAGGGCCAGCCGGCTGCCGGACACCGAGGTGCCCGGGCCGGCCGCCTCGCGGCGCGCGGTGAGCGCGGCCTCGTGACGCGACAGCGCCAGGATGCCGAGCGCGAAGACGGTGACCACGGCGACCGTGATGCCGAAGCTGAAGCCGGCGGTCTGGGCCAGGGCGTTCCACTTGATGTGCATGGTGCTGTGCTCCTCAGCCTGCGGCGGTCAGGCCGCGACCGTGGTCGAGGCGGGGGTCGGGGTGGGGGGCGCGGTGGCCGGGTCCACCTCGACCGGGGTGACGTCGTGGACCTCGTTGACGTTGTCCGCGCCGACCGGCTGGCGGCGGGAGACGATCCACATCGCGCCCGAGCCGGCGACCAGCACGGCGCCGACCAGGACGACGCCCCAGGTGCCCTGCTCGGCGAGGAAGGCCGCGAGGCCGGCCACCGTGGCGGCGGCGGGCAGGGTCAGGCCCCAGGTGTAGACCATGCGGCGGACCAGGCTCCAGCGCAGTTGGCCCTTCGGCCCGCCCAGACCGGCGCCCATGATGCCGCCGGAGCAGACCTGGGTGGTGGAGAGGCCGAAGCCCATGTGCGACGAGGTGAGGATGACGGTCGCGGCGGCCGACTCGGAGGCGAAGCCCTGCGGCGGGGTGATGTCCGCGAGGCCCTTGCCCATCGAGCGGATGATCCGCCAGCCGCCCATGTACGTGCCGATCGCGATGGCTGCACCGGCCGAGATGATGACCCAGGTGGGGGGCAGCGCGCCCTTCGGCAGGGCGCCGACCGAGACCAGGGTCAGGGTGATGATGCCCATCGTCTTCTGGGCGTCGTTGGTGCCGTGAGCCAGCGAGATCAGCGAGGAGGAGAAGATCTGGCCGGTCTTGAAGCCCTTGTTGACCGTCCCGCCGTTGCTCTTGCGGGTGATCGCGAACGCCAGCTTGGTGGCGCCCCAGGAGGCCAGGCCGGCGACCAGCGGGGAGGCGACGGCGGGGATGAGGATCTTGGACACGACGGTGTCGAAGTTGACGCCGTTGACACCGACGCCGACGACGGTGGCGCCGATCAGGCCGCCGTAGAGGGCGTGCGACGAGCTCGACGGGAGGCCGCGCAGCCACGTCAGCAGGTTCCAGAGGATGGCACCGACCAGGGCGGCGAAGATGATCTCCGGATGGATGCCGGCCTTCTCGTTGACGATGCCGCCCGAGATGGTGGTGGCGACCTTCACGGAGAGGAACGCACCCGCGAAGTTGAGGACGGCCGCGATGGTGACCGCGACCTTGGGCCGAAGGGCTCCCGTCGCGATGGAGGTGGCCATCGCGTTGGCGGTGTCGTGGAAGCCGTTGGTGAAATCGAAGGCGAGCGCCGTGATGATCACAACGGCCACCAGGAACGAGATGTGTTCCATACCCAAACAATCGTCGTAGTTGTCGCACTGACGTTGGTGTCGTGCGCGACGCTAGGGACGCTTGATGAACGGAAGGTGAACTGGCGTCGGACTCATGGTTCCGACAGTGTCGGCGGGGTTGCCACAGCCTTGCCGGGGCGTGTCGGCCACTGTCCTGAGCTGGACATTCGCGGAGAAACGCCCACTTCACCCGTTTTGTTGAGAGCTGTCTCACAGCCTGCTCGTAGAATTCACCGGGCCGTACGGGTGCGGTCTGTTTCCCGCGAGTAACACATGGCAGGATCAGCGGGGATCCGGGGACCCCGGAGTACGGGCAGGTGGGCGGGGAGGGCGAGACCCATGGGCGGGGCTGGGCAGCACACGGAGCGGACAGGCACACGCCCGTCGACCGGCACACGACCCTGGGTGCGGGCCGCCCTGCGCTGCGGAGCCGTCCTCGCGGCCGCCGCGCTCGCCCTGCCGCTGGCCGGACCGGCCTACGCCGACCCCGCGCCGCCGGTTCCCGGCACCACCGGCCCGACCGTCCCGGGGGCCGACCCCGGCGCCGACCCGCTCGCCGAGGCGAGGGCCACCCTGGGCCCGCTCCTCGACCAGCTGCACGCGCTCTACCAGGGCGCCGAGGCCGCCACCGAGCAGTACAACGCCTCGGTGGCCAAGGTCGCCGAACAGCAGGCCGCGCTCACCGAGCTCAAGGGCAAGCTGGAGCGCCAGCAGAAGCAGGTCGACGCCGGCACCGACGTCGCCGCCCAGCTCGCCGCCGCCCAGTACCGCAACGGCGCCGTCTCCGCCTACGCCGAGCTGCTGCTCTCCAAGGACCCGTACGAGGCCGTCACCATCGCCGAGCTGCTGACCGCGGCCAGCCGCTCCCAGTCCGAGTTCCTCAACAAGCTGACCGTCGACCGCGACGCGCTCACCGGACTGCAGAAGCAGAACGAGGAAGCGCTGGCGAACTCGCAGACCCTGGTCACCCAGCAGGACACGGCGAAGGCCAAGATGGCCGCCGACCTCGCCTCCGTCGAGCAGCTGGTCGCCTCGCTCACCGGCGCCCAGCGGGCCGACCTGGAGAAGCTGGAGAAGGCCAAGGCCGACGAGGCCCAGATCGCCTTCCTCGCCTCCGGCGTGCTCGGCCAGGGCGAGCGCACCCCCTCGCAGGCCGGCCGGGGCGCGGTCGCCTACGCGCTCGCCCAGCTGGGCAAGCCGTACGTCTGGGGCGGCGCCGGACCGGACGTCTTCGACTGCTCCGGCCTCACCTCGCAGGCCTGGCTGCACGCCGGCAGGCCGATCCCGCGCACCAGCCAGGAGCAGTGGGCCCGGCTCCAGCACATCCCGCTCAACCAGCTGCGCGCCGGCGACCTGATCATCTACTTCGGGGGCGCCACACACGTCGGGATGTACATCGGCGGCGGCCTGGTCGTCCACGCGCCCCGGCCGGGTTCGGTCGTCAAGGTGGCGCCGATCGGGGGCAACCCGATCCTCGGCGCCGTCCGTCCCGACCCGGACGGCGCGGCCGACGAGGCGGGCGGCGCCTGGAAGGTGCCGGACCTGCCGGCCGGCTGGGACTCCGTCACCGCGATCGCGCCGAGCCCGCTCAACCAGGTGCCCGTCGCTCCGGTGCCGGGAGCGCCGACCGACGCCCCGGTGCCCGGCACCGCTCCGGCCCCGGGCACGCCGGCTCCCGGCACGCCTGCCCCGGACGGCACCGGCACGCCGACCGGCACTCCGACGGGAACCCCGACCGACCCCGTCACGGGGACGCCGACGGGAACCCCCACCGGTACCCCGACCGGGACACCCACCGGCACGCCGACCGGCACCCCCACGGGGACGCCGACGGGCACGCCCACGGGCACTCCCACGGGGACGCCGACCGGAACGCCGACGGGCACGCCCACCGGGACGCCGACCGACCCGCCGAGCAGCACGCCGACGGGGACGCCCACGGGGACGCCGACCGGCACCCCGGCCGCGTCCGGCTCGGCCACCGCGACCGGCACCGCCTCGGCCTCCGGCAGGGCGACCGGCACGGCGACCGGCACCCTGCCGCCCGGCCAGAACTGACGACACCCCGAACAGCACGGTGCCCCCCGGGATCCGGCGGGGCACCGTGCTGCCTCTCCGCCGTGCACTGCGGGAGGTGCGCGGTGGTCAGACCTCCGCGCCGGAGTCGGGTTCGAAGCGGATCACGACGGCCTTGGAGGTGGGCGTGTTGCTGATGTCGGCCGTCGAGTCGAGCGGGACCAGGACGTTGGTCTCCGGGTAGTACGCGGCGGCGCCCCCGCGGGCGACGGGGTAGTGGACCACGCGGAAGTGCGGGGCGCGGCGTTCGACGCCGTCCTTCCACTCGCTGACCAGGTCGACGTACGCGCCGTCGGCGAGACCGAACCCGGCGGCGTCCTCGGGGTTGACCAGGACGACCCGGCGCCCGCCGCGGATGCCCCGGTAGCGGTCGTCGAGGCCGTAGACGGTGGTGTTGTACTGGTCGTGCGAGCGGATCGTCTGCAGCAGCAGGCGGCCCGGCGGGACCTCCGGGGCGGTGAGCGGGTTGACCGTGAAGTTGGCCTTCCCGGTCGCCGTCGGGAAGGTCCGGGAGTCGCGCGGGCCGTGCGGCAGGGTGAAGCCGCCGGGGCGGCGGACCCGGTCGTTGTAGTCCTCGAACCCCGGGACCACCCGGGCGATCCGGTCCCGCACGGTGTCGTAGTCGGCGGCGAAGTCCTCCCACGGCACGGTGTCCCGGGGGCCGAGCACCGCGCGGGCCAGCCGGGAGACGATCGCCACCTCGGAGAGCAGCCCGGGCGCAGGCGGGCGCAGGCCGCCGCGCGAGGAGTGCACCTGGCCCATCGAGTCCTCGACGCTGACGAACTGGGCGCCGCGCGCGGTGACGTCCCGGTCGGTGCGGCCGAGGGTGGGCAGGATCAGGGCGCGGGCGCCGGTGACCACGTGCGAGCGGTTGAGCTTGGTGGAGACGTGCACGGTCAGCCGACAGCGGCGCATCGCCGCCTCGGTGACGTCGGTGTCCGGGGTGGCGGCGACGAAGTTGCCGCCCATCGCGAAGAACACCCCGACCTTGCCGTCGCGCATCGCCCGGATGGTGTCGACCGCGTCGAGGCCGTGCTCGCGCGGCGGCTCGAAGCCGAACTCCTTGCCGAGGGCGTCCAGGAAGGCCGTCGAGGGGCGTTCGAAGATGCCCATCGTCCGGTCGCCCTGGACGTTGCTGTGGCCGCGCACCGGGCAGACGCCGGCGCCGGGGCGGCCGACGTTGCCGCGCAGCAGCAGGAAGTTGACCACCTCGCGGATGGTCGGCACGGAGTGCTTGTGCTGGGTGAGGCCCATCGCCCAGCAGACGATGACCTTCTTCGAGGCGAGGACCAGCCGGCCGAGCTCCTCGATCTGCGCCCAGGGCAGGCCGGTGGCGGCCAGCACCTCCTCGCGGGTGGTCCGGCGGGCCTCGGCGGCGAACTCGTCGAAGCCGTGGCAGTGCTCGTCGACGAACGCCCGGTCGACGCCGTCCGCGTCGAGGATCAGCTGGTTGAGCGCCCGGAACAGGGCGAGGTCGCCGCCGAGCCGGATCTGCAGGAAGAGGTCGGTGAGCTTGGTGCCGTGGCCGACCAGGCCGCGCGCCTGCTGCGGGTTCTTGAACCGCTCCAGGCCGGCCTCCGGCAGCGGGTTGACGCTGACGATCGCCGCGCCGGCGCGCTTGGCCCGCTCCAGGGCGGAGAGCATCCGGGGGTGGTTGGTGCCGGGGTTCTGGCCGGCCACGATGATCAGGTCGGCCTGGTAGAGGTCCTGGAGGCTGACGCTGCCCTTGCCGACGCCGAGCGTCTCGGTGAGCGCCGAGCCGGAGGACTCGTGGCACATGTTGGAGCAGTCCGGCAGGTTGTTGGTGCCGAGCCGGCGGGCGAGGAGCTGGTAGGCGAACGCGGCCTCGTTGCTGGTCCGGCCCGAGGTGTAGAACGCGGCGCCGTCCGGGGTGTCCAGGGCGCGGAGCTCCTCGGCGATCAGCGCGAAGGCGTCGTCCCAGGAGACCGGGGTGTAGTGGGTGGCGCCCTCGTCGAGCAGCATCGGACCGGTGAGGCGGCCCTGCTGGCCGAGCCAGTAGCCGGAGCGCCCGGCCAGTTCGGCGACCGGGTGGGCGGCGAAGAACTCGGCGCGGATCCGGCGTTCGGTGGCCTCCTCGGCGACGGCCTTGGCACCGTTCTCGCAGAACTCGGCGGTGTGCGTCTTGCCCGGTTCGGGCCAGGCGCAGCCGGGGCAGTCGAAGCCGTCGGGCTGGTTGACCTTGAGCAGGGTGGAGAGGGTGCGGCGGGCGCCCATCTGCTCGGCGGCCATCCGCAGGCTGTGGCCGACGGCGGGCAGCCCGGCCGCGGCGTGCTGGGGCGCCGACACCCGGGGGGCGTCTTGCGCCGGATCGCTCTGCGGGGCCTGCTTGGCCATGACTGCGCTCCTCGGATCGTTCGGCCCGCAGCTCCTTCGCGGGGGCCTGAGCCCATCCTTCCATCCGTTCGGGTGACGGGGGCCGGCGCGACGGCCGTCATGCTAGGACGCGCCGGGCGGTCGGAGGAAGAAGGCCGCAGGTGGGACGCGTCGCGGGCGGCCCGTCGGCGTGCGCGCGTGGGCCGGCGCGCGGAGCCCGGTGGGGAGGGGGCGGGACCGGGGTCCGCCCCCCTTCCCACCGGGGCGCTCAGACCGCGACGGCCGAGCCGGTCCGGGCCAGCGTGCAGAGCAGGGCCCGTGCGGCGGCGTCGTTCTGGCGGAAGCCGGGCGAGTCGGTGCGCGGGCGGGCGAAGGCGGCGGCGGCCCGGAGGCTGGTGTGCGGGCCGAGAGCGGTGCGGCGCGGGTGCGGTCCGTCGTCGAGGGCCGGGTCGAGGACGCGGCTGTCACCCGGCCGGATGGTGAGCAGTCCGGAGCGGTGGGTGTACTCCTCGTCGGTGACGACCTCCTCGACGATGCGCCCGGTGCGGTGCAGGTCGCGCAGCAGGGGGTCGCGGGTGCGGGTCAGGGCGTGCTTGGGCAGGTACGCCTCGACGAGCGCGGTGGCGGTGACGGTGTGGCCGGGCACGGTGGCGCCGGAGGCCCGCCAGGTGCCACCGGCCTCGTCCCGTTCGACCCTGACGCCCGCGCCGAGGAAGCGGACCACGCCGGCCTCGGAGAGCGCGAGCAGCTGGCGCAGCCGGAAGCCGGGCGGCCCGGAGGCGAGGTAGCTGAAGTAGCCGAAGAACCACTCGTCGACGTCCTCGGCGACCGAGCGGGCGGTGAGTCGGCCGGAGGCGAGTACCCGGGGCAGCTGGCCGAAGAGCGAGAGCAGGGCGAGGAAGGCGCCGAGGTCGGCGCTGTACGCGGGGTCGGCGCGGCGGTCGACGTCCTCGGTGATGTAGCGGCGCAGGTGGGCCTGGAGTTCTTCGTCGCTGCCGAGTTCGAGGCCGGCGAGGGGGAAGTCGAGGCGTTCGAGGTCGAGCCGGTCGGCCGGGTCGGGGACGGCGCGTTCGACCAGGGCGCTCAGTTCGGGGGAGTACCAGTCGTGGGCGTCGTAGTCGGCGAGGAAGTCCGCCCAGGGCAGCGCGGTGCGTTCCGGGTGGGCGTGGAACAGCTCGTGGTAGTGGCCGAAGCCGATGTCCTTGGCCATCAACGGCCAGACCTGGCGCCGTAGTTCGATCGGTCCGGGCCGGTCGAGCAGGGCGTCGACGGCGGTCGCGTCGAAGTAGCGGGGGAGCGGCGCGCGCGGGCCCTGGAGCCGGTAGTCGGTCTTGGAGTGGTAGGGCACGCCGCGTCGCGAGCCGACGTGGATCACCGGCTCCCGGCCGGAGGGGCGGTAGACCAGGCCGTCGTCGGTCCGGTCGAAGCGTCCGCCGCGGCCCTCGGTGAGCAGCGAGACCAGGTCGACGAAGGCGAGCCCGAAGCCGCGCAGCACGGTGTGCTCGCCGGGGGCGATGCCGTCGAGGTCGGCGTCGGCGGAGAAGGCGGGCGGCAGGTGGTAGCGGCCGTGCCGGGCGGCGAACTCGGCGTCGGCGGAGTACCGGGGGTCCGGGGCGGAGTCGAGGTGGCCGAGGGTGAGGACGACGTGGTCGGCGGTGAGGACCCGGTCGGTGAGGTGGATGAGCTGCGGGCCGTCGACCGGCCCTTCGATGCGGTGCGCGGTGTCCCGGTGGACGGTGACGGTGACGTGCGGCGGCAGGTCGGCGACGGCGCGGCGGAACACCCAGTCCAGGTAGGCGCTCTGGGCCCGCCGGGTGGGGAAGTCGGTGGGCGCCAGGGTGCGCAGCTCGGCCAGCACGGTCGGGTCGGTCAGTTCCCGGTAGGGCTCGAACTCCTCGATGTGGGAGGCCCATTCGGCGAGGGAGGGGCCGGGGCGGACCGGTCCGTCGATGGTGGAGCGTTCGTCGGTGAACATCGTGACGTCCTCGGCCATCGAGTTCATCCGGAGCAGGGGGGACTGCTCGTGGCGCCAGATCCGGCCGGCGCCGGGCGGGTACGGGTCGACCAGGTGGATGTGCAGCGGGCGGTCGGCGGGCAGCAGCTCGGCGGCGTTGGCGGCGATCCGCTCCAGGAGTCCGGTGCCGCGCGGGCCGGCGCCGACGACGACCAGGGTGCTCTCGGCGGTCATCGGGCCGTCCCCTTCGCGGAGGTGTGACCGGAGCCCGGGCCGGTGCCGGTGCCGGTGTCGGCGCCGCCGGTGTCGGCGTCCGCCGCGGCGCGCAGTCGCCGGTACGCGGTCCGGGCCTTCTGCAGCGGAGTGGGCGGCAGGCCCTCCCGCGTGGCGCCCTTCGCGTAGTGCCGTTCGACGTAGTACTGGCCGACGGAGAGGACGGTGGTGATCACGATGTACCAGATGGTGGCGACCATCAGCATCGGGATGACCTGGTAGGACTGCAGGTAGACCAGCTGGACCGAGTAGAGCAGGTCGGAGACGGCCAGCACGCTGATGATGCTGGTCCCCTTGAGCGCGCTGATCAGCATGTTCCCGGCGGTGGGCACGATGGAGCGCATCGCCTGGGGGACGATGATCCGCCGCAGCACCCGCAGCCGGCCGATCCCGAGCGCCGAGGCGGCCTCCAGCTGGCCGCGGTCGACGGAGAGGATCCCGCCGCGCACCACCTCGGCGGCGTACGCGGCCTCCAGCAGGGTCAGGCCCACGACGGCCGTCAGGGTGGGGCCGAAGAGGTTGACGGTCTTGACGGTGAGGAACTCCGGGCCGAACGGGATGCCGATGCCCAGGGTCGGGTAGAGCGCGCCGATGTTGAAGAAGAGCAGCAGCTGCACCAGCGCCGGAGTGGAGCGGAAGATCCAGATGTAGACCCAGCTGAGCGTGCGCAGCACCGGGTTGGTGGAGAGCCGCATGGTGGCGAGGACGGTGCCGAGCACGAAGCCGAGGGCGAGGGTGACGGCGGTCAGCCAGAGAGTCAGGGTGAGGCCGTTCAGGACCGAGGTGGCGGTGAACCAGTCGGCCACCACGTCCCACTGGAACGCCTGGTTGCGGACCAGGGAGTTGACGACCATCGCGAAGACCAGCAGGGCGACGGCGGCGGAGACCCACTGGCCGGTCCGGCGGCGGGCGACGATCCGGGCGTCGGCCGCCGTGGCGTCGGTGGCGGTGGCCGGTGGTGGTGCGGCGGTGGTGGCGGTGAGGGCGGGAGCGGGGAGGACGTCCTGCGGGGTGGCCATGCGGAGGCTCCAGGCGGGAGGGCGGAGATGCGGGCAGGCGGGGGGCACGGCGTGGTCACGTACGGCCGTTGCGGCCGGCCCGCGTCCCTCAACACGGCCGGCCCTGCACTGCACTCCTCCGTGATCGTACGCATGAGCGATCGGCGGCTGTCAAGGGTGGTGCGCCGGGGCCCCGGGACGCGTCGCGGGGCGACAGGAGATCGCAACAGAGCGGTAATGGAGGGTGGTTGACGCCATGCATGGTTCACTGCTCAACTTGGGTCCATGTACGCCGAGCAGCCCCTGGTCACCCGCGACCACATCGACTTCGGTCGAGTGTGGTCCGCGGCGTGTCGCGGCTGACCCGGCAGCGGGCCGTCCAGCCGGCCCCGTCCTCCTGCGGAGGACCTTCCCTCGGTGCCCCGTCGCGGGCCGGGAGAGCCGTCGTCACCTGACGGTTCGTTTGGCGCACGCTGCCGCCGCCCCTCTCCTCCCCAGCTCTGCGCTCCGGCAGTCTCCCCTCTCGCCCCGGCCGACCGGTCATGCACGCCACCCCGCACACCCGGGCGGTCCCGCTCACCCGCGACCCGTTCACCGGGGACCCGCCCACCCGGCCACCGCACCGCCACCACCCCGTACGCGCCCGTCCAGCACCACGGCCCGGCCCCGCCAGGGCCCTCTCCGGCCTGCCCACCCGCAGCCCACCGGACCGCGCACGACCCGAAAGGTTCCACCACCATGCCCGTCGAATTCCTCGGCATAGCCGCCACCGGCGACGGTTCGGAGACCACCGCCCGCACCACGGCCGCCTTCGACCGCGACTACACCCTGCGGCTGGCCCGCGCCCACGAGGACCACGGCTGGGACCGTGTGCTCTTCGCCTACGGCGCCGGTGCCCCCGACCCGGCACCCGCCGCGGCCTTCCTCGCCTCGCGCCTCGACAAGCTGCAGATCCTGCTCGCCCACCGGCCGAACGTGTCCTACCCGACCTTCGCCGCCAAGACCTTCGCCACCCTCGACCGGATCAGCGACGGCCGGCTCACCGTCCACTTCATCACCGGCGGCAACGACCACGAGCAGCAGCGCGAGGGCGACTTCCTCACCAAGGACGAGCGGTACGCCCGCACCCGGGAGTACATCGGCATCGTCAAGAAGGCGTGGACCAGCCGGGAGCCCTTCGACCACGAGGGCGAGTACTACCGGTTCAACGACTTCGTCTCCGACGTCTTCCCGGTGCAGCAGCCGCGCCCGGGCGTCTCCTTCGGCGGCTCCTCGGAGGCGGCCTACGCGGCCGGCGGTGCCGAGGCGGACATCTTCTGCCTCTGGGGCGAGCCGCTGGCCCGGACCGCCGAGCAGATCGAGCGCGTGAAGGAGGCGGCGCGGGCCGCCGGGCGGAGCGACGTGCCGCGGATCCAGGTGGCGTTCCGGCCGATCATCGCGCCGACCGAGGAACTGGCCTGGGAGAAGGCGCACCGGACGGTCGACGCGATCAAGGCCCGCCGGGAGGGCGGCGAGCTGGTCCGCCGCGGGCAGCCGCAGGGCACCGCCCCCGAGAACACCGGCTCCCGGCGACTGCTGGAGATCGCCGAGGCCGGTGAGAGGTACGACCGGGCGCTGTGGACCCCGACCGCCGCCGCCACCGGCGGGGCCGGCAACTCCAACGCGCTGGTCGGCACCCCGGAGACGGTCGCCCAGGCGCTGCTCGACTACTACGACCTCGGCGTGGACATCCTCTCGGCGCGCGGCTACGACCTGATCGGCGACACCATCGACTTCGGCCGGCACGTGATCCCGATCGTCCGCGAGGAGGTCGCCAAGCGGGACGCCGAGAAGGCGGCCAGGGCCGAGCGGGACGAGCGGGACCGGCAGCAGCTGATCGCGGTGCAGGCGTGAGCGGCGCCGGCCCCGGCACCGGCCTCGACGTCGAGGTCCGCCGGGTCACCATCGACGACCCGCTCGTCGAGCCGCTGCTGCGCGAACTCACCGAGGAGTACGTCCGCCGGTACGGACCGTCCGCGCACAGCGAGATGACCCGCTACCCGGCCGACAGCTGGACCGAGCCGGACGGCGTGCTGCTGATCCTCCTGGAGGACGGCGAGCCGGTGGCGGGCGGCGCGTACAAGCGGTACGACGAGCGGACCGCCGAGGTGAAGCGGATGTGGACGCACTCGGCGCACCGCCGCCGGGGCCTGGCCCGCCGGGTCCTGGTCGAGCTGGAGCGGGCCGCCGCGGCGGTCGGCTACAGCCGGATCTTCCTCACCACCGGGCCGCTCCAGCCGGAGGCCAAGGAGCTGTACCTGGCCACCGGCTACACCCCGCAGTTCGACGTCGGAGCCGACCCGCTGACCATCGGCCCGCTGCCGTTCGAGAAGGACCTGCGGTGAGCCCGACCGCTCCGGTTCACCGCTGCACCGCCCGAGCACCCAGCCGCACCGGAGCACCCAGCCGCACCGAAGCCGAGTCCCGCACCGAGACACCGTCCCGCGCCGAAGCCGCGCCCGGCACCGAAGCCGAGTCCCGCACCGAAGCACCGAAGCACCGAAAGGCACCAGCCCCCGTGAGAACCACCACCGCCCGCCGCCTGCTCGCGTCGACCGCCCTGCTGCCGATCCTGGCGCTGGCCGCGTGCGGCTCGGACCCGAAGAGCGGGGGCACGCCGGGCCCCGGCGGGCAGGCCGTCTCCGCCGCCGCCGAGGACCTGATCTCCGGCCTCAAGAAGTCGGACGCCGCCGCCGCCCTGCTGCCCGCGGAGGTCCGCGCCGCCGGGACGGTCAAGTTCGGCTCCTCGTTCGGTGCCCCGCCCAGCGCGTTCTACGCCGACCAGGCCACCAAGAAGGCCGCCGGGCTCGACATCGACTTCTCCGACGCGGTGGCCAAGCTGCTCGGCCTGACCGTGCAGCGCGAGGAGGCCGCCTTCGAGACCATCCTCCCCGCGCTGGGCAGCGGCAAGTACGACGTCGGCACCGGAAACTTCGGCGTCACCGCGACCCGGCTGAAGACCATCGACTTCGTCACCTACATCGACGACGGCCAGGGCTTCGCGGTCAAGAAGGACAACACGAGCATCCAGCCGGTCACCGACCTGGTCCAGCTGTGCGGCCTGACCATCGGCACCGGCGCCGGCACCACCTTCGAGACCACCCTCAACGCCAAGAAGAACGTCTGCACCGACGCCGGCAAGAAGCCCTACGAGGTGAAGGCGTTCAGCGACGCCGGCGCCGCGCTGACCAGCCTCCAGCAGGGCCGGGTGGACATCTCGATGTCCACCATCAACGGTCTGCGCTACCAGGCCTCCCAGGAGGCGTCCGGCACCAAGTTCCTCGGGGAGTTCCACCGGCTGGACGTCGGCTTCGCGTTCAAGAAGGGCTCCACGCTCACCCCGGCGTTCCAGGCGGCGGTCAACCAGCTGATCAAGGACGGCAGCTACGAGCGGATCCTGAAGAAGTGGGGGGTGGCCGACTCGGCCATCAAGGAGTCCCAGATCAGCCCGCCCGAGCACGCGTGACCCCCTGTCCGGGCCCCGGGGCCCTTGGAGGAATCCCACCATGACCGTCACCACCACGACCCCGGCCGTTCCGGCCGCCCCCGGGAAGTCCGCGGGCAGACCGGACACCGCCCCGCTCGACCTCGGCGAACTCGCCGAGCTGCGCACCGTCCGCGCCCGGCACCCCTGGCGCTGGGCGGCCGGCGTCGCCGCGCTCGTCGTGCTCGCCCAGTTCGCCCACGGGCTGGCCACCAACCCCGGCTGGGACTGGGCGACGTTCCGGGTCTACTTCTCCGCCGACACCATCCTGCGGGCGGTCGGCCGGACCGTCGAACTCACCGCCTACGGAACCCTGCTGGGCTTCCTGCTGGGCGCCGTGGTGGCCGCGATGCGGCTCTCCCGCAGCGCGATCCTGCAGTCCATCGCCTGGGCGTACGTCTGGGCGTTCCGCTCGATCCCGCTGATCGTCCAGCTGGTCTTCTGGTTCAACCTGTCGTACCTCTACAAGACGTTCGGCATCGGCATCCCGTTCGGCCCGACCTTCGGCGACTTCGAGACGATCGGCGTGCTGGGCGCGCTCGGCGCGGCCGTGCTCGGCCTCGGGCTGCACCAGGCCGCGTTCGCCGCCGAGATCATCCGCGGCGGCATCATCGCCGTCGACGCGGGCCAGCGGGAGGCCGCCGCCGCGCTGGGCGTGCCGCGCTGGCGCCAGGCGTGGCGGATCGTGCTGCCGCAGGCGATGCGCGGCATCCTGCCGTCCGCCGCCAACGAGGTGATCTCGCTCTTCAAGGGCACCTCGGTGGTCTACGTGATGGCCATCGGCGAGCTCTTCTACCAGGTCCAGGTGGTCTACGGACGCACCGGCCGGGTGGTGCCGATGCTGATGGTCGCCACCGTCTGGTACGTGCTGCTCACCACCGTGCTGTCGATCGGCCAGTACTACGTCGAGCGCTACTTCGCCCGGGGCGCCGACCGGACCCCGCCGCCCACTCCGCTCCAGCGGGCCCGGACAGTCGTCCAGGGCCTGCGGGCCCGCACCAGCACCGTCGAGACCGCCCCCGGAGGACGCTCGTGACCACCGCCGTCGAGAAGCCCGCCCCCGCCGCGGAGCCCATGGTGCAGGTCCGCGGCCTGTACAAGAGCTTCGGCCCGCAGACCGTGCTGCGCGGCGTCGATCTCGACGTCGCGGTCGGCTCGGTGACCGTGGTGCTCGGTCCGTCCGGCTCCGGCAAGTCCACCCTGCTGCGGTCGATCAACCACCTGGAGAAGCTCGACAGGGGCTTCGTGGCGATCGACGGCGAGCTGATCGGCTACCGCCGGTCGGGGGACCGGCTGCACGAGCTGAAGGAGCGCGAGGTCCTGCGGCAGCGGACCAACATCGGGTTCGTCTTCCAGAACTTCAACCTCTTCCCGCACCTGACGGTGCTGGAGAACATCGTCGAGGCGCCGGTCAGCGCGCTGCGCCGGCCCAAGGCCGAGGCCCGGGCCCGGGCGCGGGAACTGCTCGACCGGGTGGGCCTGGCCGACCGGGAGGACGCCTACCCGCGCCAGCTCTCCGGCGGCCAGCAGCAGCGGGTGGCGATCGCCCGCGCGCTCGCGCTGGACCCGAAGGTGCTGCTCTTCGACGAGCCCACCTCGGCGCTCGACCCGGAGCTGGTCGGCGAGGTGCTCGACGTCATCAAGGATCTCGCCCGGGGCGGCACCACGATGATCGTGGTCACGCACGAGATCGGCTTCGCCCGCGAGGTCGCCGACACCGTGGTCTTCATGGACGACGGCCTGGTGGTCGAGCAGGGCTCCCCGGCGGCCGTCCTCGACGACCCGCAGCACGAGCGGACCAGGGCCTTCCTGGCCAAGGTCCTCTGAACCGAGGTCCTCTGAACCGAGGTCCTCTGAACCGAGGTCCTCCGAGCCGAGGTCCTCCGAGCCGAGGTCCTCCGAACGACCACCCTCCCGAACGACCCCCTTCCATCCGCAGGAGTTCCGCCATGTCCCTACCCCGTCGCGCCCTCGTGACCGCCGCCGCCGCGCTCGCCGCCGCCCTCACCCTGGCCGCCTGCGGCAGCTCCTCGGACGCGACGGCGGAACTCGCCCCCGCGAAGGGCAGCACCGCGCCGAACGGCACCACGGTGAACCTCACCCCGGACCAGAACCGGGTGACCACGCCCAAGGTGGACGCCATCGCGGCGCTGGTGCCGGAGGAGATCAGAAAGCGGGGCACACTGACCGTGGTCGACTCGCTCGGCACCACCCCGCCGCTGGACTTCTACGCCAACGACGACAAGACCATCATCGGCGTCGAGCCGGACATCGCCTCGCTGGTCGGCAACGTGCTGGGCCTCAAGGTCGAGTTCAACCCGGTCTCCTGGGAGAACATCTTCGTCGGCCTGGACAGCGGCAAGTACGACGTCGGCATCTCCAACATCACCGTCACCGAGGCCCGCAAGGAGAAGTACGACTTCGCCACCTACCGCCTCGACATCCTCGGTTTCGAGGCCAAGAAGGGCAGCGGCTGGAAGGTCACCGGGCCCAAGGACATCGCGGGCAAGACCGTCGCCGTCTCGTCCGGCACCAACCAGGAGAAGCTGCTGATCTCCTGGAACGAGGAGAACGTCAAGAACGGCCTGAAGGCCGCCGACATCAAGTACTTCCAGAGCTCGTCCGACTACTACCTGGCGCTCTCCTCCGGCCGGATCGACGCCTACGTCGGCCCCAACCCGGTGGCCGCCTTCCACGGCGTGCAGACCGGCGAGACCGAGGTGATCGGCACCTACTCGGGCGGCGGCGCCGACGTGCTCGGCAAGATCGGGGCCACCACGAAGAAGGACAACGGCCTGGTCCAGGCACTCAACGGCGCGATCAACGAGGTCATCAAGAACGGCACCTACGGCCAGGTGCTGAAGCGCTGGGGCCTGGACGCCGAGGCCGTCCCGACCTCCGAGGTCAATCCGGTCGGCCTGCCCAAGCCCAAGGTCTGACCCGTTCACCTCCCTGCCTTCCCCCACCGCTATCGTGACCCGGTCAGGATGAACGGCGTTCGATTCCGGCGGACTTGGGGGAAGGCATGAAGGCGGACGATGTCGTGGGCGGCCGCTACCGGCTGGACCGGGAGCTCGGTCAGGGCGGCTTCGGCGTGGTGTGGGCCGCCTACGACGAGACCATCGGCCGGGCGGTCGCGCTCAAGGTGCTCTCCGAGGAGAAGGCCACCGACGACGAGGCGGTCAGCAGGTTCGTCCGCGAGGCCAAGACCGTCGGCGGCCTCTCCAACCCGCACATCGTCACCCTGCACGACTACGGCCGGGTGCAGGACGGCTCCCGCTGGACGCACTACCTGGTGATGGAGCTGGTCAGGGGCCGTCCGCTCTCCGCGCTGCTCCGCGACGGCACCCCCGACCTGACGCTCTCCCTCAAGTGGGTGCGGCAGGTCTGCAAGGCGCTGGACGCCGCGCACCGCTCGGGCGTGGTGCACCGGGACATCAAGCCCGAGAACATCATGATCGCCGACACCGGCGAGGCCAAGGTGCTGGACTTCGGCATCGCCCGCCTGCTCACCCAGTCCGGCAGCGGGCTCACCTCCACCGGCGTGGTCATCGGCACCCCGCCGTACCTGGCGCCCGAGTGCTGGGCCGGCGGGCACATCGACGCCCGGACGGACCTGTACGCGCTCGGCGTGCTGCTCTACCAACTCTCCACCGGCCGCCGCCCGTTCAACGCCGGTTCGGCGGTCACCATGATGTTCCAGCACCTCAACGAGGCCCCGCCGCCGCTGCGCACCGCGGACCCGGCGCTCGACCGGCTGGTCCTGCAGCTGCTCGCCAAGGACCCGGCCGACCGGCCCGCCGACGCGGCGGAGGTCCGCCGACGGCTGCGCGACGTCAGGCTCGGCCCCGACCCGGAGCAGCTGCGGACCAGGGCCGACGACGCCTGGCGGCGCGGTGCGGCCGGCTCGCCGGACCGGGCCGTCGAGCAGCTGACCGCGCTGATCCCCGCGTTCGCCCGGGCCTTCGGACCGGCCGACCCGCGGACCCTGCGGACCTGCCACGACCTGGCGCTCTGGCTGGCCCGCTCGGGCAGCCCGGGGGCGGCCGTCGCGCTGCTGCGCGACCTGGTGCCCGCCCTGGACGGCCACGAGCGGGCCCGCGCAGACGTCGAACGCGACCTGGACCGCTGGGAGCGCGAGACCCTGCTCGCGGGCCCCGGCCCGGCCCGGCCGCTAGTGCTGGCCCAGCTGCTCGACGGCACGCCGCAGCACGGCTGAGCCGTCCTCGACGACCGGGTCGCCGTGTCCGAACAGCACCGTCCGGGAGTCCAGCGCGGCCAGCCGGCGGAACGACTCGACGGCCAGGGCCGGATCGGCGTTGAAGACGCCGGGCATGGTCCGGCCGTCCACGTTGGCCGCGACGTCCCCGGTGAACAGCACGCCGGGGCCGGGCAGGTGCAGGGCGATCGAGCCGGCGGTGTGCCCCGGCACGTGCACGACGACCGCGCCGCCGCCGAAGCCGAGCACCTCGCCGTCCTCGACCTCGCGGTGCACCTCGCACGGCGGGGCCGGCGGACGCGGCGGGAGGCTGTCCCAGATCTGCTGCTCGAAGGGGCTCAGCACGAACGGCGCCTCGTCCTGCTCGCCGCGGATCACCGGTGCCTCCAGCCGGTGCGCCACCACCTCGGCGCCCAGCCGCTTCGCCAGCTCGGCCGCCGAGCCGATGTGGTCCTCGTGGTAGTGGGTGAGCACGACGGTGCGCAGCGCGGCCGGGTCGGCGCCGACGGCGCGGATCCCCGCCTCGATCGCGTCGGCCTGGCCGGCGATGCCGGTGTCGACCAGGGTCAGCGTGCCGTCCTCGTCGCGCCAGAGGTAGACGAGGCCGAAGTCCAGCGTGATGAGGGTCAGTTCGGGGCGTATGCGGGTGGTCTCCATGCGGGAATCCTGGACCGCGGGGCGGTCGTTCAGTCCTCGTGTTCGCCTCGGGCGTGGGGTGTTCGCCGTCGGCGTGACGGCGGGCGGGGAGGGCGCTGCCCGGGCGACGGCGGGGTGGCGGCGAGGTGTCCGCAGGGGTGTCCGGAGGGGTGTCCGGTGGGGGCCCGTGGGATGCCCGGGGGTGTCAACCGTGCGGGCGGCCGAAAGGCGGGGCCCGGGCCCGGGCGGGTCGGGAGGATTTCGCCGACCGGGACGGTCTGGTCCCGGGGTGCGGGCCGTTGATATACCTCCTGGACAAGAGGCCGGCGCGGTCCGCGACCGCCCCGGTGACCTGCGACGAACTTGATGGTGAGGCTCAGATGAAGCTCCTCCGTGTCGGCCCGCCGGGCGCCGAGCGCCCGGTCGTGCTGGGTCAGGACGGCACCGCGTACGACCTCTCCGGGGTGACCGCGGACATCGACGGCGGGTTCCTCGCCGGGCTGGACGACGCCGGCCTGGCCGAACTGGCCGGCGCGGTGACGGCCGGGCGGCTGCCGGTCACCGACATCGCCGGCCGGCGGGTCGGCGCGCCGGTCGCCCGGCCGGGCAAGGTGGTCGGCATCGGGCTCAACTACCGCGACCACGCGGCCGAGGCCGGCGCGCCGGTCCCGGACGAGCCGGTGATCTTCCTCAAGCCGAGTTCCACCGTGGTCGGCCCGTACGACGAGGTGCTGGTGCCGCGCGGCGGCGAGAAGACGGACTACGAGGCGGAGCTGGCGGTGGTGATCGGCCGCACCGGCCGCTACCTGGAGGACCACGCGGCGGCGGCCGGGGTGATAGCCGGGTACACCATCGCCAACGACGTCACCGAGCGGGCGTTCCAGTTCGAGCGCGGCGGCCAGTGGGACAAGGGCAAGTCGGCGGAGACCTTCACCCCGCTCGGGCCCTGGCTGGTGACGGCGGACGAGGTGGCGGACCCGCAGCGGCTCCCGCTGCGGCTCTGGGTCAACGGTGAGCTGCGGCAGGACGGCTCCACCGGGCAGATGATCTTCCCGGTGCTGGAGCTGGTCCGCTACGCGAGCCGGTTCATGGTGCTGGAGCCGGGCGACGTCCTCGTCACCGGCACCCCGGCCGGCGTCACCCTCGGCCGCCCGGGCACGCCCTTCCTGGCGCCGGGCGACATCGTCGAGATCGAGATCGACGGGCTCGGCCGGCAGCGCCAGGTGCTCGGCAAGGCCTGAGCGTCCGCGCACCCGACCCTTGGCACGGGGGTCGGAGGTCGGGGTTCGGGGTCGGCGGCGCACGGACCGGAGGGCCAGAGGGTCCGGCCGGTCCGGGGCGGAGGTCCGACGCGGCACGGGCAGGGCACGCGCAGGCAGGGCACAGGCAGGCAGAGCACGCGCAGACCGGGCACCCGGAGGCGGGTCAGTGCGGGGAGAGGATCTCCCGCAGCCGCGCCGTCCGGGGCGAGTCCTCGCCCTCCAGGGCCAGCAGCGCGGTCAGCACCCCGGCGGTCTGCGGATCGTGCAGCGCCGACGCCGCGGCCATCGCCACGAACTGGTCCACCAGCCACTCCCGCAGCTCGGAGACCGGCAGCGCCCGCCCTTCGTCCAGCCAGCTCAGCGAGGCGCCCTCGACCACCGCGATCCACGAGCGCACCAGCAGGGTCAGCAGCGGTCCGGCCTCGCGGACCCCGAGGTGCCGCAGTGTCCGCTTCAGCGCGGCCCGCCGGACGTCGTCCACGATCGCCGAGGTCCGCGCCGTCTCCACCACCGAACCGCCGCGCAGCAGCGCCGAGTAGCCGGCGCCGTGCTCCTCGACGAAGGCGAAGTACCGCTCCAGCACGGCCGACAGCTGCTCGGTCGGGGTGCCGGCGAGCGGTACCGCGAACCGTCCGGTCAGCTCCTCGGCCGCGCTGCGCAGCGCGGCCTCGTACAGCTGCTGCTTGCCGCCCGCGAAGTAGCGGTACACCAGCGGCCGGGAGGCCCCGGCGGCCTCCGCGACGTCGTCCAGACCGACCTCCTCGGGCGGCCGCGTGGCGAACAGCTCCAGCGCCACCTCGATCAGCTGCTCCCGCCGCTGCTGCACCGGCAGCCGCCGGTATCCGGCCCGCCGCGGCCGGGCCGGCTCGGGTGCGGGCGGGACGGGCGCTGAGCTGGCTTCCATGGCGGCCAGCGTAGTCGCCGCGGGCCGGATGGGATCCGGCCGTGCACCGATCTTCCGAACGGGCGTTTGCGGACGTCGCGGGCCCGGTGCCGGGCGGACCGGTCCGGAGGCGGGTTGCCGCGCGACCACCGAGGATGGGACCGATCGTCCGCGCTACCGAGGAGGGCCCGCCGGATGGCGCAGTCGCCGGGACGGGGGAGCCGGGCCGGCGGGCTGCGCGGGTTGCCGCGCGGGGTGGTGCGGTGGGTCCGCTCGGCCCCCGGGACGTACCTGTGGCTGCTGCTCCTCGGGGTCACCAGCTTCGTGGTGGCGCGGACGGACCCGGCCACCCTGGACTGGTTCCTGGCCGCTCGCTCGACCAACCTCGACCAGTTGCGCGAGCGGCCGGTGCACGCCCTCGTGGCCAGCGCGCTCTGGACCGAGCAGGCGAGCTGGCCGTCGTACGCCGTCCTCTTCACCCTGTTCCACGCCAACGCCGAGCGCTGGCTGGGGACGTTGCGCTGGTTCACGGTCGCCGCGGCCGCGCACGTGCTGGCCACGCTGGTGAGCGAGGGCGTGGTCGCCTGGGGGATCGTCCGGGGCAGCCTGCAGCGGAGCATGGCCGAGACCGTGGACGTCGGTGTCTCGTACGCGCTGGCCGGCGTGGTCGCCGTGCTCACCTACCGGTTCGCCGGCCGCTGGCGCGCGGTGTACGGGGGAGGGGTGCTGCTCTTCTACGGTCTGCCGCTCGCCGTCTCGCACACGTTCACGGATCTCGGGCACTTCAGCGCCGTTCTGATCGGCCTCTGTTTCTTCCGCTTCGCGCGCGGACGGCCGGTCCGGGATCCGGGTGCGGCCCTGCGCAGGTGGCGGATCCGCCACCTGCCCGGCTGAACGTTCCGGCGAAAACCGGTCGTTCGTCCGAATTGGCCGGTCCATGCCACTCGTCAGGGGCTTGCAATCGGCTCCGGCCGCGAAATGATGTCCGGATGGCTGAACTGATCACCTCCGACGGCACCACCCCCCGCCGTATCGCGGACGACCACGTGCGGGAGCTCGCGGAGCTCGACCCGCTGACCGCGGTGTACCTGGGACTCAACCCCGAGGACGACCGCCTTCCCGACCTCTCCCCGGCCGGCGCCGAGACGATCGCCGCGCTGGGCCGCCGCACCCTCGCCCGGCTCGACGCGGCCGAGGCGGCACTGGACGCGGCCGAGGCGGCCGGCACCCCCCGGGACGAGGCCGAACGGCGCTGCGCCCGCCTGCTGCGCGAGCGGCTCACCGCCGAGCTCGCCGTGCACGACGCGGGGGAGGTCTACCGGGCGGTGCGCAACCTCGGCTCGCCGGTGCACAACGTGCGCGAGGTCTTCACCCTCATGCCCACCGACACCGAGGAGCAGTGGCAGGTCCTCGGCCGCCGTCTCGCCCGGGTACCGGCCGCGCTCACCGGCTACCGCGAGACCCTCGACGAGGGCATCCGGCGCGGCCTGCTCTCCGGCCCCCGCCAGGTCACCACCGTGGCCGGCCAGCTGGGCGAGTGGCTGGCGGGCGACGTGCCCGGCGGCTGGTTCGGCGAGCTGGTCCAGGACGCCCCCGAGGCGCTGCGCGCGGGCCTCGCCGAGCACGCCGTGGCCGCCGCCGGGGCGCTCGCCGAGCTGCGCGACTGGCTGCGCGACGTCTACGGTCCGGCCGCCGCCGACGTCTCCGACACCGCCGGCCGTGAGCGCTACGCCCGCTGGGTCCGCTACTGGACGGGCGCCGACCTCGACCTCGACGAGGCGTACGCGTGGGCCTGGGAGGAGTTCCACGACCTGAACGCCCAGATGCAGGCCGAGGCCGAGAAGGTGCGGCCCGGCGCCGCTCCGATGGAGGCCATGAAGTGGCTGGAGAGCGACGGCCCAGCGCTGCACGGCGCCGAGGCCGCCCGCACCTACCTCCAGGGCCTGATGGACCGGGCGATCGCCGACCTCCAGGGCACCCACTTCGACCTGGCCGAGCCGATCACCCGGGTCGAGTCGATGATCGCCCCGGCCGGCAGCGCCGCCGCGCCGTACTACACCGCCCCCTCGCTGGACTTCACCCGCCCCGGCCGCACCTGGCTGCCCACCCTCGGTCGCGAGCGCTTCCCCCAGTGGGACCTCGTCTCGACCTGGTACCACGAGGGCGTTCCCGGCCACCACCTGCAGCTCGCGCAGTGGAGCTACGTCGCCGACCGGCTCTCCACCTACCAGGTCAGCGTCGGAGGGGTGAGCGCCAACCTGGAGGGCTGGGCGCTGTACGCCGAGCGCCTGATGGACGAGCTGGGCTACCTGACCGACCCGGGCCACCGGCTCGGCTACCTCAACGCCCAGATGATGCGGGCGCTGCGGGTCATCGTCGACATCGGCATGCACGCCGGCCTCGACTTCCCGGCCGACTCGCCGTACCGGGCGGGCGAGCCGGTCGCGCCGGACGCCGCGCGCGAGTTCTTCGGCCTGTACTGCGGGCTGTCGGCCGACTTCCTGGACAGCGAGCTGGTCCGCTACCTGGGCATGCCCGGCCAGGCGATCGGCTACAAGCTGGGCGAGCGCGCCTGGCTGCGGGGCCGGGCCGCCGCCCGGGCGGCGCACGAGGCGCGCGGCGAGGTGTTCGACCTCAAGGCGTGGCACATGGCGGCGCTGTCGCAGGGCTCGCTGGGCCTGGACGACCTGGTCGCGGAGCTGTCGGCGCTGTAGGCGCGGCGGACCCCGCGCCCGAGGCGCGGGACCGCTCGGTGGCCCCCGGGGTGTCAGCCCCGGGGGCCCCGCACGTTCCGGCCCCGGGCCGTCCGGTCCCGAGGTCTCCCGGGTCCTCGGGCCGTCCTGAGCACGTGGTCGGCGTCCGGCCCGGGGCGTCCGTCCTCCGGCCCGGGAGCCGCTCGTCCTCCGGTCCCGCACCTCTGGTTCTTTGGTCCTGTTTCACCCTATTTGGTGAGCTTTTTCCTTGCCATCCGCCCGAACGCGCGTTTGGCTGGAAGTCGACTGCGTGACCTCTCCGCACCCCTCCGGAAAGGCTCCCCCAGTGTCTTCCACTGCTGCCACCCGTCATGAGACGCCGGACCCCCGCCGTTGGTGGGCCCTGGCGGTCATCGCGATCGCCCAGTTGATGATCGTCCTCGACATCACCATCGTGAACATCGCCCTCCCGTCGGCCCAGAAGGACCTCGGCATATCCGACGCCGACCGGCAGTGGGTGATCACCGCCTACACGCTGGCGTTCGGAGGTCTGCTCCTCCTCGGCGGCCGGCTCGGCGACCTCTTCGGCCGCAAACGCGTCTTCACCGTCGGCCTGCTCGGCTTCGCCCTCGCCTCCGCGATCGGCGGCGCCGCGACCGGCCCGGAGATGCTGTTCGGGGCCCGCGCCCTCCAGGGCGCCTTCGGCGCGCTGCTCGCTCCCTCGGCCCTGGGGCTGCTCTCCACCACCTTCACCGACCCGAAGGAACGGAGTACCGCCTTCGGCATCTTCGGCGCGATCGCCGGCGGCGGCGCCGCGATCGGCCTGCTCGCCGGCGGGCTGCTCACCGAGTACCTGAACTGGCGCTGGTGCCTGTTCGTCAACACCCCGATCGCGGTGGTCACCGCCTTCGCCGCCTTCTCCGTGCTCTCCCGCGACCACATCGGCAAGGGCCGGCGGATCAAACTCGACCTGCCCGGTGCGGTGCTCGGCTGCGGCGGCCTGCTCGCCATCGTGTTCGGCACGTCCGAGGCGGTGACCCGGGGCTGGGGCGACTGGCTGGTGCTGGGTTCGCTGATCCTCGGCGTCGCCCTGCTCGTGGTGTTCGTCCTGGTCGAGAAGCGCACCGAACACGCGCTGCTGCCCCTGCACATCGTCGCCGAGCGCAACCGCGGCGGCGGCGCGCTCTCGATCGGCCTGGCCATGATCGGGATGTTCGGCCTGTTCCTGTTCCTGACCTACTACCTCCAGGTCATCAAGGGGTTCTCGCCGGTGATGTCCGGCGTCTCCTTCCTTCCGATGACGGCGGCCATCGTCATCTCCTCCACCGGGTTCGCGGCCCGGCTGATGACGAGGGTGCCGTCCCGCAACCTGATCGGGCCGGGGCTCCTGCTCGCCGCCGCCGGCATGGCCTGGCTGACCCAGATGAAGGTGGACAGCCCCTGGGCCGGCATGGTGCTGCCCGCCGAACTGCTGCTCGGCTTCGGCATGGGCCTGGTCTTCATGCCGTCGATGAGCCTGGCCACCCTCGGCGTCGCGCCCAGCGAGGCGGGCGCCGCATCGGCCACCATCAACTCGGCCCAGCAGGTGGGAGGCTCCTTCGGAACCGCACTGCTCAACACCATCGCGGCCAGCGCCACCGCGAGCTACCTCGCCACCCGGATCTCGGCCGATCCGGGGGTCCAGGCCCAGGGCGCGGTGCACGGCTACGTGGTGGCCACCTGGGTCGCGATGGGCATCCTGCTGGTGGCCGCGCTGATCGCGTTCCTGATGATCGACCACCGGCCGGCGCCGGGTGAGGCCGCCGGCGAGGCGGGCGGCGCCGCCGAGGCCACCGCCACGGCGGGCGCGCAGGCGCCGGGTCCGCGGCAGCGCGCCTCCTGATCCCGATCCCGGTCCCGCCCGGGCCCGCCGCGAGGTCACGCAGTCACCCTCCGGCGGTCCGGCCCGGCCCGGTTCCCGTCCACCCCGCCCCGCTCCTGCCTCCCCGGCGGGGGCGGGGCGGTGGGCGATCCGGCGGTCGCGGGCGGCCGGGTGACGGCGACCGGCTGAATTCTCATCCGGCTCCCAGCCGTGCATCACCGCTCTCCCAGCTCCGACCGCCATAGTCGGAGCGTTCTCGAACCGCCGCCGCCACCGTCACCGACCAGGGCAGGAGCCGACCGGGCATGGGCCAGCACCGCCGCCACCGACCACGCCGCAGCCTCCTGGCCCGCGCCGCGGTGGTCACCACGGCCCTCTCCGTCCTCACCGCCGCCGCCGTCCTCGCGGGCAGCCACGGAGCGACCTCCGAGGCGACCGCCGCCCGGCCGCCCGCCCCGGCGTTCGCGACCGCGGCCCCGGCCGCGCCCGAACTCCCCGCCGCCACCGGAGCGGCCTCGCCCGCCCCCGTGACCGCCGACGCCGCCGGGCCCTCCCCGGCCGCCACCGACCCGCCCGCACCGACGGACGCCACCGCCGCGCCCTCCCCGGTCGGCGACTCCCCGGCCGGCGACTCCCCGGCCGCGACCGCGCCGGGCACCACCGCCGTCGCGCCCGCCACGGCCGAAGCGGCCACCGTCGGCGCACTGTTCACCGGAGGCGTCCGGCCGGGCAATCACTTCTGCACCGCCAGCGTGCTGCACAGCAGCACCGGCAACCTGCTGCTCACCGCCGCCCACTGCCTGGACGACCCGGCCGGCGTCACCTTCGCCCCCGGCTACCGCGACGGCCGGGCCCCGTACGGCACCTGGCGGGTCACCGCCGTGCACACCACCACCGGCTGGTCCCGGGACGGCGATCCGGACGAGGACTTCGCCGTCCTGGAGACCGCCGCCGACGCCTCGGGCCACCGGGTCGAGGAGGTGGTCGGCGCCAACCCGCTCGGCACCGACGAGGACTTCGGCACCACCGTCCGCCTCTACGGCTACCCGTCCGGCAGCGAGGAGCCGCTCCTCTGCACCAGCGTGACCGGCCGCCACAGCGCCTACCAACGGGTCGTCGACTGCCCCGACTACCCCGGCGGCACCAGTGGCGGCCCGTGGATCTCCACCACCACCGGCCGGGTCGTCGGCACCATCGGCGGCTACCAGGAGGGCGGCGACACCCCCGACACCTCGTACAGCGCCTACTTCGACCACACCGTCGCCGCCCTCTACGCGGAGGCGCTCGCCGCGGCCGGCTCCTGACCGCCGTAGCGGCGCCGGTGCAGTCCGAGTGAGCGCACCCGGGCGTCCGCGGACGGCACCGCCGTCGGCCCGCAACAACCGACCGCCCGGAACCAGGCCGCGCGCCAGGCGGCGATCCGGTCCCCGGGGATGCCGCAGCAGCGGACGTAGGTGACCAGGAGCGGCTCCGAGGGCATCCGGAGCCCGGCCAGGACGTCCGCCAGGGTGCTGCGCGGCAGCGCCCCGAAGCCGCCCGTCCGGGCCCGCTCCTGGAGTTCGCGCAGCGAGGGCTGCCCGGCGGCCAGCCGCAGCCGGTGCATGGCCTCCAGCAGGTGGGCCGGTTCGTAGACCAGCTCGACCCGGCGGGCCCGGCCGCCCGGCGGCGCCCTGTCCGGCCGCCGGTCGGCGCGGGCCGCCGCGGTGCCCGCTCCGGTGGCGGCCCGCTCCCAGCGCTGCCGCGCCTCGCGGACCGAGGCCCCGCAGGCCGCCGCGTACGCCTCGACCACCCCCAGCCGGGGCAGTGCGGAGCCGCTGTCGGCCCGTGACAGCGTGGCCGAGGAGCACCCGGACCGGGTGATCCGGCCGGCCATCTGCCGGTAGGTGAGGCCGGACTCCGCGCGCAGGGCGCGCAGCCACTGGGCCAGTTCGTAGTGCGGTGCCGCCGATGGCATCGCATTCTTGCGTCGCGCCATTGCCGCCCTCCCCACGGCGTGCCGCCCGGTCGGCCGGTGTTCCCGGTAGCGGCCGGAACCTGGTCCGACCGGTTCGGCCAGCCGACTGCGGTGCGATGTCGTGAATCGCCTCGAATGACGTTCCGGGTGGTACACGTATGGGTGCGACCACGGTAGTCACCGGGTTCTACCAAGGTCAATGCCCTTTGCCTCTTCTTTGCATCGTCCCGCGTTGTGGGAGATACCACCACAGTGTCTTGCGGGGAGCCGTTGATTCAATTCGTCCGGAATGCGGCGGAACGGATTCCGCCGCCCTGGCCTGGGTGAAGCCGGGCCCGGCGGGCGTCCGGCCGGCGTGATTGTCCGGCGCCGCCGGGCCGAGTGGCTCTTGCGGCAGCCTTTACCGGTCTGTTGGCATTGGCGGCGTCCGCAGCGGTATTTAGGAACTCTCGGAGGAGGCATTATGTCGCCCACGGAAAACGCCGATTTCAACGTCCTGGTCGAGCTGCTCAAGGACGTCAAATCCGGCCTGGAAGACCAGCCGATCACCCAGGCCGACTCGGTGGTCGAGGACCTCGGGCTGGATTCCCTGGACCTTCTTCAGCTGGCCCGGAAAATCAACCGCAGGCTCGGCGTCGACTTCGACCTCGACAGCTGGAACGAGACCGCGGCCGAGCACCGCCGCACGGTCGGCTCGATCCTGGCCGTGGTCGAGGCGGCCCAGCGTGTCTGAGCGGCCCTCGACCGAGTCCGGCACCGGCCGGGTCGCCCTGGTCACGGGCGGCTCGCGCGGCATCGGCGCGGCCGTCGTGCACCGCCTCGCCGCCGAGGGCCTGACCGTGCACCTGGTCTACCGCGAGGCCGAGGAGGCCGCCCGGAACGTCGTCGCCGCCGTCACGGCGGCCGGCGGCCGGGCGGTCGCCCACCGCGCCGACGTCGCGGACGAGAAGCAGGTCGTCGACCTGGTCGAGCGGATCGCCGACCTGGAGGGCGCGCTGCACGTCCTGGTCAACAACGCGGCCGTGATCGACGACCGGCTGGTCGCCGCCACCCCGACCGCGCACTGGGAGCGGGTGCTCCGGATCAACCTGACCGGGCCCTTCCTGGCCTGCCGGGAGGTCCTCCCGGTCATGCTCGACCAGGGGTGGGGCCGGATCGTCAACATCTCGTCCAACTCGGTGCGGATCCCCGGCCCGGGCCAGAGCGCCTACGCGGCCGCCAAGGGCGGGCTGGAGGCACTCACCCGCACGCTGGCCGTCGAGGTCGGACGCAAGGGCATCCGGATCAACACCGTCGCCCCCGGCAAGGTGCGCACCGAGATGACCGACGCCGTCGCCGAGCGGCTCGGTTCGGACGGCGCCGGCACCCGCTGGGGTTTGCCCGAGGACATCTCCGGCCTGGTCGCCTTCCTGGCCGGGGACGAGGCCGACTACATCCAGGGCCAGACCTTCACGGTGGACGGCGGCCGGCTGGTGATGCGGGCCGCGGCCGGCGCCCGGCCGCGCCGGGCGGGGGTGCCCGCGTGAAGTACTGGGAGGACCTGGTGGGCGCGCCCGACCACCGGTTCGGTCCGCTGGTCTTCGGCGGCGACCTGCTCGACCGCCTGCTCGACCTGATGGGCGAGAAGCACCCCGTCCACGACGACGACGCCTTCGCCCGGGCCCTCGACCGCACCCGGCGGATCGTGCCCGGCGGCTTCATCCACTCGATCACCTCCGGCTGGGTCGTCCAGCACGGCTCGCCGGCCGCCGTCGTCGGCCTGCGGACGCTGGCCTGGGACTTCGTCCGCCCGCTCTACCCCGACACCCCGTTCTGGTTCACCACCCGGACCGGCCGGGCCGTCGAGATCGACGACCGGCTCGGGCTGGTCGAGTCCACCCGGCGGGTGCACGACGAGGACGGCCGGGTGTACGCGATCGGCCGGATGAGCGTGGTGGTGCTGCGCCGGGCCGCGGCCGTCGCGCTCACCCCCCGAACGGACCCGGCCGCCCCGGGAACCACCACCGAGCCGGCGCGGGTGACGACCGCCCCCGCCCGGACCAGCGAGAGGACAGACCGATGACCGACGATTCCGCGAACCACCCGCCGGCCCCGGTGCCCGGGCCGCTCTCGCCCCGCCCGCTGGAGGGCCGGGTGGCCCTGGTCACCGGCGGCTCGCGCGGCATCGGCGCGGGCATCAGCCGCAAGCTCGCGGCCTGGGGCGCCACCGTGGCGATCAACTACGTCGACCGGGGCGGACCGGCGAAGGAGCTCGCCGCCGAACTCACCGCGGCGGGAGCCAAGGTGACCCTGCACCGGGCCGACCTGTCCGAGGCGGAGGCCGCCGAGGAGCTGATCGCCGAGGTCGCCGAGGCCCACGGCGACCTGCACATCCTGGTCCAGAACGCCGCGGCCACGAAGTTCTCACTGCTGGAGGACGCCACGCTCGGCCAGTGGCAGTTCGTCCAGGACACCAACGCCCGGGCCACCTGGCTGCTGGCCAAGCACGCGGTGCCGCTGATGAAGGGCCGCCCCGGCGCCCGGTTCATCACCATCACCAACTCGACCACCACCCGGATCGTGCCGCGCGCCGGTCTGCTCGGCGCCGCCAAGGCCGCCCTGGAGAACCTCACCCGGTTCCTGTCCTACGAGCTGGCGCCGCACGGCATCGTCGCCAACTGCGTCCGCCCGGGCCTGGTGCAGACCGGCGTCTTCAACGTCCGGCCCGACTTCAACCACGGGGTGCGGCACGAGCTCTCGGTCACCCCGTGGACGGAGGGGCAGATGACCACCCCCGAGAACAGCGCCGACGTGGTCGCCATGCTCTGCCTGGACGAGGCCGCCTGGATCGTCGGGCAGACCATCACGGTGGACGGCGGCTACGCGCTCTGGGGCAACCTCAACAGTCCGCTGCGGGTGGGGGAGTGACACCGGGAAGGGGGGAGTCGCCATGTCCGAGGTGATCGTGACCGGTACCGGGGTGGTCTCCCCGGCCGGTCTGGGCACCGAACCGCTCTGGTCCGCGATGGCCGCCGGCCGGTCGTTCTTCGACTCGGACGGGCCGCTGCCCTGGCCGGTGGCCGCCGTCGACCGCGCCGCCGTGGGGTGGCCGCCCGGCAAGCCCTGGGTGGACAACCGCAAGTACGCCAACCTGGCCGCCTACTGGGCGGTCGAGGCGGCCCGGCTCGCCCTGCGGCAGGCCGGCCGCGACCCGGACGCCCCGGACCACCCCGGCTGGGGGGACCCGGAGCGCGGCGGCACCGTGATGGCCGTCGGCAGCACCGGGGACGAGCTGGGCGACGTGATGCCCAGACTCGCCGGGATGGCCCTGGACGACCCGCGCCCCCTCGCCACCCTGCTCTACGAGGAGGTGCCGGACTACTCCTACATCCGCGGCATCCCCTCCCAGCTGGGCCAGTTCGTCTGCATGACGACCGGCTTCCGGGGCTCCAACGTCGCCGCCTACGGCGAGGTGGCGGCCGGTGGCCTCGGCGCCCTGGCGCTCGCGCTGCGGCTGCTGGAGAGCGGTGAGCTGGAGCGGGTGCTGGTGGTCGGGGTGGCTCCGCCGTCCTCGGTCACCGCGCTCGCCTCCTTCGACCGGGACGAGCCGATCGGCACCGAGGCCGTCCCCGGCCGCGGCCCGTTCGACGAGGACCGGGCCGGTCCGCTGCTCGGCCAGGGCGCCGCCGCCGTCCTGCTGGAGCGGGCCGCTCCGGCGGACGCCCCGGCGCCCCGGGCCCTGGCCCGGCTGCTCGCCTGCGAGACGGTGGTCGCCGCCGACCGGGCGAGCGCGACCGGCCTGGCGGTGCGGGCGGCGCTCCGCCGGGCCGGCGGCCGGCCCGACCTCTGGTGGGCGCACGGCTCGGGCTCGCAGACCGCCGACCGGGAGGAGTGCTCGGCCGTCCTGCCGCAGGTCGGCGCGGTGCCGGTGACGAGCAGCAAGGGCACCCTGGGCCTCGCCACCGAGTGTTCGGCGCTGATCGACACCGCGCTCGCGGTGGAGTCGCTGCGGCGCGGCCAGCTGCCGCCGGTCGGCCTGCTGCGGCGTCCCGACCCCCGGTTGGGAGGCCCGGACACGGTGACCGGGACGGCCCGCCCGGTGCCGGGCCTGGGCACCGCGCTGATCACCGGGGTCGACCACGGCCGGGGCACCGCCTCGGCGGGCGCCCTGGTGCTCGGCGGCGCCACGGGAGCCCCGGGCGACCACCACGCACGGCGGGAGGAGGAGCAATGACGGACGACGACATCGTGATCACCGGGATGGGCGTGGTCACCCCGATCGGCGCGACCGTGGAGGACTTCTGGGAGGCCAACCTGGCCGGCCGGTCGGGCGTGGTCGCCGAGACCCGGATGGACCTCGGCGGACTGCCCTGCGGCTGGGCCGCCGGGCTCATCCCCGACGACGTCCGGAAGGAGGTCGCCGAGCGCTGGGGCGGCCCGGACCGCACCTGGGGCGACACCCTGCTGCACTGCGTGGTGGACCAGGCGCTCGGGGACGCCGGGATCACCGGCCCGATCGGCGGCGAGGCCGCCGGACTGGTCTGGTCCCGGGTCTGGCCCGGGCCGAGCGGCTCCTTCCCGCAGGACTACGCCGTCCACTTCCGGGAGCTCGGCGAGCGGTACCGGAGGATCGGGAACGACCCGGCCGTCGTGCTGGAGAACCTGCGCAACCGGCGGCTGTCGGCGGAGACCTCGGACCACTCGGCCTTCCCGGTCGAACTGGCCGGACGCCTCGGCGTCCCGCTGATCGCCTCCCGGGTGGAGGCCACCTGCTCCGGCGGCCTGCGCTCGATCGCCGAGGCGGTCCGGCTGCTGCGGCTGGGCCGGGTGGAGGTCGCCGTGGTGGCGGTCTCGGTGTCCCGCAACACCCAGTACGTGCTCTCCCAGTACGGGCAGCTGATGGCGCTGTCCCGCTGGAAGGGCGACCCGGCCCACTCCTCGATGCCGTTCGACCGGCGCCGCTCCGGCATGGTGATCAACGAGTCGGCCGGCGCGCTGGTCCTGGAGACGGCGGCCCACGCCGCCCGGCGGGGCGTGACCGAGACGCACGCCGTGGTCGGGGGCTGGGGCCTGGCGGTGGACACCACCCACATCACCGCGCCGCAGGTCGGCATGGTCGAGCGGGTGATGCGCACCGCGATCGCCGGGTCCGGACTGACACCGGACGACATCGACACCGTCAACGCGCACGGGACGTCCACCAAGCTCAACGACATCACCGAGGCCCGGGCGCTGCACCGGGTGTTCGGCGAGCGGACGGCGGAACTCGACGTCTGCGCGGTGAAGTCGCTCACCGGGCACGGCTCCGCCGCGTCCGGGGTGGTGGAGACGGTGGCGGCGGCGCTCACCCTCGGGCGGGGCGTCATCCCGCCCGTGGTGACCTGCACCGAGCCCGACCCGGCCTGCGCGGTGAAGACCTCACTCACCCCGGTGGAGCGCCCGGTGAGCACGGTGCTGAAGAACTCCTTCGGCTTCGGCGGGCAGTACGCGTCGATGGTCTTCCGGCGCCCGGAACGACCGCGCCCGGCGCCGGTCCGGTGAGCGGCGGGAGGGCGGTGCCCGCGGTGGACCTGCCGGTCGAGGTGATCGAGCCGGTCGGCGGGCACCGTGCGACCGTCCTGTGGCTGCACGGTCTCGGTCAGGAGCCGGAGAGCCTGATCGAGGTGGCCGACCGGATGGGGCTGGACCGGGCGGGGATCCGCGGGGTCTTCCCGCGGGCGCCGCTGCGGCCGATCGGCCGGGTCTCCGGCGATCCGGCGCGGGCCTGGTTCCAGCAGGACGTCTTCTCGCTGGACCACCCCGGTCCGGAGTCGCTGCCGAGCGTGCTCGCGGTGGAGCGGCGGCTGCGCGCGGTGTTGGACGAGGAGACGGCCCGGGTGGGAGCCGGGCGGACGGTGGTCGCCGGGTTCTCGCAGGGGGCGCTGATGTCGCTGGTGCTGGCCCTGCGGTACCCGCAGCGGCTGGCCGGGCTGGCGCTGTACGCGCCGTTCCTCCCGGAGGAGGCCGTCCCGTTGCTGGCCTCCCGCCGGTCGGCGGTCGCGGCGGACCTGCCGGTCTGGATCGGTCACGGCGCGTTCGACTGGGTGATCCCGGAGCAGAGCGGGGCGAAGGTGCGGGACGTGCTGGCGGACTGGGGGCACCCGGTGCGCTGGCAGCGGTACCGGGCCGGCCACGAGGCGTTCGGTGGGGTGAAGCGCGGGCTGCCCGCCTTCCTCGACCGGGTGCTCGGCCCCGCCGGGGGCTGACCGGCGGGCCCGAACGGGGGCCGGGCTTCGAGACTCCTCTCGAAGCCCGGCCCCTGCGGCACGCAACGGCTCCGCTCCGCGCGCAGGAAGTCGGCCAGGCCGACTTCCTGCGCGGGGGATCACCGTTGCCGACCGGGGCAGGGCGGGGGAGGCTCGGAGGTCGGACTGTGGATTCGGGGGCAGGAGACGGCGGCGGTGGCCCGGAGCTGCCGGCCGGGTGTCCAGTAGTTCCACACCACGTCGTGGGGATAGCTGCGGAGGAAGGCATCGGCGTGCTTCAGACGGAGTGCGGGTGAGAGGTCGGTGTCCAGGGCGGGGGCTTCGGCGAGCTGCTTGCCGAGCCAGACGAGGGCATCGGCTGGGTCGTCGGTGGTGTGCCCGATCTGGGATGCCGGTTTGGCCAGCCAGTGCATGACCTCCAGCGGCGGGGCGGGGCTGTGCCAGACCGAGCGGGCGCCGTTCTGGAATGCGGGCGGCCGTCGTTCGGTGTCCTCGGGGCGCCTGCCGCCCACCCAGGTGTAGCAGTGCCAGTGCAGGCCGGGCCTGTGCCAGTGATCCATTCGCGCCTACCGTTGGTGAATGAGCCGGCCCCGCTCCCGATTCCACTGGGAGCGGGGCCGATTCGTGCCCGGAGAGTGTCAGACCGCCGTGTCGAACCGGGCCGGGTCGATACCGGCAACGGCCAGTTCGGCGCTGCTGAACCTCAGTTCCGCACCGGGCCGCTTGGTGTCACCCATCACCCACAGCCCGCCGTCAACACCCGGCACCTCGCGCAGGGTCGCGCAGGTCTCGTGCTCCGACTGCGGGTTGCCGCCACAGGCCCTGTATGCGGCCGCGTCCGGCGGGATCTCGATCTCGTACAGGTCGAATTGCTGCAACGTATTGGCTCCTGTCGTCGTCAGGAGCCAGGCGGTGGCTCCTGTTGTCGGGCTGGCCACCAATGTAAGGGCGGAAAGCAGGTGCTACGAGGCGATTTCCTGTTCCCTCAAGAACTCGTCCCGAATTCCTTCGACCATGCGCCGCATATCATCGCCGGACAAAGCTCTGGCTGCGAATCCATCGAATTTCTGGACGTACGCTTCAGTGTCTCGCGGGTCGGTGACCACTACCTCGGCATGGATGGTTTCGACCGTGACCATGCGATCATCTCGGATGACGAAAGAGTGCGCCGGCACATCGGTCTGAGGTGCGGCCAGTGGCACAATCCGAATATCCACATGGGACAGGCGGGATACGGAAATGATGCGGTCCAGCTGCCCGGCCATCATGGCGGCAGGCACCAGGCGCCACCGGAGAACAGGCTCGGTCATGACGAATCGCAGGGTCTTGGTGGTGTCGTAGAGAGATTGCTGCCTTGCCAGTCGTGCTGCGACGGCCCGCGACAACTGCTCCTCGCTGAGATCTCTTCTCCCGAACACCGCTCGCGCGTATTCCGGGGTCTGCAACAGGCCGGGGACAAGGGAAGGTTGGAACACGCGAAGCAACTGGGTGGAGTCGTCCAGGGCTTTGATCTGCTGCTGCTTGCGGTAGTGGCCCAGGCGCCGGATCAGACGCCACGCCGTCGCTTCCGTGGCCTCTGCCCGCGCGGCGTCCATGTACTCGGCCTTGACCTCGTCCGAGACGGCTATGGCCGTGAGGATGCGCTCCACGTCCACGATGGCGGGCGACACCTTGCCGGTCTCGATCTTGCTCAACTTGCTCGGAGACATGACAGCGCCACGGGCCACCGCCTTGGCTTCCTTGCCGGAAGCCTTCCGGAGTTCCCGCAGTGCCGCCCCGAGCCGTGATCTGTTCACTCGCTGTACTGTGCCCACCATTCGGTGAACGGTACGGAGCGTGCCATCGCGAGATCGCGGTACGCCTTGAATTCGGCGAGCCTGCTGCTGTCAAGGAATTCGAGCCCGAGGTACTTCCCGTTGTCGTCGTAGCTCATCGCCGCCACGGCGTCGTTGTCGAACAGCCAGAAGTCCGGCGCCTCCGGAACGGGGTTCTCCTGGTCGGTGGTGTCGAGGATGTAGAACTCCTCGCCGGCCGCCATGTTCCGGTGGTACCCCCATGCGAGCTCGAACCGGAGGTAGTCGGTGAGCGGGCGCGCGAGGATGTGAACCCGGTACATGCGCTTACCGGCCTGGGTGGCGTCGGCCACCGTCCCGACCCAGCCGGCCGTCCTGTACGCCTCCGGCTGCTCCTCGCCGGCGAGGAACGCCCGGTAGGCGTCCACTCCGCCCGACTGGCTGTAGTCGTCCAAGGTCTCCAGCCGGAAGGCCTCGTGGCCGAACTCCGAGAACCAGTCGCCGAGGGTCCTAGATGAGGTTGTCACGGATCGTCTCTCGGATGAGTTCGACGGGGATTTCGACCAGCGTCTCATGAGCCGGAATCCGGAGGTCGTGCTCAGTCACTCGCTCACCCTGGACGGCGAGTGTGCCCCGGTCCGTCAAGTACAGCGTGGGGCAATCGCCTTCGTCGCAGGAACCTACAAGCCGCGTCAGCTTCACTGGTGCCTCCCACTCGCCCGGTGTCGTGACGATGTTCCCGAGGTGACCGGGGTGCAGGCAAGAGGCTTGTGTTTCCGGCACTGGAAACTGGTCTGACTTCGAACAGGAGCTCCGGAGTCCACATGCCACACCGCCCGGGACCGACCGACGAGCTCCCGCCGACGGATCCGCGCTTGACGCGGCAGACTGGTGCGCGCAGGAAGTCGGTCCGGCCGACTTCCTGTGTGGGCGGGGTTGCTGCGGTGATTTGGTAGGGGCGGAGGGGCGGCCCCTCATCGGCGGCCCCCTGCCTGTGCAGGGGGCCGCCGATGCTCAGGCGTGGTGGTCGAGTTCGCCGGCTTTGATGGTGCGGAGGAGGTCGGCGAAAGTGGCGGCGGTGGCGCGGAGGATGACGTCGCCGTCGTCGGATTCCCGCAGCTCGACCAGGCCGTTGGCAGGCCGAACCTCAAGGCAGTCGTTGTTCGCGCCTGAGTAGGTGGACTTCTGCCACGTGAGGCTAGCCATGGTTGCCTTCCGCTTCTTCTCGGATCGCTCGAATGAAGTCCCGAGATTCCTCTTCGGGGAGGGCACTTGAATCCATCCTCGTCAGGATGGCTCTGAACCGTGCAACGTGAGCCGGGGCATCGAAGAGCTGGCAACCTGGGCCGGTATCGATCTGAGCGGTATCCAACTCGGGGATCGGCCCTTCCGCGTAGGTGAAGTTCTCGCTCGGGCTGGGCAACGTGGCGAGACTGAATGGCACCACGCGAACCGAGATAGTCGTCCGCTCGGAGTCCTCAGCGAGAGCTTCGAGCTGCTCAGCCAGAACTCCTGTGCCGCTGAACTGCATCCGCAGGGCGGCCTCATGGATGAATGCGGTGTACGGCGTCGCCCCGGAACGGACCACCCGCTGGCGTTGCATGCGGAATGCCGTTCGTAGATCGACCTCGTGGCGAGGCAGTGGTGGGATTGAGTTCGAGAACACCGCAGACGCGTAGGCGCCGGTCTGGAGGAGCCCGGGAACGAACGTGATGGTGTAGGTGGCCAGCCTGTTCGCATGGCTCTCAAGTTCGGCATTCTCCAGGAAGTCCGTTGCCAAGGTATCTCGGTACTCCTCCCACCAGCCGGGCTTGCTGCGATCGGTAATGATGTCCGCGAGTGCATCGATCAGGGGTCGGTTGACGCACATGCAGGCTGCCGCGATGGTGTGCAGGCGCTCCACGCTGATGCCGATCTTCCCGGACTCCATCTGTGTGACCTGGGCTGGGTTCATGCCCACAGCGCGGCCGAGCTCACTGCCACCGAAGCCGGCCTGCTCGCGCATTCTTCGAAGCTCTGTACCCAGCCGTCGCTGACGGAGCGTGGGGTTCGGTCGAGCCATGAGGTCCTTCCGGGGCAGGGGTGTTCACAGTCTGCCGCGCGGTCGGATGGCGGTCCATCCGGGCTGGCTCTGCCACGTTAGAGGGAACATCTTGAATCCATGGAAAATTTATCATGGATGTCAGCTATGGTCTGTCTCATAGCGATCCGACGGATCGTCAGTAACGCTCGTCTGTTGGGGCGGTAGGTGCCTGCTGCCCTCTTGCACCGCAGAGCAGCCATGGCCGGGCCTGGCTCACGGTGACGCATCCGCCGACGCTCACCCTCCCCACTCGCACGACCTCACTCGGAGGTTCCCCATGCGTGCCTTCAACCCGCCCGACTGGTCCGCCGCCCGCGAGGAGCTGCGCACCGCGCTCACCCTCTCCTCCTGGCCCGACGACCTCATCGCGGACGCCGAACTCGCCCTCCACGAGCTGTACGTCAACGCCTGGCGCCACGCGGGCTGCCAGGCCCCGACCGTCGTGGTCGTCCTCCTCCCCACCCGCACCGTCCGCGTCTCCGTCGCCGACGACAGCCCCACCCTCCCCGAACCCCGCACCTCCGCCGACCCCTACGAGCTCTCCGGGCGCGGCCTCCACCTCGTCCGCTCCCTCACCCACCGCTTCGGTGCCGACGCCGCCAAGAACGGCAAGCGCGTCTGGTTCGAGCTGGACGCCGCCGCGTGAGCCGGCGACCGACCCCGCCCGCCTCGGGAAGGGGCCGCCCCACGATGGGCGTCGTCGTCCCCATCCCGCGCCCGCACATCGAGCGCACCACCGTCCCCTACCTCACCGTCGAGTCCGTCCCCGACGCCGACCTCCAGCTCCGCTTCCCCGTCGACCTCGACATCAACGCCGCCCCCGGCGACCACCTCGCCGTCCCCCTCACCCGCGCCCAGGCCCGTGACCTCCTCGAAAGCCTCGCCCACCACCTCGGATACCTCCGATGACCGACTACCTCGTCGCCACCGCCTTCGCCGTCCTCCTCGCCCTCGCCCTCGCGACCGTCGTCGTCGGCGTGGTCACGAGCCTGCGGATCGAGGACACCCCACCCCCACCCCCCATCACCCGCCACGGCCGCTGGGAACTGCGCCACCACCCCGACGGCACCACCGAATACGCCTGGATCGCCCGCCAGGCCGGCCACTTCAGCCCCGAGAGCAATCCGATCCCCGACCAGCGACAGAACCCCCGGGGCCGCCACCGCATACCCCGCTGACCGAACCGCCCTCCTCGCCCCGTCGGAGTCCTCCGGCGGGGTGGAGCGTCAGGAGGCCCCCGGCTCGCCGCCGCCCCCGTCCTCGGGCGGAGCCGGAGGCGGGTCGCCGAACACGCCGGCCATGGTGCCGAGCGCGTCGTCGACGGTGAGCAGCGCCGCCAGCATCCGCAGCTGCTCGGGAGTGCCCGTCGGCGCCGCCCCGGCCTGCCGGGGGATCCGTGCGCGGACCGCCTGGTAGCCCGGTCCGGGACGGCGTCCGATCGACCGGCGGACCGCTGCGGTGTTCGCCGCCACCGCCCGGTTGAGCCGGGCCACCCGGGGATCCGACCAGAGCGCCGGGTCGGCTACCGCCCCGTCCACCAGCACGCGCAGCGGGGCCTCGCAGGCGCTGACGGCGTCCACCACGTCCGCCCGGTAGGGCCGGTCGGCCGGCGACCCGCCCCCACGCCCGCCCCCACGCCCGGTCAGCCGCCGTGTCAGCCGGCCTGCGCTCCGCTCGGCCCGCAGCGGGCGGGCCATCAGCCCGAGTTGCTCGACGCCGTACGCGAACCGCGCCCGGCCGCGCAGCAGGGCGGGCCGGTCGGTACCGGCGACACCCAGCAGGTCGGTCAGCGCGGCCAGCGCGTCGGCGGTGCGCCGCCGCAGCACGTCCCGGGTCCGGAGCGGGAGGACCAGCCAGGCCGCCGCGATGCCGACGGCCGCGCCGAGGCCGATCGCCGCCAGCCGGGTGCGCAGCAGGTCGTCCGAGCCCTGGCCGAACCACCCGTACAGCAGCGAGAGCACGGCGGTGACGCACCCGGCCCAGTAGGCGTAGCTGAGTTCGCGCAGCCAGGTGGCGAGCGCGAGGACCGCGAAGATGAGCACCACGGCGGCGTTCTCGTGCGGGCCGAAGGCGCCCGCGACGGCCGTCGCGACGACCGTGCCCGCAGCCGCGCCGACCGCCCGCAGCAGTCCCTTGAAGAGGACGTCGGCCCGGCCGCGCGCGCCGCTGCACACGATGAACGCGGTGAGCACCACCCAGGCCCAGTGGTCCGGCCAGACGGCGCGCCCGGCGAGGAACGCCCCGCCCACGGCGCCCGCCATCTGGAGGGCCATCCGGGTGTGGACGAGCGGCCGCCACCTGGCCGCCGGTCGGGGTTCCGGTGCCGCGCCGCCCGGGTCGGCCGGTTCCGGGGCCGGTGCGGGCGGCCGGACGGGGGCGGGCACCAGCCCGGTCCGGACGGCGACGGCCTGGGCCACGGCCACCCAGGCGCCGGAGACCAGCGCGATCAACGCGACCCACAGGGTGTGGTCGTGGCCGGGGAGCGGCCCGGCGTCCGGCGGCATGACCAGCAGGGCGATCAGCGGCAGCACCAGCAGGCCGCCCGCCCGCCCGGCTCGCGGGCCGAACCGGCGGACCCAGATCGGCAGCGCCGTCCCGAGGGTGAAGAGGGCGTCGCCGAGGTTCGGGTGGAGGGTCATCAGCCGTCCGACCTCGGCGGCGCCCGCGGCGGCGGCCGGCAGGACGGCGAGCCCCAGCAGCCGGTCGTACCGGTCGGCGGTGAGCTGGACCCGTGCGGCGGTGGCCGCCAGCACCACGGCCTGGACGACCACGTCGACCCGAAGGTGCGCGAGGTGCTCGATCAGCAGCGCGGAGCCGTAGGCGGCCAGCATGGCGGCCGTGGTGACGGCGGTCTCGCGGAGCAGCAGCAGCCCCGGGTCGAAGCGGACGGCCCGGCGTAACCCGGAGAAATACTTACTCATCACGTACGGATTTCTCCCTTGCCTGCTGACGCTGACCGAGGAACCGACGGAGTTCTCCCATGCGAAGTGGTAAGTGTTAGCGTAGCAATATGGAGATCGACCAGCCATGGCTCAGCGAGGCGGCGGAGATCCGCCAGGGCGCCACCCGACTGGCCCGCCGACTGCGGTCCGAGCGTGCGGGGGAGGGCCTCAGCCTGAACAAGCTGAGCGTGCTCGGGCACCTGCTCCGGCACGGCCCGATGTCGCCGGGGGCACTGGCCGCGGCCGACCACCAGCAGCCGCAGTCGCTCACCCGGGTGTTCGCCGAACTGGAGCGCGACGGCCTGCTCCGCCGGGTCCCGGACGAGCGGGACCGCCGCCAGTCCGTCCTCCACCTCACCGCGGACGGCCGTACCGCGCTGGCCCACGACATGGCCGGCCGGGACGCCTGGCTGGCGGGCGCGCTGGAGGCCCTCACCGAGACCGAACGCGAGGTCCTCCGCCTCGCCGCGCGTCTGATGGACCGCCTGGCCGACACCGCCGACCGGCCCTGACAGGCCCCGACCGGCTGCCCGGCTCCGGCGCCCCACCCGGAGCGGCCCCGACTAGCGCTTCAGGGACCGGTACCGCTTGAGCAGGGCGGTGAGCCGGGCCGGGTCCGCCGCGCCGTTCAGCTCGACGAGCAGGTCGTCCGGGCAAAGCTCGTAGTGGTCGCCCCACCACCGCTGCACCTTGTTGTCCCAGATCCGGTAGCCGCCCGGCACGCCCCTGGCCACGTAGCGGCGCCTGCCCATGAAGCCCCCGCCCCACCGCGCGTCCTGAAAACGAATCAGGCCCAGTCCCGCGGTAACTTACCGCTGGCCTGGGCCTGTTCAGCACTTCTTGCGAAGTGCCCCCGGCAGGATTCGAACCTGCGCACCCGCCTCCGGAGGGCGGTGCTCTATCCCCTGAGCTACGGGGGCCTGCTTGTTGTCGTCGCCTTCGCTCCGACGTGGAGAACATTACCAGGCTCCGGCCGTGCTCCGTGCACGGGTTTCGCGGGAGGTCGGGCGGGCGGCGGGGTGACGGGTCGGGGGACCGGTGGGGCCGGTCGGGGCGGGAGGGGGCGGACAGGGGGCGGCCAGGGGGGAGCGGAAGTGCGGAAAGGCCGGACGGGGCGGCGGGCCCGCCGATACCCTCGGTGAGGTGTCGGGAGTGTCCGGGCGGGTCCTCGTGGTGGACGACAGCGAGGTGATCCGTCAGCTGATCAGGGTCAACCTGGAGCTTGAGGGCTTCGAGGTGGTGACCGCCGCCGACGGTGCCGAGTGCCTGGAGGTGGTCCGCCGGGTGAAGCCCGACGTGGTGACGCTGGACGTGGTGATGCCGCGGCTGGACGGCCTGCGGACGGCGGCCAGGCTGCGGGCGGCGCCGGGCACGCGGCGGCTGCCGATCGCGATCGTGAGCGCCTGCACGCCGGCGGACCTGGACCTGGGGGAGTCGGTCGGGGTGGACGGTTACCTGGGCAAGCCCTTCGACCCGGCGGACCTGGTCGCGCTGGTGCGGCGGCTGAGGGAGCTGGGCGACGGCGCCGGGGAGGCGGCTGGATTTCGCCCTCAGCGAACAGACGGTATCGATCGGGGCTGAGCACGGCGCCCGGGCGTCTCGACCGGCAAACCGAGTGGCGGACGCCCCTCCCACCTCGCCTACGCTTGGCGTCGTGACCCCCGCAGAGCTTTCCCAGGCAGTCCAGGCCGCAGTGAGCGCCGCCGTCGAGGCGGGCGAGCTGGCCGTCGCCGTGCCCGAGCACGTGACGGTCGAGCGGCCCAAGAACAGGGACCACGGCGACTACGCGACCAACGTGGCCCTCCAGCTCGCGAAGTCGGCCGGCCGGCCGCCGCGAGCCGTGGCCGACCTGGTGGCCGCCCGCCTGCGAGAGCTGCCCGGGGTCGCCAAGGTCGACATCGCCGGGCCGGGCTTCCTGAACATCACCTTCGACGCCGCCACCCAGGGCGAGCTGGCCCGCACCATCGTCGAGGCCGGCGCCACGTACGGGCACAACGACGCCCACAAGGGCCTGAAGATCAACCTGGAGTTCGTCTCCGCCAACCCGACCGGGCCGATCCACATCGGCGGCGTCCGCTGGGCCGCCGTCGGCGACTCGCTGGCCCGGGTGCTGCGCGCCACCGGCGCCGACGTCACCACCGAGTACTACCTCAACGACGCCGGCGTGCAGATCTCCAAGTTCGCCGGTTCGCTGAAGGCCGCCGCCAACGGGCTGCCGGTGCCGGAGGACGGCTACGTCGGCGAGTACATCGCGGACATCGCCAAGGCGATCGTGGACGGCGTGCCGGGCGTGCTCGACCTGCCCGACGCCGAGCAGCTCCAGACCTTCCGCACCGAGGGCCTCAAGCTCATGGTGGCCGAGATCCAGCGCTCGATGGAGGAGTTCGGGACCCACTTCGACGTCTGGTTCTCGGAGAAGTCGCTGCACGACTCCGGCGCCGTCGAGAAGGCCATCGAGCGGCTGCGCGAGCAGGGCCACGTCTTCGACCAGGACGGCGCGATCTGGCTGCGCACCACCGACTTCGGTGACGACAAGGACCGCGTCCTGGTCAAGGCCGACGGCGAGACCACCTACTTCGCCGCCGACGCCGCGTACTACCTCTCCAAGCGGGACCGCGGCTCCGAGGTCTCGGTCTACATGCTGGGTGCGGACCACCACGGCTACGTCAACCGCCTCAAGGCCATCGCGGCCTGCGCGGGCGACGACCTGGACCGCAACATCGAGGTCAAGATCGGCCAGTTCGTGAAGATGATTCGCGACGGCGAGGAGGTCCGCATGTCCAAGCGGGCCGGCAACATCATCACGATCGACGACGTCGTCGACTGGATCGGCGTGGACGCGGCCCGCTACACCCTCGGCCGTACCCCCACCGACTCCACCATCACGCTCGACATCAACGTGCTGACCAGCCAGACCAACGAGAACCCGGTCTACTACGTCCAGTACGCCCACACGCGGATGTGCGGTGTCGCGCGCAAGGCCGTCGAGCTCGGCGTCGACAAGGGCGCGGCCGCCGACTTCAAACCCGAGCTGCTCGCCACCCAGTGGGAGAACGACATCCTCGGCGTCCTCGGCGAGTTCCCGAAGGTCCTGGCCACGGCGGGCGAGCTGCGCGAGCCGCACCGGGTCGCGCGGTACCTGGAGGTCCTCGCGGGCAAGTACCACCGCCTGTACGAGAACTGCATGTTCCTGCCCAAGGGCGACGAGGAGCTCAACGACACGCACCGGGCCCGGCTCTGGCTGGTCGAGGCCACCCGCACGGTCATGGCCAACGGCCTCACGCTCCTGGGCGTGACGGCGCCCGAGCGGATGTAGCACCACCCCCAAGCGCACAGCGGGGGCGGCGGACGGTCAACGGGGACCGTCGCCGCCCCTCGCCATAGGTCAAGGACACAAGGGACATGAGTCGCTCCGCACACCCCGCAGGCCCCCGGCACGGTGACGTGCTCCCCGAGGGCCACTACCAGGCCCCGCCGGCCGACCTGAACGCGCTCGACCCCAAGGTCTGGTCGGAGACGGTCGCCCGCGGCGCCGACGGCGTCGTCACCGTCGCCGGCCTCGACGTCAACCGGATCGCGGCCGAGTTCGGCACCCCGGCCTACGTCCTGGACGAGGCCGACTTCCGCTCCCGGGCGCGCGCCTGGCGGGACGCCTTCGGCGACGACGCGGACGTGTACTACGCCGGCAAGGCGTTCCTCTCCAAGGCGGTCGTGCGCTGGCTGCACGAGGAGGGGCTGAACCTCGACGTCTGCAGCCCGGGCGAGCTGGCGGTGGCGCTGGGCGCCGGGATGCCCGCCGAGCGGATCGCGCTGCACGGCAACAACAAGTCCGTCCACGAGCTGGAGCAGGCCGTGAAGGCGGGCGTCGGCCACGTCGTGGTCGACTCCTACGAGGAGATCGAGCGCCTCGCCGCGATCGCCGCCCGCCAGGGCGTGCGCCAGCAGGTGCTGATCCGGGTCACGGTCGGCGTCGAGGCGCACACCCACGAGTTCATCGCCACCGCGCACGAGGACCAGAAGTTCGGCCTCTCGCTCACCGGCGGCGCGGCCGCCGAGGCGGTCCGCCGGGTCCTCGCCCACGGCGGGAGCCTGGAGCTGCGCGGCATCCACTCGCACATCGGCTCGCAGATCTTCGACACCGCGGGCTTCGAGGTGGCCGCCCGCCGGGTGGTGGGCCTGCTGGCGGAGATCCGCGACGAGCACGGTGTCGAGCTGCCCGAGATCGACCTCGGCGGCGGCCTCGGCATCGCCTACACCAGCGACGACGACCCGCGCGAGCCGGCCGAGATCGCGGCCGCGCTGGCCGGCATCGTCCGCCGCGAGTGCGACGCCTCGGGCCTGCGGGTGCCGCGGCTGTCGGTCGAGCCGGGCCGGGCGATCGTCGGCCCGACCGCCTTCACGCTGTACGAGGTGGGGACCGTCAAGCCGCTGGAGGGCCTGCGGACCTACGTCAGCGTGGACGGCGGAATGTCCGACAACATCCGGACCGCGCTCTACGACGCCGAGTACTCGGTGGCCCTGGTGTCGCGCACCAGCGACGCGGAGCCGATGCTGGTCCGGGTGGTCGGCAAGCACTGCGAGTCCGGCGACATCGTCGTCCGGGACGCCTTCCTGCCGGCCGACCTGGCCCCGGGCGACCTGATCGCGGTGCCCGCCACCGGCGCCTACTGCCGTTCGATGGCGAGCAACTACAACCACGCCCTGAAGCCTCCCGTGCTGGCCGTCAAGGACGGTGCGGCCCGGGTGATCGTCCGGCGCGAGACGGAGGAGGATCTCCTGCGTCTCGATATCGGATGACGAAATCCTTGTCTCAGATCATGGAACGACCGTAGATCCGTACGGAAAGTCCCGGAGACTGGTACGGACCGAAGGTCCGGCGGGGGCATGAAATCCCGCCGGACGAACCGAAGCACGATGAATGCAGAGCGGAGTCGGATGATGCGTACGCGGCCGCTGAAGGTGGCGTTGCTGGGCTGTGGTGTGGTGGGCTCCGAGGTGGCGCGCATCATGACGACAGACGCCGCCGACCTCGCCGCGCGCATCGGCGCGCCGGTCGAGCTCGTCGGTGTCGCGGTCCGCCGGGCGGGCCGTCCCCGGCCGGGCGTGCCCGACCACCTGATCACCACCGATGCCGAGGCCCTGGTCAACCGGGGCGACATCGACGTGGTGATCGAGGTGGTGGGCGGCATCGAGCCGTCCAAACACCTCATCCTGTCGGCGTTCCGGCAGGGCGCCTCGGTGGTCAGCGCCAACAAGGCGCTGCTCGCCAAGGACGGCACCGAACTGCACGCGGCGGCGGCCGAGGCCGGCGTGGACCTCTACTACGAGGCCGCGGTGGCCGGTGCGATCCCGCTGATCCGCCCGCTGCGGGAGTCGCTGGCCGGTGACCGGGTGAACCGGGTGCTGGGCATCGTCAACGGCACCACCAACTTCATCCTCGACAAGATGGACAGCACCGGCGCCGGCTACTCGGAGGCGCTGGAGGAGGCCACCGCGCTCGGCTACGCCGAGGCCGACCCGACGGCCGACGTGGAGGGCTTCGACGCCGCCGCCAAGGCCGCGATCCTGGCCGGTATCGCCTTCCACACCAAGGTGACCGCGGCGGACGTCTACCGCGAGGGCCTGACCGAGGTGACCGCCGCCGACATCGCCTCCGCCAAGAAGATGGGCTGCGTGGTCAAGCTGCTGGCGATCTGCGAGCGGGCGGCCGACGGCGAGTCGGTCACCGCGCGCGTCCACCCGGCGATGATCCCGCTGTCGCACCCGCTGGCGTCCGTCCGCGAGGCGTACAACGCGGTGTTCGTCGAGGCCGAGGCGGCCGGACGGCTGATGTTCTACGGCCCGGGCGCGGGCGGCGCGCCGACCGCCTCGGCGGTCCTCGGCGACCTGGTCGCGGTCTGTCGCAACAAGCTCGCCGGTGCCACCGGCCCCGGCAACTCGGTGTACACGCAGCTGCCGGCCAAGCCGATGGACGAGGTGATCACCCGCTACCACGTCAGCCTGGACGTCGACGACCGCGCGGGCGTGCTCGCCCAGGTCGCGTCGGTCTTCGCCGAGCACGGGGTCTCCATCGACACCGTGCGCCAGCAGGGCCGCGACGGCGACGCCTCGCTCGTCGTGGTCACCCACCGGGCCACCGACGCCGCCCTGTCGGCGACGGTGGACAAGCTCCGCGCACTGGACAGCGTGCGCGACGTGGCCAGCATCATGCGGGTCGAAGGGGAGTAGGAACAGATGATGAGCGGCGTTGCCGAGAACGCGGCCAGAGGCACCCACACCCACCAGTGGCGCGGCCTGATCGAGGAGTACCGGGACCGCCTGCCGGTCAGCGAGGCCACCCCGGTGGTCACGCTGCTGGAGGGCGGCACCCCGCTGGTTCCCGCCCAGGTGCTCTCCGAGCGCACCGGCTGCGAGGTCTACCTCAAGGTCGAGGGCGCCAACCCGACCGGGTCCTTCAAGGACCGCGGCATGACGATGGCCATCTCCAAGGCGAAGGAGGACGGCGCCCAGGCCGTCATCTGCGCCTCCACCGGCAACACCTCGGCCTCCGCCGCCGCCTACGCGGTGCGGGCCGGGATGGTGTCGGCGGTGCTGGTCCCGCAGGGCAAGATCGCCCTCGGCAAGATGGGCCAGGCGCTGGTCCACGGCGCCAAGATCCTTCAGGTGGACGGGAACTTCGACGACTGCCTCACCCTTGCGCGTGAACTGTCCGAGAAGTATCCGGTGGCGCTGGTCAACTCGGTGAACCCGGTTCGCATCGAGGGTCAGAAGACCGCGGCCTTCGAGATCGTCGACATGCTCGGCGACGCGCCGGACATCCACGTCCTGCCGGTCGGCAACGCGGGCAACATCACCGCGTACTGGAAGGGCTACCGCGAGTACGCGGCGGACGGCCTGGCCGCCCGCACCCCGCGGATGTGGGGCTTCCAGGCCGCCGGCTCCGCCCCGATCGTGGACGGCGCCCCGGTGCTCAAGCCGCAGACCATCGCCACCGCGATCCGGATCGGCAACCCGGCCTCCTGGGACTACGCGCTCGCCGCGCGGGACGAGTCGGGCGGCCTGATCGACAAGGTGACCGACCGTCAGATCCTGTCCGCCTACCGGCTCCTGGCCTCGCAGGAGGGCGTCTTCGTGGAGCCCGCGTCGGCCGCCTCGGTGGCCGGTCTGCTGGCCAAGGCGGAGGCCGGCCTGGTCGACCCGGGCCAGCGGATCGTCTGCACGGTGACCGGCAACGGCCTCAAGGACCCGGACTGGGCGGTGGCCGGCGCGCCGCAGCCGCAGATCGTCCCGATCGACCCGGAGACCGCCGCGCAGCGCCTCGGCCTGCTCGACTGACCCGCGACCGAACGCCGGGCCGACCCTTTCGGGGGTCGGCCCTGCGTCGTTCTCGACTGACACTTTTGTGTCAATTCCACGGCGCATTCCGATCCGATTCCGGCATGGATTCCGGCCAGAACCGGCAACACACCAGACGGAAGGCCCACGGGGTGTACCGCTGTGGAACCTCTCTTCGATACTCTGGGTTCGGCCGTGTGGCACATGCCCCGGGTCCGGCCCCACCGCGGGAGCCGCACCATCGACTGTGACCGACCGCCCCGGCCGGGGCCCGCGGCCCCCTCCCACCCTCGCACCGACGCGCTTCGCGCCGCCCGATTTCCCCAGGAGAGTCCACCGCATGGCCGGTCCTGCGTTCCGTGCCGCCGCCGTCCGGGTCCGGGTCCCCGCGACCAGTGCCAACCTCGGCCCCGGCTTCGACGCCTTCGGACTCGCGCTGGGTCTGTACGACGACGTGGTCGTCCGGGTCTCCGACTCCGGGCTCTCCGTCGACATCGCCGGTGAGGGTGCCGACAGCCTGGCCCGCGACGAGCGCCACCTCGTGGTCCGCTCGATGCGTGCCGCCTTCGACCGTCTCGGCGGCCAGCCGCGCGGCCTCGAAGTGGTCTGCGCCAACCGCATACCGCACGGCCGCGGCCTGGGCTCGTCGTCCGCCGCGATCTGCGCCGGCATCGTGGCGGCCCGCGCCGTCACCATCGGCGGCCCGTCCGCGCTGGACGACGACGCCCTGCTCGCCCTCGCCTCCGAGCTGGAGGGCCACCCGGACAACGTCGCGGCCTGCCTGCGCGGCAACTTCACGGTGGCCTGGACCGAGGAGGACACCGCCCGGGCGGTCGCCCTGGAGCCCTCCGACCAGGTCGTCCCGGTGGTCTTCGTACCGGCCACCGAGGTGCTCACCGAGACCGCCCGCGGCCTGCTGCCGAAGACCGTCCCGCTGGCCGACGCCGCCGTCAACGCGGGTCGCGCCGCGCTGCTGGTCGAGGCCCTGACCCGGCGCCCCGAGCTCCTGCTCGCCGCCACCGAGGACCGGCTGCACCAGGACTACCGGGCCTCCGCGATGCCGGACAGCGCCGCCCTGGTGGGCGCGCTCCGCGCGGAGGGCGTCGCCGCGGTGATCTCCGGCGCGGGTCCGACCGTGCTCGCGCTCACCGACGAGGCGGGCGTGCAGAAGGTCCTGTCCTTCGCCGAGGGCCACGGTTCCGGCGGCCCGGTGTTCGCCGCGCACCGGCTGGAGCTCGACCGGACCGGGGCCACGGTGCTCCCGCTCGACGTCTGAGCACCCGTTCGGAGCGGGCCCGGACCGGTGCGCCGGAGCCGGGCCGTCCGGACACGATTGGCAAGCGCAAGGCTGGGGAATGTCTGAGGGGGTCGGTAGTGTTAACCTCATTGCTGCACCAGGTGCCCTCCGGGGCTAGGTGCGCCGCGTCCCGATCCCAGCACTCCGCACCAGCGGAGTCCCGGCGATATACGGGGCGACGATTCTCCGGGAGCCCACCGCAGCGCGTACGCAGCCTGCCTGCGCGACTTGCGGCCGCATCCCGAAGCCGTGACGGCACCTGACTCCCACCCGCGGCCTCCCACCTTGAGGCACAGGACGGGCGGAGCACGGGCCACCGTCACGCGACGGGGGCCCGGGATTCGCAGGCAGCGTGGGGAAATCTCCCCGCCGAAAGCTGGGGTGGGGGTACCACCCGGCCGAAGGCTGGGGGCGGGTCGACGTTCGACCGTTCCACCACGCCACTCAGCACCACCGTGCTTCATGCACCGCACCTCGCAGCTCTCCCCCGACCGGCACACCGCCATCCGGGGGATCACCGCCTCGGACCGACGCAGACGAGCGTTGGTCAGGACAGCACAACCGGTCGCCGAGCCAGACAGGCCGACGTCCGCTCCAGGGAAGGACCCTTAGTGAGCGACACCACCGATCTGATGGGCGCGCGCCCGGACGCCGAGGCGTCGGACGCAGCCGCCGCCCCCGCGGCTCCGGCGCGACGCCGTCGTACCGCTGCCGCGGGCCTGGACGGCATGGTCCTGGCCGAGCTGCAGAAGCTCGCCGCGGACCTTGGCATCACCGGTACCGGACGCATGCGCAAGAGCCAGCTGATCGAGACCATCAAGGAGAAGAGCGGCGGAGACCCGCTGCTCGCCGGCGCCGGGACCGCCGCCGCGGCCGCTCCGGCCGCCAAGCGCGCCGCCAAGGCCGAGGCCGCCGAGCCGGCCGAGAAGCCCGCCCGCCGCACCAAGGCCGCCGCCGCTGCGGCGGCCGAGGCCCCCGCCGCCGCCGAGGCGCAGGCCCAGATCGAGATCCCGGTCCAGGCCGCCGCCGAGACCGCCGCGCCCGCCCGGACCGAGCGGACCCGCCGCCGGGCCACCTCGGCCGCCGGCGCCCCGGTGGCCGAGGCCGCCGAGGCGCCCGCCGCCGTGGCGACCGAGGCCAAGCAGGCCGAGGCCCGCCCCGAGGGTGCCCGCGCCTTCGAGAACCGCGAGGAGGGTCGCAGCGAGACCCGCCGCGACCGTCGTGACCGCCGCGGTGGCCGCGAGGCCGGCGAGCGCGAGGGCCGCCAGGAGGCCGGCGAGGCCCAGGCCGGCCAGGACGGCGACGGGCGCGAGTCGCGCCGCGACCGCCGCAACCGCCGGGACCGTACCGAGCGCCCCCAGCAGCAGGGCGCCCAGAGCACCCAGGGCGACAGCCAGCAGAGCCGCCCGAGCGGCGGCCAGCAGGCCCAGCCGCAGCAGGTGCAGCAGGCGCAGCCGCAGGGCGGCTTCGACGACGACGAGTTCGGCGACGGGCGCCGTGGCCGGCGCGGCCGCTACCGCGACCGCCGTGGCCGTGGCAGCAGCCGCCGCGAGGGCTTCGAGGCCGGCCCGGCCGAGCCGCAGGTCGGCGAGGACGACGTCCTGATCCCGGTCGCGGGCATCCTGGACATCCTCGACAACTACGCGTTCGTGCGGACCTCCGGCTACCTGCCGGGCCAGAACGACGTCTACGTCTCGCTCGCCCAGGTCCGCAAGAACGGCCTGCGCAAGGGCGACGCCATCACCGGTGCGGTGCGTCAGCCGCGCGACGGCGAGCGCCGCGAGAAGTTCAACGCCATGGTGCGGCTGGACTCCGTCAACGGGATGGACCCGGAGAGCGGCCGCGGCCGCCCCGAGTTCAACAAGCTCACCCCGCTGTACCCGCAGGACCGGCTCCGTCTGGAGACCGACCCGGGCGTGCTGACCACCCGGATCATCGACCTCGTGTCGCCGATCGGCAAGGGCCAGCGCGGTCTGATCGTCGCGCCGCCGAAGACCGGCAAGACGATGGTGCTGCAGGCGGTCGCCAACGCGATCACCCACAACAACCCCGAGTGCCACCTGATGGTCGTCCTGGTCGACGAGCGTCCGGAAGAGGTCACCGACATGCAGCGGTCGGTGAAGGGCGAGGTCATCTCCTCGACCTTCGACCGCCCGGCGGAGGACCACACCACGGTGGCGGAGCTGGCCATCGAGCGCGCCAAGCGCCTGGTGGAGCTTGGCCACGACGTGGTGATCCTGCTGGACTCGATCACCCGTCTGGGCCGTGCCTACAACCTGGCGGCGCCGGCCTCCGGCCGCATCCTGTCCGGTGGTGTCGACTCGACCGCGCTGTACCCGCCGAAGAAGTTCTTCGGCGCCGCGCGCAACATCGAGAACGGCGGCTCGCTGACCATCCTGGCCACCGCGCTGGTCGAGACCGGCTCGCGGATGGACGAGGTGATCTTCGAGGAGTTCAAGGGCACCGGCAACATGGAGCTCAAGCTCGACCGGAAGCTCTCGGACAAGCGCATCTTCCCGGCCGTCGACGTGGACGCCTCCAGCACCCGCAAGGAGGAGATCCTGCTCGGCAGCGAGGAGTTGGCGATCGTCTGGAAGCTGCGCCGGGTGCTGCACGCGCTCGACTCGCAGCAGGCGATCGAGCTGCTGCTGGACAAGATGAAGCAGACCAAGTCCAACGCCGAGTTCCTGATGCAGATCGCCAAGACGACCCCCGGGTCCGGCGACTGACCGTCGCGAGACGGTTTCTCGACACGGAACCCCGGCCCGCGCGAGCGGGCCGGGGTTCGTCGTGTTCCGGGGGCTGCGGGGTCTCCGGAGGTTTGTCGGGAAGATCCATTTCGGTGGTTTGTTCCAGAGTCGGGACATCTTGAGGTCTTTACAGCATCTTGTCCGATTTATTCTGGATCGTATGGCCGAGCACAAGAGGGTTCCGAACCGCCGCCGCAGGCTCCTGCGCGTGGCCGCGTGTGCGTTCGCCGCGCTCGTCGTCCTCGGGGCCGGAGCGGCCGGCTACGCGTACTACCGACTGAACGCCAACATCAAGAGCGTCGACATCGACGCCCGGCTGGGCACCTCCCGGCCGCCCACGGCCACCGACGGGTCGTTCAACCTGCTGGTGCTGGGCTCGGACTCGCGCGCCGGCGGCAACGGCGGCCTGGCCGGCGGCGACGCCGACGGCACGGCGCGCTCGGACACCGCGATGGTCGTGCACGTCAACCAGGACCACTCGCGCGCCGACGTGGTCTCGATACCCCGCGACACCCTCGTCCCGCGCCCCGAGTGCACCGACGCCGGGGGGCGGACCACCCCGGCGGCGAAACGCGCGATGTTCAACAGCGCGTACGAGACCGGGGGCGCGGCGTGCGCGGTGAAGACCGCGGAGCAGATCAGCGGGCTGCGGATGGACCACTACGTCGAGGTGGACTTCGAGGGCTTCGCCCGGGTCGTGGACGCGATCGGCGGGGTCACCGTGACCACCGCGGTGGCCATCCGCGACAAGGACAGCGGGCTGGACCTCCCGCCCGGTGAGCACCGCCTCGACGGCGAGCAGGCGCTGGCCTTCGTCCGCACCCGGCACGGCGTCGGGGACGGCAGCGACCTCGGCCGGATCGAGCTGCAGAAGCAGATGGTGCGCTCACTGCTCGACCAGGCCGGCGGGGCGGGGCTGCTGACCAACCCGGCCAAGCTCTGGTCGACCGGCGACACCCTGACCCGCAGCATCACCACCGACTCCGCGCTCGCCTCGGTCAACTCCCTCGTCGGGCTCGCCGAAGAGCTCAAGGGCATCGGGCCGGACCGGCTCACCATGGTCACCCTGCCCGTGGTGACCGCGCCGAGCGACCCGGACCGGGTGGTCCAGCAGCAGCCGCAGGCCGACCAGGTCTGGGCGGCCCTGAAGGGCGACCGGCCGCTGCCGTCGGCGGTCGTCGTGGCGCAGCCGCAGAACCCGGCGCAGGCCACGCCCACGGCCACCCCCACCGGCGCCCCCAAGGCCCCCGTCAAGGGCCCCGCCGGCCCCACCGGCCGCGCCAAGGCGCCCGGCGCCACGGCCACCGCCCCTGCGACGGCTCCCGCCGGTGCCCCCGCGGGGACCGCCACCGGGACCGTCCCGACGGCTCCCGCCCGGCGGTGAACGCGCCCGGCCGGGGGCCCGGAATATCCCGGAACGCCCCCCGGTTTGGGAAGAAGCGACCCGTCCTGGCAGACTGGTCCGTCGGTCCCGGTTCACGTGCGGCGTCCCAGCCGCCGACCCGGTGCCCTCCCGAACCTAGGAGAACCCCTTGAAGCCCAACGTTCACCCCGAGTACGTGGTCACCCGTGTGACCTGCACCTGCGGCGCCGAGTTCACCACCCGCTCGACCGAGACCAGTGGCGAGATCCGCGCCGAGGTCTGCTCGCAGTGCCACCCGTTCTACACCGGCAAGCAGAAGATCCTCGACACCGGTGGCCGCGTGGCCCGCTTCGAGGCCCGCTTCGGCAAGCAGCACAGCGCGAAGGCCTAGCGCTCCCTCGGCGCCGGTTCCCGGCGCCCCCGTACTCGTTCCGGGGGCGCTGGGGACCGGCGCCGTTCGCGTCCCCCCGCACCCTCGGTCCGCACCCGCGGCGATCCCACCCACCCACCCCCGGGAAGAAGGCCACCCCATGTTCGAGGCAGTCGAAGAGCTCCTCGTCGAGCACGCCGCCCTCGAGACGAGGCTGGCCGACCCGTCCGTCCACGCCGACCAGGCCAACGCGCGCAAGCTGGCCAAGCGGTACGCCGAGCTGACCCCGATCACCCGGGTCTTCCGGGAGTGGAAGCAGGCCGGTGAGGACATCCAGGCCGCCCGTGAACTCGCGGCCGAGGAGCCGGAGTTCCTGGCCGAGGTGAAGGACTCCGAGGCCCGCCGGGAGCAGCTGACCGAGGAACTGCGGCTGCTGCTGGTCCCGCGCGACCCGAACGACGACAAGGACGTCATCCTGGAGATCAAGGCGGGTGAGGGCGGCGAGGAGTCGGCGCTCTTCGCCGGTGACCTGCTCCGGATGTACCTGCGCTTCGCCGAGCGGATCGGCTGGAAGACCGAGATCATCGACTCCAACGAGTCCGACCTCGGCGGCTACAAGGACGTCTCCGTCGCCGTCAAGACCAAGGGCAGCACCGAGCCCGGTCAGGGCGTCTGGGCCCGGCTGAAGTACGAGGGCGGCGTGCACCGCGTGCAGCGCGTGCCGGCCACGGAGTCGCAGGGCCGCATCCACACCTCGGCGGCCGGCGTGCTGGTCACCCCCGAGGCGGAGGAGGTCGAGGTCGAGATCGTGGCCAACGACCTGCGGATCGACGTCTACCGTTCGTCCGGCCCCGGCGGGCAGTCGGTCAACACCACCGACTCCGCGGTCCGGATCACCCACCTGCCGACCGGTATCGTGGCCTCCTGCCAGAACGAGAAGAGCCAGCTCCAGAACAAGGAGCAGGCGATGCGCATCCTGCGTTCGCGGCTGCTGGCCGCCGCGCAGGAGGAGGCCGAGCGGGAGGCTTCGGACGCCCGTCGCAGCCAGGTCCGCACGGTGGACCGTTCCGAGCGGATCCGGACGTACAACTACCCGGAGAACCGCATCTCGGACCACCGCACGGGCTTCAAGTCGTACAACCTGGACCAGGTCCTGGACGGCGACCTGAACGCGGTGATCCAGTCCTGCGTCGACACGGACGCGGCGGCCAAGCTGGCCGCGGCCCAACAGAACTGACACCTGCGGCAGCGAGACCGACGTCGAGGCCGGAGAGCGGAAGCAAGAGGTCGTACGGATGAACCTGCTACTCGCCGAGGTGGCCCAGGCCACCCAGCGGTTGGCCGCGGCCGGCGTGCCGTCGCCGCGCTTCGACGCGGAGGAGCTCGCCGCACACGTCCACAGCGTCAAGCGCAGCCAACTGCACACGGTCAAGGACGCGGACTTCGACGCCCGCTACTGGGAGGCCGTCTCCCGGCGGGAGGCGCGCGAGCCGCTCCAGCACATCACCGGGCGGGCGTTCTTCCGCTACCTGGAGCTGGCGGTCGGCCCCGGTGTCTTCGTACCCCGGCCGGAGACCGAGTCCGTGGTCGAGTGGGCCATAGACGCGGTCCGCGACATGGACGTGGCCGAGCCGCTGGTGGTCGACCTCTGCTCCGGATCCGGCGCCATCGCGCTCGCCCTGGCGCAGGAGCTGCCGCGCTCCACCGTGCACGCCTTCGAGCTCGACGAGGGCGCACTGCCGTACACCCGGCGCAACATCGGGGCCTCGCCCGACCGCGCCCGGATCACCCTGCACGAGGGTGACGCCACCCGCGCCTTCGAGGGCGACCACGGCTGGGACGGCCGCTTCGACCTGGTCATCTCCAACCCGCCGTACATCCCGCTCACCGAGTGGGAGTACGTCGCGCCGGAGGCCCGCGACCACGACCCGCAGATGTCGCTCTTCTCCGGCGAGGACGGCCTGGACACCATCCGGGGCATCCAGCGGGTCGCCGCCAGGCTCCTGCGCCCGGGCGGCGCCGTGGTGATCGAGCACGCCGACACCCAGGGCGGCCAGGTCCCGTGGATCTTCAACGAGGAAGCCGGCTGGACCGACACCGCCGACCACCGCGATCTGAACAACCGGCCGCGATTCACCACGGCGCGCAAGGCGTCGCTGTGACCGCGTCCGTCCACGTGATGAGTTGTCTCGGAAGGGGACCGCACCGATGAGCCGCCGCTACGACTGTGCCGACGCAGGGGACCGCGCGACGGGCCTGCGCGAGGCCGCCTCTGCCATCCGCCGGGGCGAACTCGTCGTGCTGCCCACCGACACCCTCTACGGGGTCGGTGCGGACGCCTTCTCGCCGGAGGCCGTCGCCGCCCTGCTCGCCGCCAAGGGCCGTGGCCGCAACATGCCCTCACCCGTCCTGGTCGGCTCGCCGACCACCCTGCACGGGCTGGTCACCGACTTCTCCGAGCAGGCCTGGGAGCTGGTCGACGCGTTCTGGCCGGGCGGGCTCACCCTGGTCGCCAAGCACCAGCCCTCGCTGCGCTGGGACCTCGGCGAGACCCGGGGCACGGTCGCCGTCCGGATGCCGCTGCACCCGGTCGCCATCGAGCTGCTGAACACCACCGGCCCGCTGGCGGTCTCCAGCGCCAACCGGACCGGCGGGCCGTCGCCGTCCACCTGTGACGAGGCCGAGCAGCAGCTCGGCGACGCCATCTCGGTCTACCTGGACGGCGGCACGGCCGACCACGCGCGGGCCTCGTCGATCGTCGATGTCACGGGCAAGGTCCCGGTGCTGCTGCGGGCCGGCGCGATCACCGCCGAGCAGCTGAGGGAGGTCGTCCCCGACCTGGAGGCCGGCAGTTGACGGCCGCCTCCCTCCATGCCGGGCCCGGCATATCGCCGTACCTGGCCGTGGGCCCCAGGCCGCTGGACCACTTCCGGATCCTGTACGTGTGCACCGGCAACATCTGCCGCTCGCCGATCGCCGAGCGGCTCACCAGGCGTGAGCTGGACACCCGGCTGAACCCGCGGGTGGCCGGCCGCATCCTGGTGGAGTCGGCCGGCACCTGGGGCCACGAGGGCGCACCGATGGAGGACCACGCCGCCACGGTGCTGGACGAGTACGGCGCCGACAGCGGCGGCTTCACCGGCCGTGAGCTGCTGGACGAACACGTGGTCGAGGCCGACCTGGTGCTCACCGCGACCCTGGACCACCGGGCCCAGGTCATCTCGATGGGGCACGAGGCCGGCCTGCGCACCTTCACCATGAAGGAGTTCACCCGCCTGGTCCGGACGATCGACCCCGGCACCCTCCCGGACCCGCGACGCGGCGCCGACGTGACCGAGCGCGCCCGCGCGCTGGTCCGGGCCGCCGCCTCGCTGCGCGGCTGGTTGCTCGCCGCCACCCCCGAGTCGGACGAGGTGCACGACCCGTACGGCGCGCCGATCGGCATGTTCCGCAACTGCGGCGAGGAGATATTCCACGCGGTCGACCCGGTGGTCACCGCGCTCACCGGGGTTCCCGCGCGCTACTGAGCAGGGCGGCCCCGTAGGCCGTGACCGTCCGGGCGCCCGGGCGGGTGCATCCCGGCCCGCGCCGCCGCGCCGCTCCCGGGGGCCGGTCCTACGCTGGAGGAACCCTCACCCTCTCCCGGCCTCCGACCGGGAGGTGGCCCCATGCCGCCCGGGAGCCCCGCCATGACCGTCACCGATGCCGCGACCGGTTCCACCGAGACGACGGGGCGCCGGTGGGCGTCCGGGGCGCCCGACGAGGTCCTCCACCGGGCCGACCCCCAGATCGCCGACCTGCTCGCCGCCGAGGCCGAGCGGCGGGCCGAGACGATCCAGCTGCTGGCCGGGGAGAACCTCACCAGCCCGGCCGTGCTGGCCGCGCTCGCCGGCCCGCTGATCGACAAGTACGCCGAGGGCTACCCGGGCCGGCGCCACCACACCGGCTGCGCGCTGGCCGACGCCGCCGAACTGCTGGCCGTCGACCGGGCCCGCGCGCTGTTCACGGCGCCGCACGCCAACGTCCAGCCGCGTTCGGCCACCTCGGCGATGCTGGCCTCCTACGCGGCGCTGCTGCGGCCGGGGGACGCGGTGCTGGCGATGTCGCTGGAGCACGGCGGCCACCTCAGCTGCGGCTCGCGGGCCAACTTCTCCGGCCGGTGGTTCGAGTTCGTCGGCTACGGGGTGCGCCGCGAGGACGGGCTGGTCGACCTCGACCAGGTCCGCGAACTGGCCCGCCTGCACCGCCCCAAGGCCATCGTGGCCGGCTCCATCTCGCACCCCCGGCACCCGGACTGGGCCGCCTTCCGGGAAATCGCCGACGAGGTGGACGCCTACCTGGTCGCCACCGTCGCGCAGACCACCGGCCTGATCGCGGCGGGCCTCGCACCCTCCCCGGTGCCGTACGCGGACGTCACCGTGGCCGCCACCCACAAACTGCTCCGGGGGCCGCGCGGGGGCCTGCTGCTCTCCACCGCCGAGCTGGCCGACCGGATCGACCGGGCGGTCTTCCCGTTCACCCAGGGCGGCGCCGCGATGAACGAGGTGGCCGGCAAGGCCGTCGCCCTGGCCGAGGCCGCCACGCCCGCCTACCGCGCGTACGCGCACCGCACCGTCGCGGGGGCGCGGGTGCTGGCGGCGGGGCTCGAAGCGGCGGGGGCGCGTCCACTGACCGGCGGGACCGACACCCACCTGGTGACGGTCGACGTCGGCCCGCTCGGGGTGAGCGGCGCCGAGGCGGAGCGTCGCTGCGCCGTCGCCGGACTGCTGCTCGGCAAGTGCGCGCTGCCGTACGACCAGGCGCCGCCGTCCGAGGCCTCCGGCATCCGCCTGGGCACCGGCACGGTGACCTCCCAGGGCATGGGCGAGAGCGAGCTGACGGAGATCGCCGGGCTGATCGGACGGCTGCTCGCCGGGGGCACGGACGTCCGGGTGGGGGAGCGGGTCCGGGAGCTGGCGGGGGCGTTCGCGGGCCGCCGCTGACCGGATGAACCGATCTCCTACCCGGTAGGGCGAACCGCGATGCACGCACCCGGCGTCCGACTCAATAAGGTGTGTGCCGTGGCGACGCACCTCGAACCCCGGACAGGCACGGGCGTACCTTCGGTACCCACCCGTCGGACAGTGCAGCAGGAGGCCAGTGGTGCGTGAGTATCTGCTGGTGCTGTTCTGCACCGCGGCCGTCACCTACCTGCTGACCGGCCCGGTGCGGAAGTTCGCCATCGCGGCGGGGGCTATGCCCCCGGTCCGCGCCCGCGACGTGCACCGCGAACCCACCCCGCGGCTCGGCGGCATCGCGATGTTCGGCGGCCTCTGCGCCGGCATCCTGGTCGCCTCCCAGCTGGACAACCTGAGCAAGGTGTTCTCGCAGGGCACCGACATCCGCGCGCTGCTCTCCGGCGCCGGGATCATGTGGCTGCTCGGCGTGCTGGACGACAAGTGGGGCGTGGACGCGCTGGTGAAGCTGGGCGGCCAGATGATCGCCGCCGGCGTGATGGTGTGGCAGGGCGTCACGGTGATCACCCTGCCGGTGCCCGGCTCCGGCCCGGTCGCGGTCAGCCCCACCCAGGGCATGGTCATCTCGGTCACCCTGGTCGTCGTCATGGTCAACGCGGTGAACTTCATCGACGGCCTGGACGGCCTGGCCGGCGGCATGGTCTGCATCGCCGCGATGGCCTTCTTCCTGTACTCCTACCGGCTCTGGTACGGCTACACGATCAGTGACGCCGCCCCCGCCGTGCTCTTCAGCGTGCTGCTGATCGGCATGTGCCTGGGCTTCCTGGCGCACAACATGCACCCGGCCCGGATCTTCATGGGCGACTCCGGTTCGATGATGCTGGGCCTGATGCTGGCCGTCGCGGCGATCTCGATCACCGGCCGGGTCGACCCCGACCTGATCACCAGCGAGACGGGTTCGCAGACCCTCACCGTGCACGCCCTGGTGCCGATCTACATCCCGCTGCTGCTGCCGCTGACGGTCATCGCGCTGCCGCTGGCGGATCTGCTGCTCGCCGTGGTCCGCCGCACCTGGGCCGGCCAGTCGCCGTTCGCCGCGGACAAGCGGCACCTGCACCACCGACTGCTCCAGGTCGGCCACTCGCACAGCCGCGCCGTGCTGATCATGTACTTCTGGGCCGCGCTGATCGCCTTCGGGACCGTCGCCTTCTCGGTCACCAACACCGGCCGCACCCTGGTGCTGATGCTGGCCGGGCTCTGCCTGGTCGGCCTGGTGGTGCTGCTGACCCCGCGGTTCCGGCCGCGGGCCCCGCGCGCGGTGCAGGCCTTCGTCCCGCCGCGCTACCGCCGCCGTCCGGCGGGCCGGAAGCCCGCCCCGGCGGCGGTGCGCGAGGAGGAGGGCACGGCCCTGACCGCCGAGTCCGCCTCGGAGTCCGCCACCGAACCGATGGCCGAGCTGTCCGCCGAGGACAAGCGACTGCTCGGGGGGCTGCCGAAGGGCTCCTCCGCGACCGGAAGCCGTGGCCACGGCCACGGGCGCGGCCGGTAGGGCGAAGTGACGTCCTGTCAAGCCGCCTCACCCGTTCGGCGGCACTGTTGGGCCATCAGTGTGACAGGTACCACACATTCATGGTAAAGCTCTCATCAAATAGTTTGTGATACCGTTCACGAGTACCGAGAACACGCCGAAAGACCTCACAGGTGGATGACTTCCGTCCCTGGCCGGTCTCCCTCGACGGACTCGCCGCAGAGCGGCCGGTCCGCGGCGGTTCCGGTCCGGTGTCACCATCACGTTCTGTGCCCGTCCCCCCGCCATCGACATGCCGCCGGAGTTGCCGACATGCCGTCCAACGACGCCCGGATCCTCCGAGGCGCCGCGATCCCCACTGCGGTCGCCGGAGTCCTCGCCATGGCGATCTCCTTTGCAGTCGCGGGTGGCAAGGGCTTGCTCGGCGCCCTCTTCGGAACGCTGCTGGTGATGGCCTTCTTCACCTCGGGTCAGGTCGCGCTCGACCGGCTGACCAGGTCGAACCCGCACATCATGATGGCCGCGGCGCTGCTCGTGTACACGACGCAGATCCTGCTGGTCGGCATCGTGCTGGCCGTGTTCAAGGACACCGAGCTCTTCAACCGGCAGGCCTTCGCCTTCACGCTGCTCGGCTGCGCACTCATCTGGACGGGGTTCCAGGTGCGCGGCGCACTGAAGGCGAAGATGTTCTACGTCGACCCCAACGCCTCTGAAAACAAGGGCAACAAGCCGTCCGACAAGGGGCGTCAACAGTGACGGCGCCCCTCTGTCCCCCCAACGAGGGGGGCGGTGTTTATGCCGCGCTGACGGGCTGCTATCGTCCGTCGCAACAACGGAGTACGGGAAGAGGCCAGGTCTGTCCGCACGGCGGACCGATCGCCCCCCGGATCCGCGCAGTCTTCGATGATCCCGCGGCGGTGCAGCGCACTGCCGGGCGGGGTCGGCGAGAAACCCATCAAGTTCCAGTGCCGCTCCGTGGTCGCAGGCCACGCCGACACACCGAGGTTGCCGTAACCATGCGTCACGACGAAGGAGTCCGTGGTGAGTGCTGAACTCACGTCCCTCGCCTCAGGCAGTTGCCACTTCGGGGACGCTGGCTGCGGCTTCCCGGCCCCGGGTCTGAACGAGTTCCAGTTCGAGCCGATTTTCACGATCGGCAGCTTCGAGTTCAACAAGCCGATGCTGCTGTCGATGATCGTTGCGGTACTGGTCGTTCTGTTCTTCTGGGCCGCCTTCGCGAAGCCGCGGCTCGTCCCCGGCAAGCTGCAGCTGGTCGGTGAGATCGGCTACGACTTCGTCAAGCGCTCCATCGTTCTGGAGACGATCGGCAAGAAGGGCGAGAAGTACGTCCCGATGCTCGTCTCGATGTTCTTCTTCATCTGGTTGATGAACATCATGTCGATCATCCCGTTCGCCCAGTTCCCGGTGACCGCGGCGATCGCCTTCCCGGCCGGCCTCGCAGCCGTCGTGTGGCTCACCTACATGACGCTGACCTTCAAGAAGCACGGCTTCGTCGGCGGCTTCAAGAACCTCTGCTGGCCGTCGGGCATCCCCGGCTGGGTCATGTTCATCCTGGTGCCGATCGAGTTCTTCTCGAACATCTTCGTGCGCCCCTTCACGCTCGCGGTCCGAGCCTTCGCGAACATGTTCGCCGGCCACCTGCTGATCGTGATGTTCTCCATCGCCTCCTGGTACCTGCTCAGCCCGACCCTGGGCGCGCTGTACGGCACGGCCTCCTTCGTCGTGACCATCGCGCTGACCGCCTTCGAGCTGCTGGTCCAGTTCCTGCAGGCCTACATCTTCGTGATGCTGGCCAGCAGCTACATCGCCGGTGCCCTCGAAGAGGCGCACTGAGCCTGGGGCCCCCGGCCCCACCCCCGAACCACACCTCCCGGAATGCCCGGTGGCCAATCACCACCGGTTCACCACCCCTGCAAAGGACAACTGCAATGAGCTTCCTCGCTGAGGGCACTGTCTACGGTTCCGTCGCCTCGATCGGCTACGGCCTCGCCGCCATCGGCCCCGGCATCGGCGTCGGTCTGATCTTCGGTAACGGTGTCCAGGCCATGGCCCGCCAGCCCGAGGCGGCCGGTCTCATCCGCGCCAACATGTTCATCGGCTTCGCGCTCACCGAGGCCCTCGCTCTGATCGGCATCGTCATGCCGTTCGTCTTCGGCAACAAGTAATCCCGCCGAAGACCCTTTCGAGGAAGGTCCAGATATGAGCATCGCGGCGCAGCTCGCGGCCGAGGAGAAGATGAATCCTCTCCTCCCCGCGTGGCCCGAGATCATCATCGGCCTGATCTGCTTCTTCATCGTCTTCGGTCTGCTCGGCAAGAAGCTCCTCCCCAGCATCGAGAAGGTGCTGTCGGAGCGCCGGGACGCCATCGAGGGCGGCATGGAGCGCGCCGAGGCCGCCCAGGCCGAGGCCCAGGCCCTGCTTGAGCAGTACCGCGCCGAGCTCGCCGACGCGCGTCACGAGGCTGCCCGCATCGTCGAGCAGGCTCGCGAGCAGGGCGCGGCCCAGCTCACCGAGATGCGCGAGGAGGGCCAGCGTCAGCGCGAGGCCATCGTCGCTGCCGGCCACGCCCAGATCGAGGCCGACAAGAAGCAGGCGTCCGCCGCCCTGCGCCAGGACGTGGGCTCGCTGGCCTCCCAGCTGGCGTCCCGCATCGTGGGCGAGTCCCTTGAGGACTCCGCCCGGCAGAGCGGTGTCATCGACCGCTTCCTGGACGAGCTGGAGTCCAAGGCCGCCGTTGCTCAGGGCGCGGCCAAGTGATCGGCGCCAGCCGCGAGGCCCTCGTCGCCGGGCGGCAGAACCTGGAGAGCCTGACCGATTCCACCTCGGTGGACGCGGCCAAGCTCGCCGAGGAGCTCACCGCCGTCACGGCCCTGCTGGACCGTGAGGTGTCGTTCCGCCGCGTGCTGACCGACCCGTCCCGGTCGGGTCAGGACAAGGCGCAGCTGGTCACCTCGCTGCTGTCCGGCCAGGTTTCCGGCGAGGCTGTCGACCTGGTCTCCGGCCTGGTCCGCTCCCGCTGGTCGGGCGCGCGTGACCTGGTCGACGCGGTCGAGGAGCTGTCCTCGTACGCCGAGGTCATCGCCGCCGAGAAGGCCGGTGCCCTGGACGACGTCGAGGACGAGCTGTTCCGGTTCGGCCGGGTGGTGAGCGGCTCCAACGAGCTGCGCTCCGCGCTGACCGAGCCGAAGGCCGGCGCCGCCGCCAAGGCTGCGCTGATCAGGAAGCTGCTCGGCGGCCGCGCCAACGCGGGCACCGTCCGGCTGGTCACCAGCCTGGTCAACAACCCGCGTGGCCGTAGCCTGGAGCAGGGCCTCGAGTCCTACTCGAAGCTCGCCGCCGCGCGGCGCGGCCGAGTGGTGGCCCTGGTCACCACCGCGGTGCCGCTGTCGGACAGCCAGAAGGAGCGCCTGTCGGGTGCTCTCGGCCGGCTGTACGGCCGCCAGGTCCACCTGAACATCGACGTCGACCCCGAGGTCGTCGGCGGTGTCCGGGTGCAGATCGGTGACGAGATCATCGAGGGCACCGTGTCGAGCCGCCTTGAGGGCGCTCGCCAGTCGCTCGAAGGCTGAACACACCCAAGCAGCACATCCGACCCTCGGTCGGGAACCGGCTCCACCGGAGTCGGCAAATCGTACGGCCGGTTCATACGACCCGGCCGAGAGTCGAGTACTTGCGGCCCTCAATGGCGGGCCGAGGATCGCAAACTAGGAGAGCAGGGAAGCCTGATGGCGGAGCTTACGATCCGTCCGGAGGAGATCCGGGACGCGCTGGCCGACTTTGTCCAGTCGTACCAGCCGGACGCCGCCTCTGTGGAAGAGGTCGGCACGGTCACTGACGCAGCGGACGGTATCGCCCATGTCGAGGGCCTGCCCTCGGTCATGGCCAACGAGCTGCTGAAGTTCGAGGACGGCACGCTCGGCCTCGCGCTGAACCTCGACACCCGCGAGATCGGTGTCGTCATCCTCGGTGAGTTCGGCGGCATCGAGGAGGGTCAGACGGTGCGCCGCACCGGCGAGGTCCTCTCGGTTCCGGTCGGCGACGGCTACCTCGGCCGCGTCGTGGACCCGCTGGGCAACGCGATCGACGGTCTGGGCGACATCGCTTCCACCGGCCGCCGTGCCCTGGAGCTGCAGGCCCCCGGCGTCATGGCCCGCAAGTCGGTCAAGCAGCCGCTGCAGACCGGCATCAAGGCCATCGACGCGATGACCCCGATCGGCCGCGGCCAGCGTCAGCTGATCATCGGCGACCGCCAGACCGGCAAGACCGCGGTGGCCGTCGACACGATCATCAACCAGCGCGACAACTGGCGCTCGGGCGACCCGGAGAAGCAGGTCCGCTGCATCTACGTCGCCGTGGGCCAGAAGGGCTCCACCATCGCGTCCGTCCGTGGCGCCCTGGAGGAGGCCGGCGCGCTGGAGTACACCACCATCGTGGCCGCTCCCGCCTCCGACCCGGCCGGCTTCAAGTACCTCGCTCCGTACACCGGCTCCGCCATCGGCCAGGAGTGGATGTACGACGGCAAGCACGTCCTGATCATCTTCGACGACCTGTCGAAGCAGGCCGAGGCCTACCGTTCCGTTTCCCTGCTGCTGCGCCGCCCGCCGGGCCGCGAGGCGTACCCGGGCGACGTCTTCTACCTGCACTCCCGCCTGCTGGAGCGCTGCGCGAAGCTGAACGACGAGCTCGGCGGCGGCTCGATGACCGGTCTTCCGATCATCGAGACCAAGGCCAACGACGTGTCGGCGTACATCCCGACCAACGTCATCTCCATCACCGACGGCCAGTGCTTCCTGGAGTCCGACCTGTTCAACGCCGGCATCCGCCCGGCCGTGAACGTCGGTATCTCGGTCTCCCGCGTCGGTGGCTCCGCCCAGATCAAGGCCATGCGCTCGGTCGCCGGCCGTCTGCGCCTGGACCTCGCCCAGTACCGTGAGCTGGAGGCCTTCGCCGGCTTCGGTTCCGACCTGGACGCGGCCTCCAAGGCCCAGCTGGAGCGCGGTGCGCGCATGGTCGAGCTGCTGAAGCAGGGCCAGTACCAGCCGTTCCCGGTCGAGGAGCAGGTCGTCTCCATCTGGGCCGGCACCACCGGTCAGCTGGATGACGTCCCGGTCGCCGAGATCCGCCGCTTCGAGCGCGAGTTCCTGGACCACGTGCGTCTGCAGCACAAGGACCTGCTCGCCGGCATCGTCGAGACCGGCCTGCTGGCCGACGGCACCGTCGACGCGCTGGCCACCGCGATCGGTGCCTTCAAGCAGGGCTACCAGACCGCTGACGGCAAGCTGCTCTCCGAGCAGGCCTGAGTCCGGTAGCGAGGGAAAGGACGTAACGACCCATGGGAGCACAGCTTCGGGTCTACAAGCGCCGGATCCGCTCTGTCACCGCGACGAAGAAGATCACCAAGGCGATGGAGATGATCTCCGCAGCGCGCATCGGCAAGGCGCAGCGCTCGGTGGCCGCCTCCACCCCGTACGCCGACGAGCTCACCCGGGCGGTGACGGCGGTGGCCACCCGGTCCAACGCCAAGCACCCGCTCACCAGCGAGAACCCGAACGCCACGCGTGCCGCAGTCCTGCTGATCACGGCGGACCGCGGTCTGGCGGGCGGCTACTCGTCCAACGCCATCAAGGCCTCGCTGGCGCTCTCCGAGCGTCTGCGGTCCGAGGGCAAGGACGTGGTGACGTACGTCGTCGGCCGCAAGGGCGTCTCGTTCTACGGCTTCCGTGACCTCGCCGTCGCGGAGACCTGGACGGGCTTCTCGGACAAGCCGACCTACGGGGACGCCAAGGCCGTCTCGGCCGCGCTGATCGAGGCCTTCACGGCCGAGACCGGTGGCGTGGACGAGGTCCACGTGATCTCGACCCGGTTCGAGTCGATGCTGACGCAGACCGCGGTCGACGCCCGGCTGCTGCCGCTGAAGCTCGACGAGGTCCAGCTCAGCGACGAGTCGTCCGCCAAGGCGGAGATCTTCCCGCTCTACGACTTCGAGCCGTCGGCGGAGGGCGTCCTGGACGCTCTGCTGCCGCGGTACGTGGAGAGCCGGATCTACAACGCGCTGCTGCAGTCGGCTGCCTCCGAGCACGCCGCCCGCCGCCGCGCGATGAAGAGCGCGACGGACAACGCCGGCGAGCTCATCAAGTCGCTCACGCGGCTTGCCAACTCGGCCCGTCAGGCCGAGATCACCCAGGAAATCAGCGAGATCGTCGGTGGCGCGAACGCGCTCGCTGACGCGAGCCGCGGGAGCGAATGAGTATGACTACCACTGTTGAGCCGACCACGGCGACGGGCCGCGTCGCGCGGGTCATCGGCCCGGTCGTCGACGTGGAGTTCCCCGTCGACGCGATCCCGAACATGTTCAACGCCCTGCGCGTCGAGGTGGACAACCCCGACGGCACGGGCAAGAAGGTCCTCACCCTTGAGGTCGCCCAGCACCTCGGCGACGGCCTGATCCGCGGCATCTCGATGCAGCCGACCGACGGCCTGGTCCGCGGTTCGCAGGTCACCGACACCGGTGCCGCGATCTCGGTGCCGGTCGGCCAGATCACCAAGGGCAAGGTGTTCAACGCCCTCGGTGAGGTGCTGAACGTCGACAAGGACGAGTTCGAGTCGCAGGTCCAGGTCCGGTGGCCGATCCACCGCAAGGCCCCGGAGTTCAAGGACCTCGAGTCCAAGACCGAGATGTTCGAGACCGGCATCAAGGTCATCGACCTCCTCACCCCGTACGTGACCGGTGGCAAGATCGGTCTGTTCGGTGGTGCCGGTGTCGGCAAGACCGTTCTGATCCAGGAGATGATCTACCGCGTCGCCGAGAACTTCGGTGGTGTGTCGGTCTTCGCCGGCGTCGGCGAGCGTACCCGTGAGGGCAACGACCTCATCGACGAGATGGTCGACTCGGGCGTTCTGGACAAGACCGCGCTGGTCTTCGGCCAGATGGACGAGCCGCCGGGCACCCGTCTGCGCGTCGCGCTCTCCGCGCTGACCATGGCGGAGTACTTCCGTGACGTCGAGAAGCAGGACGTGCTCCTCTTCATCGACAACATCTTCCGGTTCACCCAGGCCGGTTCCGAGGTGTCGACCCTGCTCGGCCGTATGCCCTCCGCGGTGGGTTACCAGCCGAACCTGGCCGACGAGATGGGCCTCCTGCAGGAGCGCATCACCTCGACCCGCGGTCACTCGATCACCTCGATGCAGGCGATCTACGTCCCCGCGGACGACCTGACCGACCCGGCCCCGGCCACCACCTTCGCCCACCTGGACGCGACGACCGTTCTGTCGCGCCCGATCTCGGAGAAGGGCATCTACCCGGCCGTCGACCCGCTGGACTCCACGTCCCGCATCCTCGACCCGCGGTACATCGCGCAGACCCACTACGAGACGGCCATCCGTATCAAGGGGATCCTGCAGAAGTACAAGGACCTCCAGGACATCATCGCCATCCTCGGTATGGACGAGCTGTCGGAGGAGGACAAGATCACGGTCCACCGTGCCCGTCGCATCGAGCGCTTCCTCTCGCAGAACACCTACGTGGCGAAGCAGTTCACCGGCATCGAGGGTTCGACCGTGCCGCTGTCCGAGACCATCGAGGCCTTCAACTCGATCGCGGACGGCAAGTACGACTCCGTCCCGGAGCAGGCCTTCTTCATGTGCGGTGGCATCGAGGACCTGGAGCGCAACGCCGCTCAGCTGGCGAAGAAGTAATCGCGGCCGGTAGCAGTCGAGCGTGATCGTGAGGGGTGGGCCCCAGCCCTGGGACCCACCCCTCACGTCGCACCGGCTGTGATTCCGGTCAAATCCGTGCCGCCGGTTTCATGCCGGGGGCGCGGGCCCGTTATTCTTACCGAAACTCCCGAGTAATCGGGGGTTGCATGAGCCTAGGAGCCCACGTTGGCTGAGCTGCACGTCGAGCTGGTCGCAGCCGACCGCAAGGTGTGGTCCGGTGCGGCCACCATCGTCGTCGCCCGTACGGCCTCCGGTGACACCGGCATCATGCCGGGTCACACCCCGGTGCTGAGCGTGCTGGAGACCGGTCCGGTCACCATCCGGACCACGGACGGCGGCACCGTGATCGCCGCGGTGCACGGCGGCTTCATCTCCTTCGCCGACAACAAGGTGTCCCTCCTCGCGGAGATCGCCGAGCTGGCGGACGAGATCGACGTCGCGCGTGCCGAGCGCGCACTGGACAAGGCCAAGTCGGACCTCGACGCGCACGCCGAGCGTCGCGCCGAGGTGCGTCTGTTCGCGGCGCGCGGCCTCAAGGCCCACGCCTGAGTGCGCCGGACCCCGCCTGAGCGGGGTCGACCGACGGTCCCGGGGACGCCTGAGCGTGACCCCGGGACTGTCGTCTCAGTTGGTAGGTCAACGCGGTCGCCTGGTACGACCGAAACGGGGAACGCGGGTAGCGAGGAGGTAGGTGAGCATGGTCCTCGCCCTTGTGGTGTGTGCGGCGGTCGTGGCGCTCGGTGTGATCGGGTTGGTCGCGTTCGCGGTACGCCGCCGTGTGATCCAGCGGGTCGGCGGAACGTTCGACTGCAGTTACCGGCTCAAAATGCCCGCCGACGCCTCGACTCAGCCCGACCTCGACGAGAACGGCAAACCCACCTCAGCCCCGGTCCCCCAGACCGACGGCAAGGGGTGGGTTTTTGGTATCGGCCGGTACAGCGGCGACTCCATCGAGTGGTTCCGGGTCTTCTCGTACGCTCCGCGCCCCCGCAAGGTCCTGCCGCGCCGGGAGATCGAGGTGCTGGGCCGGCGCTACCCCGAGGGGCAGGAGGAGCTGGCCCTGCTCTCCGGCTCGGTCGTGCTGCGCTGCCTCCACAACGGCGCGCCGCTGGAGCTCGCGATGAGCGACGACGCGCTGACCGGCTTCCTCGCCTGGCTCGAAGCCGCACCCCCCGGGCAGAGGGTCAACGTCGCGTAGCGGCGAGACCCTCGGGGTGGGGGTCCCCCCGGCCGGAGGCTGGGGGAGGTCAACGTCGCGTAGCGGCGAGACCCTCGGGGTGGGGGTCCCCCCGGCCGGAGGCTGGGGGAGGTCAACGTCGCGTAGCGGCGAGACCCTCGGGGTGGGGGTCCCCCCGGCCGGAGGTCAGGGGTTAACGTCGCCTAACCCCGCGGCTAGTCTTGGCGCCATGGTCAATCTGACGCGTATCTACACCAGGACCGGCGACGACGGCACCACGGCGCTGGGCGACATGAGCCGTACGACCAAGACCGATCCGCGCCTGGTCGCGTACGCGGACGCCAACGAGGCCAACGCCGCGATCGGTGTGGCGATCGCGGCGGGTGCGCTGCCGGAGGACGTCGTCACGGTGCTCACCCGGATCCAGAACGACCTCTTCGACGTGGGCGCCGACCTGGCGACCCCGGTGGTGGAGGACCCGAAGTACCCGCCGCTGCGGGTGCTCCAGTCCTACATCGACAAGCTGGAGGGGGACTGCGACCACTACCTGGAGTCGCTGGAGAAGCTGCGCAGCTTCATCCTCCCCGGCGGCGCCGCGGGCGCTGCGTACCTGCACCTGGCCTGCACGGTGGTCCGCCGGGCCGAGCGGGCCACCTGGGCGGCGATCGAGGCACACGGGGAGAGCGTCAACCCGCTGACCGCCAAGTACCTGAACCGCCTCTCCGACCTGCTGTTCATCCTGGCCCGGGCGGCCAACAAGGAGCGCGGCGACGTGCTCTGGGTGCCGGGCGACAACCGCTGACCCGCGGTCGCCGGTACGGCTGCCGCTACAGCTGCTGGTGCTGCCGCGGGATCTCCCAGCCGACCACGTGGCCGTCCTCGACGATCGCGCCGGCCGGCGGCTCCTTCGGCCAGATCGCGTAGCAGGCGGCCACGATCAGGTTGATCCCGGCCACCATGCTCAGCCGCAGGTACCAGGCGGTGAAGGTGGAGAAGGCGGCGGCGCCGGCGGAGAGCGGCACCATGAGGGTGATCAGGCCGAGCGTGACGCCCGCCGAGACCGTGGTGCGGCCGGCGACCTGCCACTCGTAGCGGGTCCGCGCCGGCCCGTACTTGGGAGGGCGCGCGGGCTTGGGGCCGCCGGCGAAGCGGTACTGGAAGTGCCGGTCGGCCCAGCGGACCAGGGACGGCCCGAACCCGAGGGAGAAGCCCGCGTAGCTCGCCGCCAGCGCGTGCGTCCAGCTCGCGGTGGCGCCGCCGCGCAGGTCGAGCACGGCGAGGGTGAACAGGGCGAGGTCCAGGACCGGCAGGCCGATCAGCAGGGCCGTGCTCACCGTGCGCAGCCGCAGCACGTAGCGGGCGGTCAGGGCCAGCCCGAGGACGACCCAGAAGGCGACCTCGGCGGCGAGGATGAGGGTGACGATCATGGCGGGCCTCCGGGTTGTTCGGTGGTGCTACCAGCCTTCCGCGCGCCGGTCCGCGCGTCGTCGTCGCCGGAGCCGAGTCCGGGCTGCACCTTTCGATGTACGCGCACTCCTCCCCGGACCCGAGCCGCCGGTCCGGCCGGGGATGATCTGATGGGGCTGTGCGCAGACCCACTCTCACTCCGCGGCAGGAAGACCGGGCGATCGCGGTCTTCGGGCTGCTCGGCGGGCTGTTCCTGATCTCCGTCAAGGTCTACGACGGCTCCGAGCACGTCGCCCGCTGGGCGGTCGTCCCACCGCTGGTGGTGATGGCCTCGCTGGAGCTGGTCCGCCGGAGCAGGCCGGTCCTCATCGCGACGGTCGGCGGGATCGTCTTCGCGGTCAGCATCTTCAACGGCGCGCTCCTGGCGACCACCCTGATGTACACCGACCTGCTGTACGCCGCGGTGCTCTACGGCAACCCGAAGATGTCGCGGGTGCTGCACCTGACCGGTGCGGCCTCGGTGCTGGTGCTGTCCACCCTGGTGCTGATCTACAGCGACGCGCCGACGGCCGTGGCCGTCGTGGTGCTGACCACGCTGGTCTACCTGGCGCCGGTCTGGACCGGCGACATCGTGCGCAAGCACCGCGAGGAGGCGGAGTTCCAGCGGCTGCGGGCCGAGCAGACCGCGCTGCTCTCCGAGATGGACCGGCGGGAGGCCGTCGTCGTCGAACGGGCCCGGATGGCGCGGGAGTTGCACGACGTGGTGGCGAACCACCTGTCGGCCATCGCGATCCACGCCACCGGCGCGCAGTCGGTCGCCCGGCGCCAGCGGCGTCCGGAGGACGATCCGCTGGTGGAGGTGCTGGGTGTGATCCGGGAGAACAGCGTCCAGGGATTGACCGAAATGCGCCGCATCATCGGCCTGTTGCGGGACAGCGGCGGGGGAGAGGCCGACGCGTCGTACGCCGCGCCCGACCTGGACGCGGTGGACGCGCTGCTGGCGAAGGCCCGGGCGGCCGGGCAGGACGTCGGGCTGGGCTTCGAGCTCACCGAGCGTGGCGACCGCGGCTCGCTGCCGGTGCCGGTGGGTCTGGCCGCGTACCGGATCGTCCAGGAGTCGCTGACCAACGCGCTCAAGCACGCGGGGCCGGGCGAGGTCCGGGTGCTGCTGGAGTTCCTGCCGGAGGAGTTGCGGATCGTGGTGTCGAGCCCGTTCCGCCGCGGCGCGGGGCAGTCGCTGCCGGGTGCGCGGGCCGGGCTGGTCGGCATGGCCGAGCGGGCCTCGCTGCTGGGAGGCGGCTTCGAGGCCGGTCCGGAGGGCGAGTGCTGGACCGTCCGGGCGGTGCTGCCGCGGGCGCTGGTGACCGAGGGAGAGGGAGGGCGGGCATGACGATCCGGGTGCTGGTGGCGGAGGACCAGGCGGCCGTGCGGGCGGCGCTGGTGATGATCCTGCGGGCGGAGCCGGACCTGGAGGTGGTCGGGCAGGCCGCGGACGGCGAGGAGGCCGTCCGGCTGGCGCTGGAGCTGCGGCCGGACGTGGTCCTGATGGACGTCCAGATGCCCCGGCTGGACGGCGTGTCGGCGACCCGCGAGGTGGTGGCGGCCGGAGCGGCCCAGGTGCTGGTGCTGACCACCTTCGACCTCGACGAGTACGTCTACGGGGCGCTGCGGGCCGGGGCGGCCGGGTTCCTGCTGAAGGACCTGGAGGCGGACACCCTGGTCGAGGGGATCCGGACGGTGGCGCGCGGGGACGGCATGCTGGCCCCCTCGGTGACCCGGCGGCTGATCGGCACCTTCGCCCGTCCGGAGCGTCAGGTGGGGCCGGCGGTCCGGGCGGCGGTGACGGGGCTGACCCCGCGGGAGCGGGAGGTGCTCACCCTGATCGGCGCGGGCCTGCCGAACGGTGAGATCGCCCGGCGGCTGGAGATGGCGGAGGCGACCACCAAGACGCACGTCAGCCGGATCCTGGCGAAGCTGGGTCTGCGCAGCCGGGTGCAGGCGGCGATCCTCGCCCAGGACCTTGGGCTGACGATCTGATCAGCTGACCTTCTCGCCTGCTCGGGTCCGGCGCAGATCACACCTTCGGATCGCCCCATGTCGACCGTTCGGGCACTAAAGTCCGGCCCATGAGCGACGCGGCTCGGCGCCGGTGATCCCTGCCCTGAGCCGCCTTCAGGGCCCGCCCGCCAGGGCGGCGACGGCATCGGGAGACCAAGCCATGAGCAATGTGTCCAGTAAGCGGATCGCCGTGATCGGTGCCGGCCTGATGGGCGCCGGCATCGCCCAGGTCTCCGCGCAGGCAGGGCACCCCGTGGTCCTGCGCGACGTCACCGAGGAGGCGCTCCTGCGCGGCCTCGCGGGCATCCGCGCCTCGTACGACAAGTTCGTCTCCAAGGGGCGGCTGACCGCAGAGGACGCCGAGGCGGCGCTCGGCCGGATCACCACCACCACCGACCTGGACGCGGTCTCCGAGGCCGACATCGTGGTCGAGGCGGTCTTCGAGCGGCTGGACGTCAAGGAAGGCGTCTTCAAGGAGCTCGACAAGCTCGCCAAGCCGGGTGCGGTGCTCGCCTCCAACACCTCCGCCATCCCGATCACCCGCATCGCCGCCGCCACCGGCCGCCCGGAGTCGGTCGTCGGCGTGCACTTCTTCTCGCCCGTGCCGCTGATGAAGCTGGTCGAGCTGGTCCGCGGCTACAAGACCAGCGACGAGACGCTGGCCACCGCCCGGGCCTTCGCCGAGGGCGTCGGCAAGGACGTCGTGGTGGTCAACCGCGACGTGGCCGGCTTCGTCACGACACGTCTGATCACCGCGCTGGTCGTCGAGGCCGCCAAGCTGTACGAGTCGGGCGTCGCCAGCGCCGAGGACATCGACGCCGCCTGCCGGCTCGGCTTCGGCCACCCGATGGGCCCGCTGGAGACCGCCGACCTGACCGGCGTGGACATCCTGCTGCACGCCGCGCGGAACATCTACGAGGAGACCCAGGACGAGAAGTTCGCCGCCCCCGAGATCATGGCCCGCATGGTCACCGCCGGCGACCTGGGCCGCAAGAGCGGCCGCGGCTTCTACCCGTACCCGGCCAAGTGACCGGTCGGCGCCGCTGAGCCCGCGGGCCGTGCGGTCGGAGCACCGCACGGCCCCGCTCCGGGGTGGGTGAGTTTCCTCACGCCGGTGTCGCAGACGGGTGATTTGGGCGGTAATCGAGCGTAGGTGTGGAGAGTTCCTGCGTATATTCCCTCGGACGAGTGAAGTTGCTTCAGATCTGGCCGGAACCAGCAACCCGCGGGGCTGGTTCGCCGTCAGATGAGGGGGAACCCGGGATTCCGGCCGGGGCCGGGCGTGGGGCCGCAGGCCCGCCCGAATCGACACCGTCATCGATACCGACATCGACCACCGACCGACACCGACACCCCCGCATCCTGACCCGGCACGGCCGGGGCGGACGCAGCGGGACGACCCCGACCAGATCCGCCACGCAGGTCCGCCACGCGGAGGAGGAGAGCATGCGCATCACCGGCAACCACGTGGCGCTGGCCATCGAAGGCCGCCTCGACGTGCGCACCGCCGCCGACGCGCGGGCCCGGCTGCACCAGGCCGTCGACGGCGGCCTGGGCGACCTCGTGCTCGACCTCGCCCGGCTGGAGTTCTGGGACGCCACCGGCCTCGGCGTGATCATGGGCACCCACCGCCGGGCCGGCCGGATCGGCCGCCGCCTGGTGCTCCGCTCCGTCCCGGCCCAGCTCCAGCGGCTGCTGGTGGCCACCCGGCTGCACCGGATCCTCGCCGTCGAGGGCATGATCGCCGAACCCCGCGGTGCCACCCTGCCGGTGCTCTGACCGGCGGTCGCGCGGCCGCGGACGCCCGGTGCCGGGAGGCCGCTGTGCGGGCGGGCGCGGATGTGCGAGAGTCTGGCGTCAGGAAACGGCCGCCGGGGCCGAGCCCGGCCCCCCGGCCTTCGACCGGGAGGTGCCCCCGGTCCGCGGGCGGCCGGACGAAGTCGTCGGCGCGAGCGTGGGGCGGAGCAGATCGTGGGACAGCCATCCGGTGAGTTCCGGCAGGAGGCCGTACGGGCCCGGAGCGGTGAGCTGGTCACCGGCGGGCTGCTGGTGACCGTCGGCACCCCGGAGGGATCCGAGGTGCGCCCCTGCCCCGACGAGTGGCGCCCCAGCCCCCGCCGGACCGAGCGCAGCGGCCCCGCCCGCGGCCCGTCCGGTGACGCCGGCCGCCAGGTCGGCCCGCTCGCCCTCGGGGCCGGGCCCGCGGACCTGCCGCTGCTCGACCGCGAGGCCGACGTCGCCCAGCTGCTCGGCCTGCTCGCCGAGGGCCGCTCCATACGCCTGGTCGGCCAGGCCGGATCCGGCCGCAGCGCCCTGCTGTCGGCCGTCGCCGAGTCGGCCGGCGACCTCGCCCCCGGCGGCGTCGTCCAGCTCTGCGGCCACCGCCGCACCGCCGCCGACCTGCTCCAGGACCTCTTCGCGGCCACCCACCACGCCCCCGGCTTCCGCCCCGACCCGGCCCAGCTCGCCGAGCACCTCGCCCGGGTCGGCGCGATCGTCGTCGTCGACGAGGTGGAGCCCTCCGGGCCGGAGTTGGAGCAGTTCCTCGCCGCCGCGCCCGACTGCGCCTTCCTGATCTCCGTCGCCCCCGACAGCCCGCAGCTGACGCCGGACTCCCGGCTCCGCGACCACCTGGTCGCCGGCCTCTCCCGGCCCGCCTGCCTGGCACTCGCCGCCCGGCTGGCCGGGCGGCCCCTGGACGCGGCCGAGAAGGCCTGGGCGGTGGACCTCTGGTTCGAGTCCGAGGGCCTGCCGCTGCGGTTCGTCCAGGCCGCCGCGCTGCTGCGGCAGCGGGACGTCGCGGTGGACGCCCTGGTCGCCGCCGAGGACGACCGCATGGACGTCTTCGGAGCCGTCCGGGAGCCGGTCCACGACCCCGACCCGGCGGTCCGTGAAGCCGCGCTGCGCGGGAACGTCCCGCTGCCCTCGGTCGCCGAGTCCACGCTCCCCGCCGTCCGGCTCGCCGAGGGCCTCGGGGAGACCGCCCAGGCCGTACTGCGGCTCGCCGTGGCGCTCGGCGGCGAGTGCCCGACCGCCCCGCACCTGCCCGCGCTGATCGACGTCGGCCAGGGCGAGAACGCGCTCGCCGAGCTCGCCGACGCGGGGCTCGCCGTCTCCATCGGCGGCCACCACCGGCTCACCGCCGGGGCGCTGGAGCTGCTCGCCCCGCACTGGCCCGCCCGCGGCAGCGTCGACGGCGCCGCGCAGCACTTCGCCTGGTGGGTCGGCCACTCCTCGGTCTCGCTGGCGCAGATCGCCGCCGAGGCCGAGGTGGTGATCGGCGTACTCCTGGCCGACCGGGCCGCGGGACGGCACGCCTCCGTACTGCGGCTGGCCCGGGCGGCCGCCCCGGCGCTGGCGCTGGCGCTGCGCTGGGGGGCCTGGGAACGCGCCCTGCAACTGGGTCTGGAAGCCGCCCGGAAGGCCGGCGCGCGGGTCGACGAGGCGTGGTTCCACCACGAGTTGGGCGTCTACGCGATCTGTGTGCGGGAACCCGGCCGGGCCACGGCCGAGTTGGAGGCCGCACTCGCCCTGCGGGCCGCCCTCGGCGAGCAGCGCGGGGCGGCCGGCGCCCGGCGGATGCTCGACCTGCTGCGCGCCGACGGCCGGCAGCTGCCGCCCGCCGCGCCGGCCGGCTCCGGGTCCGCCCGCCGGCCCGTCATCCGGGCCATCGTCCAGGTGCCCCTGCGGCTCAGGGCCACCACCACGGGCCCCGGCCGCACCAGGCGCACGGTGATCGCCGCCTCGGCGGCCGTGCTCGCGCTGGGCGTCCTCGGTACGGCGGTCGCGATGACGGCCGACGGGGAGCCGAAGGGAACGGATCCGCACAGCAGCAGCGACGACGGCTCCCTGCCGACCGGCACCCGGCCGTCGCCCCGCTCCGGCAGCCCCCGGCCGACCGCCTCGGGGCCCTCCTCCACGGCCGCGCCCGAGACCTCCGCCCCGACGGCCCCGCCCACGGCCGAGGAGCCCGAGGACGGGCCCTCGACGGGCGCCGGCGCCTCGCGGTCACGGTCGGCCTCGCCGTCGGCGTCGAAGCGGCCGAGCCGGTCGCCGAGCACGGGGACGACGAGCACCGCCCCGCAGTCCACGGCCCCGGGCCAGTCGCAGTCGGCGGGCGGCGCGGGGGGAACGGGCGGCAACCCGCCGCCCCCGGGCGGCGGCACGGGCGGCGGAGTCGGCACCGGCGGGAACGGCACCACGAACGGGGGAACGGCGGGCAGAGGGTCCACGCAGCCCCCCGGAGGCGGCACGCCGCCGGTCACCCAGCCCCCGGCGACCCCGACGACCGTCCCGACGACAACGGTCCCCTCGACCACGACGACGCCGCCGGACTCGGGGAGTCCGACGGCGTCCACGACGTCCGCGTCGCCGACCGGCTGACGGTCGGCGACGCCGGGTCGACCGGGTCGGGTCTGCGGGTGGGGTCGGCGGGTCGGGTCAGGTCAGGTGCGGGTCAGAACAGCTTCAGCTTGTCGTCGTCGATGCCGCGCAGCGCGTCGTAGTCCAGGACCACGCAGCCGATGCCCCGGTCGGTGGCCAGCACACGGGCCTGCGGCTTGATCTCCTGCGCGGCGAAGACGCCCTTCACCGGGGCCAGCAGGGGGTCCCGGTTGAGCAGTTCCAGATAGCGGGTGAGCTGTTCCACACCGTCGATCTCGCCGCGCCGCTTGATCTCGATGGCGACGGTCGCGCCGTCCGAGTCGCGGCAGAGGATGTCGACCGGTCCGATCGCGGTGGGGTACTCGCGGCGGATCAGGGACCAGCCGGCGCCGAGCACCTCCATCCGGTCCGCGAGCAGCTCCTGGAGGTGTGCCTCGACACCGTCCTTGATCAGACCCGGGTCCACTCCGAGTTCGTGGGACGAGTCGTGCAGCACCTCCTCCAGCGTGATGATGAGCTTCTCGCCGGCCTTGTTCTCCACCGTCCAGACCCCGTCGGCGACCTTGAGGACGCACGGCGGGGACATCCAGTTGAGCGGCTTGTAGGCGCGGTCGTCGGCGTGGATGCTGACGCTGCCGTCGGCCTTGACCAGGATGAGCCTGGTGGCGGAGGGCAGATGGGCGGAGAGCCGACCGGCATAGTCGACTGAGCAGCGGGCAATTACGAGACGCACGGTCGACCACGCTAGCCCACCGGGGCCAGTTGATGCGATTCCGCGACGGCCGGGTGAAGAATCCGCGAACCCCGCGAACATGGATGCCCTGCGATCCCTCGAAAGCCTGCCGGCACCCTGGCGGCCACCACCATTGGCAGCTACGGTGTGTGACGGCTTGCTTGCGGGATCGCTGTCAACGGGGATGGAGACTTCAGATGAACGATCCGACGGGATCCGGCCAATCTGGTGCACCGGGGCTCATTCCCGGAGCAATCAGCCGGAACCACCGGTCCGGTCCGCCGTTGACTGCCACGCTGTTCTGAGCGGTTGGCGCCCCCGACCACGTCCCTCAACGGGTCCTCGGCGCCCCCGCCTCGGCGCGGTGCCGGAAACACGGCCGTCCGACGGCGTCACACCCGTCCGACGGTGTTCCGGACATCCCGCGCTTCACCCTCACCCTCACCCTCAGCTCGGACTTGGACTACGCACCACCACCCGTGCGCCGCGCGGGTGGACCGCGAGAGGAGAATCCATGTCGCTCGACGTCTCACCGGCCCTGCTGGAGAAGGCCGAGCGGGACGAGGTCGACGAGCGGGAGTTCGTCGACTGCGTCCGCGTCTCCCTGCCGTACGCCTGGGACCTGATCAGCTCGCTGGTCGCCCAGGCGAAGGTCGACGGCACCGACTTCGCCGACAACCAGGTACCTCCGCCCAGCGAGCAGGCCCGTGGCCAGCTCCTTCGGGCGCTCGCCAGTGACGCCATCCGGGGTGCCCTGCAGCGGCATTTCGGTGTCCAGCTGGCCTTCCAGAACTGTCACCGGGTGGCGGTCTTCGTGCCGTCGTCCGCCAACAAGAAGCGGTACGAGCGGTTCACCTCCGTTCGGGCGCAACTGCTCAACCAGTCCGAGGAACTGCGGGACTGCTGAGCACCGGTCGGCTCGCGCCGGATACGCCACCGGGCCGCCCGCCCCCACGAAGGGGGACGGGCGGCCCGGGCCGTGTTGTCGCCCGCTCGCCTCCGGGCCGCTTCGGTCCGGTGCCGACGGTCGGCGCTCCCGCGCTCCTTCGTCGCTTCCTCGCTTCTCCCTTTCGGCACCGGCGCGGCCCTTCGGCTCGGGGCGGGTGTCGCCCGCTCGCCTCCGGGCCTGCTCGGGGCGGGTGTCGCCCGCTCGTCTCCGGGCCGCTTCGGTCCGGTGCGCGCGGCCGGGTCCGACCGGCTTCAGCTCAGTTGCGGCAGCACCTCGGAGCCCAGCCGGGCGATGTTGTGCAGGGTGGCCTCGTGGTCGCCGCTTCCCTCGGCGAGCAGCGCGAAGCGGCGGATGCCGGTCCTTTCGGCGGTGGCCAGCAGCCGGTCCGCGCACTGCTTCGGCGTGCCGACCGCGTGCAGGTCGCAGAGGAGTTCGGTGTACTCGCGGGGGTCGCGCATCTTGCGTTCCCGGCCGTCCACCGTGCGGTGGGCACCGAGCCCGTACTCGAACCACCCGGGCATCGCGCGCAGCAGGGTGGCCCGGGCCGCCGAGGTCCGGTCGTCCACCTGGGCCACGCCGGCCGCGACGTGCTGGCGGCCGACCCGCCGCAGCTGCTCCTCGCTGCGCCCGGCGGCCAGCCAGGCGGAACGATACAGCTCCAGCATGTGGAGCTTGTCGTCGTCGCCGGAGTGCATGCCGAGCAGCATCGGCAGGCCGCGTTCGGCGGCGTTCCGCACCCCGCCCGGCGAGGTGCAGGCGACCACCACCGGCGGGCCGGCGACCGGTCGGCCGGCGGCGGTGAGCTCCTCGCCGGGGCCGTCGGCGTCCTGACGCTGGCGGGGGAACCGGAGCAGCCCGCTGCGTTCGTCGACGCCGAGCCAGGCGCCCAGGTCGGGGCGGCGGGGCGGCTCGGTGGCCCGGGGCACCACGGCCACTTCGGGGAACTCGAACTGCGGTCCGGACGCGCCCACCCGGGAGCCGCGCAGCCAGCGCAGCAGCAGGTCGAGTCGTTCCGGGAACCCCTGCTCGAAAGCCTCCACGCCGCCACCGAACACGTCCAGGTCGATCCAGGGCCCGCCGCGCCCCACGCCGAGCGTGAACCGCCCGCCGGACGTGAGGTGAAGCAGCGCGGCCTGTTCGCCGAGGGCCACCGGGTGGACGGTGGAGAGCACGCTGACCGCCGTCCCGATGCCGATCCGCCGGGTGCGGCCGAGCAGCAGCGCGGCCAGGGTGGCGGCGTTCGGGCAGACCCCGTACGGGACGAAGTGGTGTTCGGCGAGCCAGACGCTGTCCAGCCCCGCGCGTTCGGCCTCGACGGCGGCGCGGACGGTGCGGTCCAGCGCCTCGCCGTGGGTCTGGCCCGGGAACTGTGCGGAGAGCAGGAAGGCGCCGACGAGCACGGGAGCGGTGTCCGCGGGTGCGGCACCGGCCCGTTGGACGGTCGGCAGGGGAGTGCCGGCGGTGCCCGTCGCGGCGGTGGTGGTCAGCGCCGGGCCGGGTGCCGGCGGGCGGACCCCGACGGGTCGGCGGGTCTCGGCGCGGGCGCTGGTTCTGGTCATACTGAGAGCCTCCTCGGGTGCGCGCAGGGTCTGCGGGCCCCGCCTGTCCCCTCGTGAGTAGCCCATGTCATGTGCCAATGGCACGCCGAACCACCAATTTCCCAGAAGAACGGGTGGATATCACGGGAAACACCGGAGCACGGTCCGATGCCGTGATAGAGACCCGGCGGGCGGCCCCCGGCCGTAGGCTTGAACGGTTCCGCGACCACCGTAGAGAGGTAGCCCGCCGTGTCGCCCCGCCGTAACCGGATCAAGATCGCAGCCGACCGCGAGCCGGCCGAGCAGGCCGCCCCGCCGGGGGGTGCGCTGCGCCGCACCGACAACTACCAGGGTGAGGACTGGGTGGTGCAGACGGTGGCGGGTACGGCGGGCCGGCACTACCGCTGCCCGGGGTGCGACCAGGAGATCCCGCCCGGTGTCGGCCATGTGGTGGCCTGGCCGATGCACGGCGCGGGGGTGGACGACCGCCGGCACTGGCACCGGGCGTGCTGGGGCGCCAGGGAGCGCCGGGCCTCGAACCTGCTCCGCGGCCGCGGCGCGCCCCGGTACTGACGGCGACGCCCCTTCCCCCCGGCCGGCCGCGGCTCGGGAGGGGGAAGGGGCGTGGACTGTGCGGGGGCGGCGGTGGAGGCGGCGCGCGCCGTCAGGCGTCCCGCCGCTTCAGCACCAGCGCGCCGCCGGCCAGGGCGGCGACCGTCCAGGCCAGGCAGATGAGGAAGCCGGTCCACGGCCCGTACGGCTGGCCGTTCTGCTCGTACACCAGCATCATCCGGGAGCCCGCGTAGTCGGGGAAGTAGTGGGCCAGCGTCTTGACCTTCGGCACCGCCGACAGGATCGGCGAGAGCAGGAAGAAGAACGGGACCAGCACGCCCAGCGCCAGCGTCTGGTTGTGCAGCATCGCGGTGACGCCGGCCGAGAAGAGGCAGAGCATCGTCAGGTAGAGCGCGGCCCCGAACACCGCGCGCAGGACGTTCGGTTCGCCGAGGTCGGTGGAGTGGTCGCCGAGCAGGGCCTGGCCGACGAAGAAGGTGAGGAACGCCGTCACCAGCGAGACCGCCAGGGCGAGTCCGCCGAGCACCACCGCCTTGCCGGTGAGGAGCGTGCCGCGCTGGGGGACGGCGGCCAGGGTGACCCGGATCATCCCGGTGCTGTACTCGTTGCCGACCGCCAGCACCCCGAAGACGATGATGGCCAGCTCGCCGAGGATGATGCCGGAGAAGGCGGTGCCGGTGGCGTCGAAGGGGCTGTCGTCGCTCCGGAACTCCTCGAAGTTGTTGCGGGTGAGCAGCGACAGCAGGGCGCCGATGCCGAGCGTGATCACGAAGGTCAGGGCGAGCGTCCAGATCGTCGAGCGGACGCTGCGGATCTTGGTCCACTCGGACTGCAGGATCGCGGGGAAGGACGCCATCTCAGTTCTCCTCGGTACGGGGGGCCGCCGGCTGCGCCGCCTTGCCTCCCTGCCAGTCGGCGCCCCAGACGCCGGGTGCGCCGGCCGCGTCGCGGCCCGGGCCGTCCCCGGCGTGGTACTCCACCGAGTCGGCCGTCATCTGCATGAAGGCCTCCTCCAGGGAGGCCTGCTGCGGGCTGAGTTCGTGCAGCACCACGCCCTGTGCGGCAGCCAGCTCGCCGAGTGCGGCGAGGCTGCCGTCGACGACCTCGTACGAGCCGTCCGGGCCCGGTTCGTGCCGCACTCCGGCGCCGGCCAGGACGTCGAGCAGCCGTTCGGGCTGGGGGGTGCGCAGCCGGACGGCGGAGCGGGAGTTGCGGCGGATGAACTCGGCCATCGACAGGTCGGCGAGGAGCCGGCCCCTGCCGATGACCACCAGGTGGTCGGCGGTGACTGCCATCTCGCTCATCAGGTGGGAGGAGACGAAGACGGTCCGGCCCTCGGCGGCGAGTCGCTTCATCAGGTTGCGGATCCAGAGGATGCCCTCCGGGTCGAGTCCGTTGACCGGTTCGTCGAACATGACGATCTCCGGGTCGCCGAGCAGGGCGGAGGCGATGCCGAGCCGCTGGCCCATGCCGAGCGAGAAGCCCCGGGCTCGCTTGCGGGCGACCGGGGTGAGACCGACGAGGGCGAGCGCCTCGTCGACCCGGCGGGTGGGGATGCGGTTGCTCTGGGCGAGCCAGAGCAGGTGGTCCCGGGCCGTGCGCCCCGGGTGGACGGCCTTGGCCTCCAGCAGCGCGCCGATGTACTTGAGCGGTTCGCTGAGCTGCCCGTACCGTCTGCCGTCGATGGTGACGCGGCCGCCGGTGGGCCGGTCCAGGTCGAGGATCATGCGCATGGTGGTGGACTTGCCGGCGCCGTTGGGGCCGAGGAACCCGGTGACCACGCCCTGGGGGACCTTGAAGCTCAGCCGGTCCACGGCGAGGGTCTTGCCGTAACGTTTTGTCAGCTCGTGCAACTCGATCATTCGCGCTCCCTTACTCTCCGTCAGGCTATGACAAAGGGGACAATGCGGCCCGCTGAGTGGGCCCGCCGGGCGCACCGGAATACGGTGTGCCCATGACCCAGCTCCCCTCCGCAGTGTCGGTCCGCGAGAGCGGTACCGGAACTCCCCTCGTGCTGCTGCACGCCTTTCCGCTCAACGCCGCCATGTGGTCCTCCCAACTGGACGAGCTGCCCGGACCGACCGGGGACGAGGCCCGGGTGATCGCCCCCGACCAGCGCGGCTTCGGAGGCACCGTGCTGGGCACCGACGAGCCCTCGCTGGACGCGGTCGCCGACGACGTCGCCCTGCTGCTGGACGCGGCCGGGGTCGACCGGGCGGTGCTCGGGGGCCTCTCGATGGGCGGGTACGTGGCGCTGGCCTTCGCCCGCCGCCACCCCGACCGGCTGGCGGGCCTGCTGCTGGCGAACACCAAGGCCACCGCCGACACGGAGGCCGCCCGGGCCAACCGGGAACGGATCGCCTCCGCGGTGCTGGCCCGGAACAGCGTCCGGCTGCTGCTCGACGAACGGATGGCGGCCGGTCAGCTCGGCCCGGACTCGCAGCACCTGGCCGACCGGGTGCAGACGCTGATCGCCGCCGCGCCGCCGGCCGCCGTCGCGTGGGCGCAGCGGGCCATGGCGGCCCGGCCGGAGACGCTGGACGTCCTGGCCGGGCTGCGGGTGCCGACCACGGTGGTGGCGGGTGCGGAGGACGGCCTCGTGCCGCTCGCCGAGGCGGAGCTGATGGCGCGGGCCCGGCCGGACGCGGAGCTGACGGTGCTCCCCGGGGTGGGTCACCTGAGCGCGATCGAGGCGCCGGAGGCGTTCAACGCGGCCGTGCGCCGGCTGCTGGTCCGGGTGGCCGCCGGATGAAGGACGAGCGGGAGCGCTGGGACTTCTCGGCGCTGGAGGTGACCGGCCGGATGCCGGTGACCAACCGGGGCGAGGGACTGCTCGAACTGACCCTGGAGCCACTGGGAGAGGACTACTGGATGCGTCCGGGGGAGACGTTCATCGTCTCCTCGTACGGGGACTACGGCTCGGGTCACCCGTTCGAGGTGCAGTACTGGCCCGATTCGGTGTCGGTCTGGTGCACCTCGTGGTTCGGCACCGTCTCGGACGACGACGGCAACCAACTGAGCTGCGGGCACCAGCGGCCGGACGGCGCGTACCCGCGCTGAACGCGCCCCGGGGCGGCCCGGGGAGCCCCCGGCCGTCTCCCCGGGCTTCCTGGGGGCCTCCGGGGCCCCTGTGACGCCGGCGGTCACGCCGGTCCCGGAGGCGGCCCCCGGAGGCGGCCCCGGAAACGGGGGAGCCGGTCCCGGACAGCACGACGGGCCCCCACCCCGGAGGGTGGGGGCCCGTCGGTCAGGGCGTCAGCGCGACTGCTGGGCGGGCACGCCCAGGGAGTCGTCGCCCGGCAGCGAGGCGGCGGCCACGGCCGCGCCGGTCAGCGTCGCCAGCATCTCGCGGACATTGGTCAGCTGGGCGTTGATGCTGTCGCGGCGGTTGGTGAGCGCCGCCAGCTCGCGCTCGGACTCGCTGCGGATCCGGTCGGCCTTGGCGTTCGCGTCGGCCACGATGTCCTCGGACTGGCGCTGGGCCGTCTCGACGGTCTGACGGGCACGGCGCTCGGCGTCGGTCCGCAGCTTCTCGGCCTCCAGGCGGAGCTGCTCGGCCCGGTGCTCGATCTCGGCCAGACGCTTCTCGGCCTTGGCCTGACGGGCGGCGAGGTCGCGCTCGGACTGCTCGCGGCGCTTGGCCAGGTTGGTCTCGAACTCCAGCGCGGCCTGGGCGGCCTTGGTGCGGGTCTCCTCGAAGAGGGCGTCCGCCTCCTCGCGCTTGTTCTGGGCGTCCTTGTTGGCCTCGGCCCGCAGCTGGGCGCTGTCGCTCTTGGCCTTGTCGACGATCCGCAGACCCTCGTCCTCCGCCTTGGCCTTGCGGTCCTTGGCGTAGTTCTCGGCCTCCGTGCGGACCTGCTGGGCGGCCGCCTCGGCCAGCTCGCGGTGCTGCTCGGCGGCGCGGTGCGCCTCGTCGCGCAGGTCCTTGGCCTCCTCCTCGGCGAGCCGCAGGATCTTCTCGACCCGGGCGCCGAGACCCGCGTACGAGGGCTCCGCCTCGGCGACCGCCGCCTGGGCGGTCTGGGTCTCCAGGTGGAGCTCCTCGATGCGCTTCTCGAGTGCGCTGATCCGGGTCAAGGCACTGTCACGGTCGGCCACCAGCTTGGTGATCCGCTCGTCGACCTGGGCGCGCTCGTACCCACGGCGCACCAGGTCGAAGCCGTGAGGGGAGTGACTGTCGCTCATGGGGTTCTGGGCTTCCTGTCGTCAAACCGCTGAGGTGGTTGAGGGAATCCTGACACGGTACCGGAGTGTCGACGGCGAAACGCCGTTGTCTCGCGGACAATGTCCGCTCAATCGGGTGGTGCGCTCTTGGAGCGATTGCCACTCGACCGGGGAGCGCCAACTCCGGCACCGGCCTTGGCACCCCCGTCCTTCTTGGTGGTGCTTCCCCCGTTTGCCTGCGCGACCGGCGACGGCGCCTCGAAGGCCTCCAGCGCGGACAGCACGTCCTGCACGCGGGAGATCTCCGTGTTGATGTCCTTGCGGCGGCGCACCAGCTCGTCCAACTCGCGACGGCCCTCGTCGGTGACCCGCTTCGCCTCGGCCCGTGCCTCGGCGAGCAGCCGCTCGGCCTCCGCCTTCGCCAGCTCGACCTGCTCGTCCGCGGCCTCGTCGGCGGCCCGCAGCCGCTTCTCCACCTCGGCCGCCGCCGAGTCGAGCCGCTCCTCCGCCTCGTCCTGGGAGGACTTCAGCTTCGCCTCGGCCTTGATGATCAGTGCCTCGGCGCGGCTGGTCGAGTCGGAGAGCTTGGTCTCGGCCTCCTTGAGCAGGCCCTCGGCCTTGCGCACGGCCGAGATCCGGACCTTGCTGGCCTCCGCGGACGCCACCGAGGTCAGCTCGTTGGCGCGGTCCTCGGCGCCCGTGACCAGCGCCGCCGCCCGCTCCTCGGCCTCGGCGACGGTGGCGACCGCCTGCTCCTCGGCCTCGGTCAGCTGCTCCTGGGCGGCCGTCACCAGCGCGTCCACCCGCTCGCCGGCCGACTTCATGGCCTGCGCGTTCTCCTTGCGGGCGCGCTCGTGCAGGGCCTCGACCTCGGCGTCGGTGCGCTCGCGGAGCTCCTCGGCACGCTCACGGATCGCCGTGGCGTCCCGGCGGGCCTCGGAGAGCAGCGCGTCGGCGTCGGCCCGGCCCTTCTCGACCGCGTCCTGACCGGCCGCCTCGCCGGCCCCGACCAGCCGGTCGGCCTCCTTGCGGGCGGCCGCGACCATCGCGTCCGCCTGCTCCTCGGCGGCGGCCGTGGTGGCCAGCGCGGTGGTCTGGGCGTCCTCACCGAGCGACTCGGCGTCCGCGAAGGCCTTCTCCAGGACCGACTTCGCCTGGTCGCGGGTGGCCTTGTCGAAGTGCTCGGCGGCCTCGCGGATCTCGGCGTCGAAGGCGTCGGCACGGGCGTGGGTCGCCGTGTCGTAGTCGTCCGCGAGGCTGCGGGTGGCGAACGCGTACTCCTCGGCCTCGGCACGCAGCTGGGCGGCGAAGTCCTCCGCCTCGGCGACCAGCGCGGCCGACCGGTCCCCGGCGGCGGCCACCGTCCGGGCGGCCAGTGCCTCGGCCTCGGCGCGCTGCTGCTCGGCGGCCTCCTGGGCGGCGTGCAGCTCGGCCTCGGCGTCGGCCCGCACCTGCTGGTCGTAGGCGTGCGCCTCGGCGTGGCGGCGGGACAGTTCGGCGTCGGCGGCCTCCCGCTCGGCGGTCAGCTCAAGCTCGGTCTGCTCACGCAGGGCTGCCGTCTCGGCGGCGGTCCGGGCGCGCAGGTCGGCGGTCTCGCGGTCGGCCAGGGCCCGCTGTTCGGTGGTCTCGCGGTCGGCGGCGTCGTGCAGCTCGGCCACCGCGCGGTCGGTGCGCTCGCGCAGCTCGGTCGTCTCGCGGTCGGCGAGCGCCCGCTGTTCGGTGGTCTCCCGGTCGGCGAGCGCCCGCTGTTCGGTGGTCTCCCGGTCGGCGGTGTCGCGCAGGTCCGCGGCGGCCTGCTCGGCCCGCTCCCTGACCTCGGCGGCCTCCCGCTCGGCGGCGGCCCGCAGATCGGCGATCTGCTGCGAGGCGGTCGCGTGCAGGCCGGCCACCGACTGGCGGACCTCGGCGGCCTCCTCCTCGGCGGCCTCGATCAGCGCGGCGGCCTCCAGATCGGCGGCGGCGATCAGGTCCTCGCCGTCCAGACGGGCCTGCTCCAGCACCTCGCCCGCCTCGGCGCGGATCGAATCGGCGGTGGCGCGGGCCTCGGACAGCTCCCGGCCGGCCTCGGCGCGGACCGTCCCGGCCTGCTCGTCGGCCAGCGCCAGCTCGGCCTCGGCCCGCTCGCGCATCTCCTTGGCGGCCTTCTCGGCCTCGGCCCGGCGCCGCTCGGCGGCGGCCCGGGCGGCCTCCAGCGTCTGCTCGGCCTCGGCCCGCAGCCGGGCGGTTTCGGCGGTGGTGCGGTCGGTGAGTTCGGTGGCGGCTTGTTCGGCTTCGGTGCGGACGCGGGTGGCGTGTGCCTCGGCGGCTTCGCGCAGTGCCGTGGTTTCGGCGGTGGTGCGGTCGGTGAGTTCGGTGGCGGCTTGTTCGGCTTCGGTGCGGACGCGGGCGGCGTGTGTTTCGGCGGCTTCGCGCAGTGCCGTGGTTTCGGCGGTGGTGCGGTCGGTGAGTTCGGTGGCGGCTTGTTCGGCTTCGGTGCGGACGCGGGCGGCGTGTGTTTCGGCGGCTTCGCGCAGTGCCGTGGTCTCGGCGGTGGTGCGGTCGGTGAGTTCGGTGGCGGCCTGCTCCGCCTGCTCACGGGCCGCCGTGGCGGCGGCCAGGTGCTCGGCGGTCTCCTCGCGCTCCCGCTGCAGACCGGCGGACGCCTCCTCGCGTTCGCGCCGGCTCTCCTCGCGCAGCGCCTCGGCGGCGGCCTCGGCCTCGGCCCGGCTCCGGGCGACCTCGGTGTCGGTCTCGGTCCTCAGCCGCTCCGCGTCGGCGACGGCGGCGTCCCGGACGGAGGTCGCCTCGGCCTCCGCGTCGGCCCGCAGGACCTCTGCGGCGGTGCCCGCCTCGGCACGCACCCGCTGGTCGAACTCGTGTGCCTCGCGGCGCAGTTCGGCTGTCTCGCGCTCGGCGGCGGCCCGGTTCTCGGCAGCCGCGGCCTTGGCCGCGGCGAGCGCGCCCCGGCCCTGCTGCTCGGCCGTGGCCGTGATCTTCGCGGCCTCCGTGCGGGCCCGCTCCAGGGTCTGCTCGGCCCGCCCCTGGGTCTCGGTGGCCTGCTCCTTGGCCTGCGCGCGGAGGCGCTCGATCTCGCCGGCCGCGCCCGCGCGGAGCTCGTCCGCGTCGGACTTGGCCTTGGTGAGCAGCTCCTCGGCGTTCTTCGCCGCCTCCTCGATCTGCAGGACGGCCTGCCTGCGGGCCTCGCCGCGCACCCGGTCGGCCTCGGCGGCGGCCTGGGCGCGAATCTCCTCGGCCTCGGCGCGCAGCCGCGCGGCCTCGTCCTGCATCTCCTGGATCCGCTCGCGGATGGCGGCGGCGTCGTCCAGGGCGGCGTTCTGGGCGGCCTCGACGGCCGCGCGGGCCTGCTCGCGCAGCCGCTCGGCCTCGGCGGCGGCCTCGGTTCGGATCCGGTCGGCCTCGGTGGTGGCCTCGGTGCGGGTCGCCTCGACGTCCCGGCCGGCCCGGGCCAGCATCTCCTCGGCGGTCTTGGCGGCCTTGGCCAGGTGGACGGCGGCGTCCTTGGCGCCGGCGGCCCGGCCGGCCTCCTCGGCCTCGCCGCGCAGCCGCGCGGCGGTGGCCTCGGCGTGCGCCCGAAGCTCGGCGACGTCCCGCTCGGCCTGGCCGCGCAGCTCGGCGATCGCGGCCTCGGCCTCGGCGCGCAGCTGTCCGGCCACCGACTCGGCGGTGGCGCGCAGCCGCTCGCTCTCCTCGGAGGCGGCGGCCTTGGCGGCTTCCGCCTGGGCCTGCTTGGTGGAGGCTTCGGCGCGGATCGCCTCGGCCTCCTTGGTGGCCTGGGCGACCATCCGGGCGACCTCGGCCCGGGCGGTCTGCGAGCGCTGCTCGCTGGCGGCCTCGCCGTCGGCGACCTTCCGCTCGGCGGCGGCCTCGGCGTCGGCCTGGAGCTGCTCGGCGGCGACCTCGGCCCGGGCCCGCAGTTCGGCGGCCTCCTGTCGGGCCCGCTCGGCCTCGGCGATCGCCTCGGCGCGCAGCCGCGCTATCTCCGCCTGGGCGTGGGCGAGCGCCTGCTCGCCGCGGGCCTGCTCGGCGGAGGCCTCCTCCTTGAGCCGGCCGATCTCGGCGTGGGCGACGGTCAGCTGCTGTTCGGCGGCGACGTGCGCGGCGGCCAGCTGCTGCTGGGCTTCGCCGCGGGCGGCGTCGACGTCGGCGGCGGCCTGGGCGCCGGCCTGCTGGGCCTGCTCGGAGGCGGCGCGCAGCATCCGCTCGGCGTCGGTGTGGGCGCGCTGGAGGGCGGCCTCGGCGGCGGCGTGGGCCTCGCCGCGGGCGGCGTCGACGTCGGCGGCGGTCTGCGCCCGGGCCTGGTCGGCCAGGGCGGTGGCCTCGGCGCGGGCAGCGGCCATCATCCGGTCGGCCTCGGCGCGGGCGTCCTGGAGGAGGCGCTGGGCCTCCTGCTCGGTGCCGGCCCGGGTCTGCTCGGCCCAGTTGACGTTCTCGTTGACGTGCTGTTCGGCGCTGCGCCGCAGCTCGGCGAGCTCGTCCTCCAGCTGGCGGCGGCGGGCGGCCAGCTCGGCCTCCAGCCGGGCCGTGCGCTCGGCGGCCTCGGCCATGATGCGCTGGGTGGCGGCCTGGGAGTCGCGAAGCTGGCGTTCCGCGTCGGCGCGCAGCTGCTGCGCCTGCATCTCGGCAGTGCGGAGCATCTGCTCGGCCTGGCCGGAAACGGCGTCGAAAGCGCGCGGCTGGGCCAGCATGCGACGGGACTCGTGCAGCTTGGCCCGGAGTACCTCTACCTGGTAGGCGAGGTCCTCGGCATGCTCGACTGCCTTTTCCCGTTCCTTCCGAGTCCGATCCATGTCGGCCTCGAACTGGGAGAGGTGGTCGTCAACCTCGTAGCGGTCGTAGCCCCGCACTCCGCGGTCCCATCCATCTCCTGGTCGCGTCCTCGACCCGGCCGGTCCGGTGCTCCCGTTGTCCGGGCGCTGGTCCGACTGGTCCTTGCATCCGCGCTCGTGCGGGCGGCCCCGTCCTTGGGGGCACCCGCCGCGGTCGTGGGAGTCCGGGGCTTGGGAGCGCGGTCGATCCGCGTTCCCCTGTCCGGGTGGACTCCTGGGCGAACTCTTGCCTTGTGGAGAATGGTGACAGATCCGTCTTGCGACTGTTCAGCCGTGCCCGCGAAATGGACTCCCCTGCGACGGGCCTCCCACCGGGGCGGACGGGCCTGTCTTCGGCCGTGCCCGTCGTCCCCGTCCCCCGGAGTCTTCGCGCACCTGGGCATTGTAGTGGGAGCGCCTTGCGGGGGAATGGCCGCGTGGGGGTTTTCCGGCTCGCCGCCCGAGGTTACCGGCGGGTCATGAGCGTGGAGGGGCGGTGGCGCGGCGGCGGACGGGCGTCCGGGGGGGCCGAGGAGTGCCGAAGGGGCCGCCGGGAACGGGGCCGGGGAGAGGCGCCGAAGTGGCCGGGAAGCGGCGGGGAGGAGCCGGGTGCCGCCGCCCGGCGGCACCCGGCGTCGCTCAGTGGGCCTCGTGCTCGCCCGGCTTCGCGGCGGTGACCAGCTCGGTCAGTACGCCGCCGCAGTCCTTCGGGTGCAGGAAGGTGATCCGGGAGTCCATCGAGCCGATCCGCGGCTCCTCGTAGAGGACCCGGACGCCCTTGGAGCGGATCTCCTCGGAGTCGGTGTCCACGTCGGCGGTGCCGAAGGCGATGTGGTGGACGCCCTCGCCGTTCTTCGCCAGCCACTTGCCGACCGGGGAGTCCTCGCGGATCGGCTCCAGCAGCTGGAGGTAGGAGGCGCCGCCGTCGCCGGTGTCGTTGATCTTGAGCATGGCCTCGCGGACGCCCTGCTCCTCGTTGACCTCGCTGTGGAACACCTCGAAGCCGTAGGTGGAGCGGTAGAACTCGACCGTCTTGTCGAGGTCGTGGCAGGCGATGCCGATGTGGTCGATACGGGTCAGCACGGTGGCCTCCGGATGCGGCGCGGGTGACAGGTCGGCAACAGTGCAGCGCATGCGGGTCCGCGGCGCCAGCGATCCCGGTGCGAGCCTGCTCACACCGGAGGCCCGGCGGCAAGCGTTCACCCGGACCGGGTTGACACGGTGTTGACTGGAGGGTGTCAGTGCGCTCGATCACACGGTCGGTCCGGTGACGGGCGGGTGGCAGGTCAGTACATTGAGCGGCATCCTCACCTGGCCACGACGTGCGAAGGGGCCCGTCCTATGACCAACACCACCTCTGTGATCGTTGCCGGTGCACGGACCCCGATGGGTCGGCTGCTCGGTTCGCTCAAGGGCTTTTCCGGCGCCGAACTCGGCGGCTTCGCGATCAAGGCGGCGCTGGAACGGGCCGGTGTCACGGGCGACCAGGTCCAGTACGTGATCATGGGCCAGGTGCTGCAGGCCGGCGCCGGCCAGATCCCGGCCCGCCAGGCCGCCGTCAGGGCCGGTATCCCGCTGAGCGTCCCCGCGCTCACCATCAACAAGGTGTGCCTCTCGGGTCTGGACGCCATCGCCCTGGCCGACCAGCTGATCCGGGCCGGCGAGTTCGACATCGTGGTGGCGGGCGGCCAGGAGTCCATGACCAACGCCCCGCACCTGCTGCCGAAGTCCCGCGAGGGCTACAAGTACGGCGCGATCGAACTGCTCGACTCGATGGCCCACGACGGCCTGACCGACGCCTACGAGAACATCCCGATGGGCGAGTCCACCGAGAAGCACAACGCCCGGCTGGGCATCCCGCGCGAGGTCCAGGACGAGATCGCGGCCGCCTCGCACCAGCGCGCCGCCAAGGCCCAGGCGGACGGCGTCTTCGACGCCGAGATCGTCCCGGTGGCCGTCCCCCAGCGCAAGGGCGAGCCGGTCCTGTTCAGCCAGGACGAGGGCATCCGCGCCGACACCACCGCCGAGGGCCTGGCCCGGCTGCGCCCGGCCTTCACCAAGGACGGCACCATCACCGCCGGCACCTCCTCGCAGATCTCGGACGGCGCCGCGGCCGTGGTCGTGATGAGCAAGGCCAAGGCCGAGGAGCTGGGCCTGAGCTGGATCGCCGAGATCGGCGCGCACGGCAACGTCGCGGGCCCGGACAACTCGCTGCAGTCACAGCCGTCCAACGCGATCCGGCACGCGGTCGCCAAGGAGGGCATCGCCGTCGGGGACCTCGACCTGATCGAGATCAACGAGGCCTTCGCCGCCGTCGCCCACCAGTCGACCAAGGACCTGGGGGTGTCGTCGGAGATCGTCAACGTCAACGGCGGCGCGATCGCGCTCGGGCACCCGATCGGCATGTCCGGCGCACGGGTGGTGCTGCACCTCGCGCTGGAGCTCCAGCGCCGCGGCGGCGGTGTCGGCGCGGCCGCGCTCTGCGGTGGCGGCGGCCAGGGCGACGCGCTGATCGTCCGGGTTCCCAAGGCCTGACCCGTCACAGGAAACCCACTCAGGGGCTGCGGACCGCCACAAGCGGGCCGCAGCCCTTCGGCGCAAGGAGCAGCTACCCATGATCGATGTGCCGACGCTGGTCGAGCAGGCCCGGCAGGGCCGTCCGCGGGCGGTAGCCCGACTGATCTCGCTGGTCGAGAACGCCGCACCCGAGCTGCGCGAGGTGATGGCCGCGCTGGCGCCGTACGCCGGGCGCGCCTACACCGTCGGGCTGACCGGCTCGCCGGGCGTGGGCAAGTCCACCTCCACCTCGGCGCTGGTCTCCGCCTACCGGCGGCTGGGCAAGCGGGTGGGGGTGCTGGCGGTCGACCCGTCCTCGCCGTTCTCCGGCGGCGCGCTACTCGGGGACCGGGTCCGGATGCAGGACCACGCGACCGACCCCGAGGTGTTCATCCGCTCGATGGCCACCCGGGGCCACCTGGGCGGCCTCTCCTGGACCGCCCCGCAGGCGCTGCGCGTGCTCGACGCGGCCGGCTGCGACGTCATCCTGGTCGAGACGGTCGGTGTCGGCCAGTCCGAGGTGGAGATCGCCGCGCAGGCCGACACCACCGTGGTGCTGCTCGCCCCCGGCATGGGCGACGGCATCCAGGCCGCCAAGGCCGGGATCCTGGAGATCGGCGACCTCTTCGTGGTCAACAAGGCCGACCGGGACGGCGCCGACGCCACCGCCCGGGAGCTGAACCACATGCTCGGCCTCGGCGGGCCGCGCGAGCCGGGGGACTGGCGGCCGCCGATCGTGAAGACCGTCGCGGCCCGGGGCGAGGGCGTGGACGACGTGGTCGAGGCGCTGGAGAAGCACCGCGCCTGGCTGGACGAGCACGGTGAGCTGGCCGTCCGCCGCCGCCGCCGGGCGGCCGACGAGATCGAGGCGATCGCGCTGGCCGCGCTCCGCGCCCGGATCGGCGACCTGCGCGGCGACCGGCACCTGACGACCCTGGCCGAGCGGGTGGTGGCCGGGGAGCTGGACCCGTACGGGGCGGCCGACCGGCTGGTCGCGGGGCTCACGGCGGCCTGACCGGTCCGTGCGGAAGGCCGGCACCCCTCGTGCGGGGCGCCGGCCTTCGTCTCGCGCGGCGGTTCGTTCCGTGTCGTGCGGCGGTTCCGTGTCGCGCGGTGGTTCGGGGGCCGGGTCAGGAACGGCCGCGGAGCCCGCGCAGGTGCTCGGCCACCGGGGCGAGCGCCTCGTACATCGCGTCCAGCTGCTCGGGCGTGAAACGGTCGATGAAGTGTGCCCGGACGCTGCGGACGTGGTCCGGGGCGACCCGCTGCATGGTCTCCCAGCCCTGCTCGGTGAGGTGGGCGTACAGGCCGCGGCGGTCGCCCGGACACTCCTGCCGCAGCACCAGGCCGGCGTTCTCCATCCGGGTGATCTGGTGCGAGAGCCGGCTCTTGGACTGGAGGGTCGCGGTGGCGAGGTCGGTCATCCGCATCCGGCGCTCGGGGGCTTCGGAGAGCACGACCAGGATCTCGTAGTCGTTGATCGCCAGGCTGTGCGGCTGGAGTTCGCGGCCGAGCTGGTAGTCGAGCAGCTTGGCGACCTCCAGGTGGGCCCGCCACAACCGCTGCTCCCGGGAGGACAGCCAGGGGGTCTCCTCCTCGGGGCCCGCGGGCTGCGAGGAGGAGACGTCGGCCGGGGCGATCGTGTGCGTGTCCATGGACACAGCATACCCCAATTAGTTCAATGTTGTACGAATTTACCGGCGTTCACGAACGCCGGCGTACGGATCCGGCCGGGGCGGCTCAGAGTCCGAAGCGGCGTCCGAGGTCGCCCAGGTTACCGAGGCCCGGCACGTTCGGGCCCCCGTGGCCCTGGGCGTGCTGCGGCGGCACCCCGCCCATCGGCACGCCGGCCTCGGCGTGCACCTGGCCGACCGCGCGCTCGGCCATCAGTACCTCGGTCGACTGCAGCAGCACCTGGCCGGCGCCGATGAACTCGAACTGGTGCTCCTCGCCGGACGCCCCGCCCAGCCCGGTCAGCCGGCGGATGCCACCGATCACCCCGTGCATGTAGTCGTGGTCGTAGTGGTGGCACGGCGCCGGGCAGTCCGCCCAGCCCACCAGTGCCTGCGGGTCCACCCGGATCGGCGGCTCGACGAAGTGCACCGGTCCGTTGGAGGCGGCGACGAACTTGCCGCTGCCGATCAGGGTGAGGAACCCGGGGATGATCGACTGCTTGAGCCGCAGTGTGGGCTCGTACGCGAGGAGGTTGCCCGAGCGGACCGTCAGGTTGCCCTCCTCCAGGTCGTAGGAGTTGAGGTCGAAGGCGCGGTCGGCCAGCAGCAGCTTGCCCCGCCCCTCGGCGACCACCCAGTCCGCCGCGTGCATCGGCGAGTTGAAGTGCTGCCCGAGCATCCGGTCGATCGCGCCGGCGCCGACGCCCTTGAAGGAGATGTCGCCGTAGTAGGCGATCATCTTGCCCTTCTGCAGGAAGTACGACCCGTTGAGGTCCACCGAGAAGGCGTACGGGTTGACGTTGTCGTTGACCGGCAGGCTGTGCACGTCGTGCACCACCGGGCCGGAGCCGTCCTGGGCCTTGGGCAGCGGGGCCTGGGCGCCGCCGAACTGCTCCTGGGCGTACTGCTGCGGCGGCTGGGCCGGGTAGCCCTGCTGCGGGGGCGGCGGGTACCCCTGCTGCGGGTAGCCCGGCGGGGGCTGCGGCGGGTAGGGCTGTCCCTGCTGCGGGTACCCCTGCGGCGGGTAGGGCTGCCCCTGCTGGGGGTAACCGGGCTGCGGGTAGCCGGGCTGGGTGGGCTGCCCGTACGGGTCCTGCCCGTACGGAGGCTGCGGCGGGTAGGACATCAGAGCTTCTCCTCGCTCGCCTGCACGTACACCGCGCCGTTCCCGGACAGCTCCAGCTGGAACGCCTCGCCGGAGCCGCGCCCGATCATGTCGCGCCACCCCAGCGCGGTGGACAGCTTGTTCTGGACCTGGCCGCGGTGCGCGACGTAGGCCTGCGGGTCGACGAACACTGGCTGGTGCGGGGTGATCGGCAGCTCGAAGACGCCGCCGTGCGCCATCACCGCCACCGCGCCGTGGCCGTCCAGCTTGGTGGTGAACAGGCCCTGTCCGGTCACCTGACCGCGGACCATGCCCATCACACCGCCCTGCGAGCCCATGAACATGGTGGACTGCTGGAGCGAGCCCTCGAAGGCCAGCAGCCGGTCCGCCTCGACGTACAGGGTGTCGCCGGTGAGGTCGATGACCTGCACGTGGTGGCCGCCGTGGCCGAACATCACGCTGCCGTGGCCCTCGACGCTCATCAGCGGGGTGTCCTCGTTGGCCACCCGGCGGCCGATCATCGACATGACCCCGCCCTGCCCGCCGGTGATGTTCGGCGTGAACCGGACCTCGCCGCGGTACGCGAGCATCGCGCCGCGCTGGCTGAACAACCGCTGGCCGGGAACGACCACGGCTTCGATCATCTTGCTGTTGATCTTCGTGAACGCCATCAGACGTCGCCCCCGACGGTCAGCTTCTCGGACGGCTGCACGTAGACCAGACCCTCGCCGGCGAACTCGACCTGGACGGCCTCGCCGCCGCCCTCGCCGATGAAGGTGCTCCAGCCGGCGCCCGACTTGATGGAGCGGTTGAGGTTGCCGGTGTGCGCCACGTACGCACCCGGGTCGACCCGCAGGGGCATGCCCTGGGTGACCCGGAGGATGATCGCCGGACCCTTGGAGGTGACCGCGGCCCAGCCGTGGCCCTCGACCTTGGTGGTGAACAGGCCGTTGCCGGAGGAGACGCCGTTCAGCCCGGTGAAGCTGGTACCGGTCTTCAGCGTCGCCTCGGTGCAGAGCAGGTTGTCGGACTCGACGTACAGCGTCTCGCCGTTCAACCGCACGAGGTTGATCTCGGTCGCGCGGTCGGCGAAGTAGCAGGTGCCCTGTCCCTTCACCTCCATGACCGTCATCTGCTCGCCGGTCAACCGGCGGGTCACCATGCCCCGTAGGCCGTCGCCGCCGCCGCTGAGCTTCTTGAAGCCCATCTGGCCGGTGTACGCGACCATTGAGCCGTTTCTGGCCTTCACGGCGTCGCCCGTCATGTCGACGGCGAGCACCTTGGACCCCTGGAGTCGAAACTGTGCCACGGGCGCAATCTAGCGGGCCGCGGGCGGCCCGGGGGAGGGGGTGGGGGTGTTCTGGTACGCATCTGGGACAAAGCGGGGGTCCGGACTCCGCTCCGGACCCTGCTCCGCACCCTGGCTCCGCGCCCCTGCTCCGGACCCCGGCCGAGGACCCGGACATGTGCTCGGTGATAATGGGCCGGACGCTTGTGAGCCGATTCACAAGTGATCTCCGACCCCCGCATCGAGGTACCCATCGTGAACAGCAGCGCCGTCCACCGCCTGCGCCTGGTCTCCGGCCCCGAAGGGGTCTCCTTCCTCCTCCTGCTGCTGTGCTCGGTGCTGAAGCGCACCACCAGCTTCAACGGCGTGCCCGTGATGGGCATGATCCACGGGATCCTCTTCATCCTGTACGTGGTCTTCTGGATCATGGCCTGGCAGGCGCAGAAGTGGGACGTCAAGCGCGGCGCCGTGCTGTTCATCCTTTCGGTGCTCCCCGGCGGCGGCTTCGTCGCCGAGCGGATGCTCGCCAGGGAGGAGCGCGCCGGCGGCCCGGTCGGGAAGCCCGTCACGGCCTGAGCCGCCGACCGGTCCGACCCCGCCGCGAACGCCGACAGGCTGCCGGGGCCCCCTCTCCCAGTGGGCCCCGGCAGCCTGTCGCTTTTCCGGGAGTGGTCCGGTGGCGACTAGTTGACGTTCACCGCTAGTTGACGTTCACCGCGCTCCAGGCCGCGGCCACGGTGTTGTACTCGGTGCTGCCGGCGCCGTAGAGGTCCTTGGCGGCGTTCAGCGTGCCGGTGCGGGCCGCCTTGTAGTTGGTGCTGGAGGTGAAGTAGGTGGTCAGCGCGCGGTACCAGATCGCCCCGGCCTTGGCGCGGCCGATGCCGGTGATCGTGGAGCCGTTGGAGGTCGGGCTGTTGTAGCTGACGCCGTTGATCACCTTGGCGCCGCTGCCCTCCGAGAGGAGGTAGAAGAAGTGGTTCGCGACGCCCGAGGAGTAGTGGACGTCGATGCCGCCGATGCCGGAGTACCAGGAGTCCTTGGACGAGCCGTCCTTGGAGGGCTTGTCCAGGTAGCGCAGCGGCTGGCCGTTGCCGAAGATGTTGATCTTCTCGCCGATCAGGTAGTCCGGCACGTCCACCGGCAGATTGGCGTACCACTCGACCAGGGTGCCGAAGATGTCCGAGGTGGCCTCGTTGAGGCCGCCGGACTCGCCGGAGTAGGTGAGGTTGGCGGTGGCGGAGGTGACGCCGTGGGCCATCTCGTGGCCGGCCACGTCGATGGCGGTCAGCGGGTTCGAGTTGCCGGTGCCGTCGCCGTAGGTCATGCAGAAGCAGGAGTCCTGCCAGAACGCGTTGACGTAGGCGTTGCCGTAGTGGACCCGGCTGCTCGCGCCGACACCGTTGTTCTTGATGCCGTTGCGGTTGAAGGTGTTCTTGAAGTAGTCCCAGGTGGCGCTGGCGCCGAACTGCGCGTCCACCGCGGCCGACTGGGTGTCGGAGGCGAGGCCGTTGCCCCAGTTGTTGTCCGCGTCGGTGTACAGCGCGTTGCCGCTCTTCGCGTTCCCGGTCCACTGGTTGCCCCGGGACGCGTCCTTGAGCTGGTAGGTGGAGCCGCTCTGGGTGGTGGTCAGGGTGACCGAGCCGACGTGGACGCCCTTGCCGGTGCCGGTCGCGGTCTGCACCTCCTCGTGGGTGGAGAGCACCTTGCCGCTGGCGGCGTCGGTGATCAGCCGCTGGCTGCTCGGGGTGCCGTCGGCCCGCTCGCCGTGGACCACCGTCTGGTAGGCGAGGCGGGGGCTGCCGTCGCCCGCCCAGACGACCAGGGTGGGCGGGCTCGCGCCGTCGACCCGGCTGACCGGGATCTCGTCCGCGTCGGCGGCGATGCCGACGGTGGCCCGGACCGAGTCGACCGCCTGGGTGGAGGCCGTGCCGGCGGAGAGCGCGGGGGTGAGGCTCGGCAGCGAGAGCCGGCCGTCGAAGGCGCGGTCGACGGAGGTGATCGTCCCGTTGGCCTTCTGGTGCACGATCAGGTCGCCGCCGAGCACCGGCAGGCCGGCGAACGTCCGGTCGTAGCGCAGGTGCCGGGTGCCGTTGGCGTCGACGATGGCGTCCTTGACGACCAGCGTCTCCTGGCCGCCGAGCGCGAGGGCCTGGGCGAGCGGCGCGGCCTGCTGGCCGGCCAGGGCGATCAGGGCTTCCCGCTGCTGGACCGGCGCGGGGGGCGCGGCCTGGGCGGGGGCGGCGGCGACCTGGATGGCGCCGGCCAGCAGAGCGGTGGCGGAGAGTACGGCGCCGGCTGTCAGCTTTCGCTTCACGTACGGGGTTCCTTCCACGAAACCGCGGGTGCGCGGTCACGCCGCATACCGGGGCACCGGGGTTGGCGCCGTGGGGCGGTAGGGCGTTGACGTGCTGTCCCGTGCGGCCTGGCGGTCCGTCGATGGGTGGGGGCGACGGCCGCCCGACGGGGCGTGGTCAGAAGCATGACAATGCAGGTTGTGAAAGAACAGGGTGCGGCCGGCGATTGGCCAGGTCCCGCCACGCGCAGGTGCGGGAGGTGACGGAGCGCCGGGTGTCCGGTTCGGGACGGTTCGTCCGGCTGGCGGGATCCCGCCAGCCGACGGGCCTTGCCGGGCCCGGCGGCCGTTGCTACCGCGCGCCCGTGCCCGTGCCCGCGCCCCCGGCGCTCGCGCGTACGGGCGGCGCGTGGACGCCCGGAGGCCGCCGGTGGCGGAGGTCCGGGAACGCCGGACGCCCGGGGCCTCCCCTCCCAGTGGGGACCCCGGGCGTCCGGCACGCGGCGTCAGTTGACGTTGACGCCGCTCCACGCGGCGGCCACCGCGTTGTACTCGGTGCTGCCGGCGCCGTAGAGGTCCTTGGCGGCGCTGAGGGTGCCGGTGCGGGCCGCCTTGTAGTTGGTGGTGGAGGTGAAGTAGACGGTCAGCGCGCGGTACCAGATCGCCGCGGCCTTGGTGCGGCCGATCCCGGTGAGGGTCGAGCCGCTGGAGGTCGGGCTGTTGTAGCTGACGCCGTTGATCACCTTGGCGCCGCTGCCCTCGGCCAGCAGGTAGAAGAAGTGGTTGCCGACGCCCGAGGAGTAGTGGACGTCCAGGCTGCCGACGCCCGAGGACCAGGAGTCGGCCGATCCGCCGTCCCTGGAGGGCTTGTCCATGTAGCGCAGCGGTGTGCCGTCACCGTTGATGTCGATCTTCTCGCCGATCAGGTAGTCCGGCTTGTCGGCGGGGAGGTCGGCGGACCACTCGACCATGGTGCCGAAGATGTCCGAGGTGGCCTCGTTGAGGCCGCCGGACTCGCCCGAGTAGTTGAGGCCGGCGGTGGCCGAGGTGACGCCGTGGGTCATCTCGTGGCCCGCGACGTCCAGTGCGGTCAGCGGGTGCGTGTTGCCGTCGCCGTCGCCGTAGGTCATGCAGAAGCAGGAGTCGTTCCAGAACGCGTTGACGTAGTTCTTGCCGTAGTGGACGCGGCTGGTGGCGCCGACGCCGTTGTTCTTGATGCCGTTGCGGCCGAAGCTGTTCTTGTAGTAGTCCCAGGTGGCCGCGGCGCCGAACTGCGCGTCCACGGCGGCCGACTGGCGGTTGGCGGCGGTGCCGTCGCCCCAGGTGTTGTCGGCGTCGGTGAGCAGCGTGCCCGACCCGGAGGTCCTGCCCTTGAGGTCGCTGGTGGACTGTCCGCCGCGGGAGGCGTCCTTCAGCGAGTAGCCGCCGCTCGCGGTGGAGGTGGTCAGCGGGACGCTGCCGACGAAGACGCCGGTGCCGGTGCCGGAGGCGGTCTGCACCTGCTCGTGGCTGGAGAGCACCTGACCGGTGGCGGCGTCGGTGACCAGCAGCTGGCTGCTCGGGGTGCCGTCGGCGCGGAGGCCCTCGACGGTGGTCCGGTACGCCAGGCGCGGGTTGCCGTCGGCGGCCCAGACGACCAGCTGGGCGGCGCCCGCCCGGCGGACCTCGGTCACCGGGGACTCGTCCTTGTCGGCGGCTATGCCGACGGTGGACTGCACCGCGCCGGTGGCCTGCGAGGCGGCCTGGTCGGCGGGGATCCCGGGGGTCAGGCTGGGCACCGAGATCTGCGCGGCGACGGCCTTGTCGACCGCCTTCACCGCGCCGTCGGGCGCCTGGTGCACCACCAGGTCGCCGCCGAGCACGGGGAGGCCGGCGAAGGTGCGCTCGAAGCGGAGGTGTCGGGTGCCGTCGGCGTCCACGACGGCGTCCTTGGCGACCAGCGTCTCCTGGCCGCCCAGGGCGAGCGCCCCGGCCAGCGGGCCGGACCGGCCGCCCGCCGGCGCGATCAGGTCGGCGCGGTGCTGCGCGGCCTGCGCCTGGGCGGACCGGGTCGGGGTGGCCTGGGCCGCGGTGCTCACCTGGATGACGCCGGTGAGGAGGGCGGTGGCGGAGAGTACGGCGCCGGCTGCGAGCTTTCGCTTCACGTACAGGTCCTTCCGGAAAACCGCGTGTGCGCGGTCGCACCTCGCTCCGGGATGCCGGGGTTGGCACCTGAGGGGCGGAACGGGCGCTGACGTGCTGCTCCGTGCGGTCCCCGGCGGTCACCGGTGAGTGGGGGTGGTGATCGCCGGACGGGGCTGGGCGAAAGCATGACAATCCAACAAGTGAAATGACAGGTCTGCTTCATCGATTGGCCAGGTCTCGCCAATGCGGCGGATCGTGAACAGGGCGACAAAAGGGGACGGATCACCCTTCGCGCGGCGGGTCACCGTCCGAACCGAGGCCTGATCCCGGGCCGGACGTCGGTTCGTCGGCCAACCACCGGACCCGGCCTGCGGGTTGGCGGGGGTTCACATCCGCGCAACGTCCTGGTCCGGACCTGGTGGACCGGCTGGCGTGATCCCGCCACGTGTCGCACTTGTCCACCATCAGGACGCCTGGTAGCACCAGCCCCACCCGCCGGTACGGTAAGGGCGTGGCCAAGCCCCTCGCACTCGACTTCGATCCGATCGCCCGCGCCGACGAGCTGTGGACCCGCCGCTGGGGGGCCGTCCCCTCGATGGCGGCGATCACCTCGATCATGCGCGCCCACCAGATCCTGCTCGCCCGCGTGGACGCGGTCCTCAAGCCGTACGGACTGACCTTCGCCCGCTACGAGGCGCTGGTGCTGCTCACCTTCAGCCGGACCGGCGAGCTCTCGCTCTCCAAGGTCGGCGAGCGGTTGATGGTCCATCCGACCAGCGTCACCAACACGGTCGACCGCCTGGAGCGGGCCGGCCTGGTCGCCCGCCGCCCCAATCCGCTGGACGGCCGCGGCGTGCTCGCGACGATCACCGCGCGCGGCCGCGAGGTCGTCGAGGAGGCCACCCGCGGGCTGATGTCGGTGGAGTTCGGCCTGGAGGAGTACGACGCGGACCAGTGCCGCGAGGTGTTCGACCTGCTGCGTCCGCTGCGGGTGGCGGCCGGCGACTTCGACGAGGCGGAGGCCGAGGGGCCTGCGCGGGGCGGGGCGTGAGGACGGTTACCCTCGTGGGAGCGGTGCGCGGAACGGGCGTGCCCCCCGATCCTGCCGAGCGAGGCGATTGAAGATATGAAGGCGACCCCCCTGCTGGGCTGGTACCGGGCCCTGGCCATTGCGACCGGTGCGGCTCTGCTGGTGTTCTGCGGCTTCATGGTGGCGAAGTACGGCTTCGACGCGGCCGAGGACGCGACCACGTACGTGGCGATGCTGCACGGCTACCTCTACATCGGGTACTTCGTGGTGACCTTCATGCTCGGGCAGAAGCTCAAGTGGCCGCTGGGCCGGATGATCCTGACCCTGGCCGCCGGCTGCATCCCGTTCGCCTCCTTCGTCGCGGAGCGCAAGGTGGTCGCCGAGGCCGCCGCGAAGCTGCCGTCCGGCGACGCCGCCCGCCAGCCCGCGGGCGTCTGACCGCAGGTGTTCCACAGGGCGCTCTCCCCCGTCGGGGAGGGCGCCCTCCTGCGTGCCGTACCCCGTTCCGCCCGGGGGCCGCCCGTCGGCCGCCGAATTCCCCGCATGTCGTACCGGACGTCCGTCGACAATTACTAGGACGTCCGAGTAAATTAGTAGGACGTCCTAACAGCAGTGTCGCCCGCTGGTGCGGCGGCCGTACGGAGCGGAGTTCGGGGTCATGGACGCCGAGGAGATCGAGCGCGGACGTCAGCGCTGGCAGCAGCGGTACGACAGCGCCCGCAAGCGGGACGCGGACTTCACCACCCTCTCCGGGGACGAGGTCGAGCCCGTCTACGGGCCGGCCCCCGGGCAGGCCTACGAGGGATTCGAGCGGATCGGCTGGCCGGGCGAGTACCCGTACACCCGGGGCCTGCACCCGACCGGCTACCGCGGCCGGACCTGGACCATCCGCCAGTTCGCCGGCTTCGGCAACGCCCAGCAGACCAACGAGCGGTACCGGATGATCCTGGAGGCCGGCGGCGGCGGCCTCTCGGTCGCCTTCGACATGCCCACGCTGATGGGGTACGACTCCGACGACCCCAAGTCGCTCGGCGAGGTCGGCCACTGCGGCGTGGCCATCGACTCGGCCGCCGACATGGAGGTGCTGTTCGGCGGCATTCCGCTGGGCGAGGTCACCACCTCGATGACGATCAGCGGCCCGGCCGTCCCGGTCTTCTGCATGTACCTGGTCGCCGCCGAGCGCCAGGGCGTCGACCCGGCGGTGCTCAACGGCACCCTGCAGACCGACATCTTCAAGGAGTACATCGCCCAGAAGGAGTGGCTCTTCGCCCCGGAGCCGCACCTGCGCCTGATCGGCGACCTCATGCAGTACTGCGCCGAGGGCATCCCGGCGTACAAGCCGCTCTCGGTCTCCGGCTACCACATCCGCGAGGCCGGGGCCACGGCCGCGCAGGAGCTGGCGTACACCCTGGCCGACGGCTTCGGCTACGTCGAGCTGGGCCTCTCCCGGGGCATGGACGTGGACGACTTCGCGTCCGGCCTCTCCTTCTTCTTCGACGCGCACCTGGACTTCTTCGAGGAGATCGCCAAGTTCCGCGCCGCCCGGCGGATCTGGGCCCGGTGGATGCGCGACCGGTTCGGCGCGAAGACCGACAAGGCGCAGTGGCTGCGGTTCCACACCCAGACCGCCGGCGTCTCGCTCACCGCCCAGCAGCCGTACAACAACGTCGTCCGCACCGCCGTCGAGGCGCTCTCGGCGGTGCTCGGCGGCACCAACTCGTTGCACACCAACGCGCTGGACGAGACCCTGGCGCTGCCCTCCGAGCAGGCCGCCGAGATCGCCCTGCGCACCCAGCAGGTGCTGATGGAGGAGACCGGCATCACCAACGTGGCCGACCCGCTGGGCGGCTCCTGGTACGTCGAGGCGCTCACCGACCGGATCGAGCAGCAGGCCGAGGAGATCTTCCGGAAGATCCTCGACAAGGGCCGGGACGACCACGAGATCGGCCCGATCACCTCCGGCATCCTGCGCGGGATCGAGGACGGCTGGTTCACCGGCGAGATCGCCGAGGCGGCCTTCCAGTACCAGCAGGGGGTGGAGAAGGGGGAGAAGCGGGTCGTCGGCGTCAACTGCCACCCGCGCAGCGTCACCCCCGAGCTGGAGATCCTGCGGGTCAGCCACGAGGTGGAACGCGAGCAGGTGCGGGTGCTGGGCGCACGCAAGGCGGCCCGGGACGACGCCGCGGTCCGGGCCGGGCTGGACGCGATGCTGGCCGCCGCGCGGTCCGGTGCGTCGATGATCCCGCCGATGCTGGACGCGGTGCGGGCCGAGGCGACCCTGGGCGAGATCTGCAACGCGCTGCGCGACGAGTGGGGCATCTACCGGGAGACCGCCCGGTTCTGACCCCGCCCGCCCCGGCGGGCCGAGAGCCGCCCCGCACCTCCGTGTGCGGGGCGGCTCTCGGCCGTCGGGGCGCCGCCGGACGGCTCCGGCGGCGCCGTCAGGGTGCCAGCAGGCTGGGGAACGGCCCGAGCAGCAGGTTGGTGAACCGCCGGGTCCACTCGCCGGTGATCGGCTCGCCGCTGACCAGCACCCGGTGCTCGACCGTCCCGGCGATGGTGTCGAAGATGATGTCGATCTCCTCCCCGGCGGTCTTCTCGTCGCAGTCCGGGGCCAGCTCGCCGCGCGCCTGGGCGGCGGCCCTGCCCTGCCGGACCAGTCTCTTCTGGGGGTCGACGATCGCCTCGCGGATCCGCCGGCGCAGCTGCCGGTCGCGGGTGCCCTCGGCGAACAGGGCGAGCAGGGCCGCCTGGGTCTCCGGTCGGGCCAGCAGGTCGGCGAACTGGGCGACCACGCCCTCGATGTCGGCCCGCAGGCTGCCCAGGTCGGGCATCACCAGCTCGTCGAAGAGGCTGGCGACGGCGTCCACCACCAGCTCGTTCTTGGACGGCCAGCGCCGGTACAGGGTGGTCTTGGCGACGCCCGCGCGGGTGGCGACGTGGCCCATGGTGAGACCGCCCCAGCCGAGGTCGGCGAGGGTCTCGCGGGTGGCGTCCAGGATGGCGCGGTCGGCGGCCGCGCTGCGTGGACGACCCTTGGCGCGGACGGTCGCGCCGTCGGAGTTCTCCGGGGTTTCCGGAGGTTCGTCCGGGCGGGCCGGGTGCGCCGGGGTCACGGGGGGCTGGGGGGCCGGCACCGGGCCTCCTTGCAGTTTACCGGTAAGTAACATGGGTGGGGCTGGTAACGGTAGCGACTTCACCGTGTCCAGGTCAGCCGGGCCGAGCCGGAAAGTGGGGCAGCTCACGTTGCGGGAGTGCCGGCGGGGGTTGCGGCGGGTGCCCTCGATCCAGTTACGCTACGACTCGTAGCGAAAGCTGACGACGACCAGGCGCCGCCACCCCGTGGGACGGGAGCGGCACGGGTGCGGATGGGGATCCGCGCCGAACGGTTCAGGTTATCGGGGGTCGGGTTCTCCACCGGGGGAATCGAGGCCGCGCAGCCCGCGCGGGTCGGTTTTCCGGAAGGTGGTGCCCGCAGGCAGGGCGGACGGGGGAGGATGGTGCCATGCAGCCACGGAATTCGCGTCCCAACAGCTCCGCCCTGCGCGGTGCGGTCGATCTCGCCGCAGTGAAGGCAGCCGGCGAAGCTGCCCAGAAGGCCGAGCAGGCCCGGGCCGAGCGGGCCCGCCAGGCGGCCGCCGCCGAGGAGGACGGAGTCGCCCCGGTCGGGGCCGACTACCCGCTCGTCATCGATGTCACCGAGGACACCTTCGAGACCGAGGTCGTCCAGCGCTCCACCGAGGTGCCGGTCGTCATCGACTTCTGGGCCGAGTGGTGCGGGCCCTGCAAGCAGCTCAGTCCGATCCTGGAGCGTCTGGCCGAGGAGTACGCCGGCCGGATCGTGCTCGCCAAGATCGACGTCGACAGCAACCAGCTGATCGCCCAGCAGTTCGGCATCCAGGGCATCCCGGCCGTGATGGCCGTGGTGGCCGGCCAGCTGGTGCCCCTTTTCCAGGGCGCCGAGAACGAGGCCAACGTCCGCAAGGTGCTGGACCAGCTGATCCTGGTCGCCGAGCAGCGCTTCGGCATCGTCGGCGGTGCCGGTCTGCCGGGCGGCGCCGAGTCCGCCGAGGCGCCGGGCAGGCCCGAGGACCCGGCCCTGGCGGCGGCGCACGACGCGCTGGACCGGGGCGACCTGGGCGGCGCCGTCCAGGCGTACGAGAACGTGCTGGCCGAGCAGCCGGGCAACACCGAGGCGAAGCTCGGCCTGGCCCAGGCGGAACTGCTCCGCCGGGTGGAGGGTCTGGACCTGCAGGCGGTCCGGGCCGCGGCCGCCGCGGACCCGAAGAACGTCGAGGTGCAGCTGCAGGCGGCCGACCTGGACCTGGTGGGCGGGCACGTCGAGGACGCGTTCGGCCGTCTGGTCAACACGGTGGGCAGGACCTTCGGCGAGGAGCGGAACGCCGTCCGGGTCCGGCTGTTGGAGCTGTTCGAGGTCATCGGCACCGAGGACCCGCGGGTCACGGCGGCCCGCCAGGCACTGGCGCGCGTGCTCTTCTGAGGCCCTGTCGTTCCGGGGCCCGCCGGGCGGGCCGGAGGGCGCTGTTCCGGCACGGTGGACGACCTGCGGTGCCGCTGGTGATTTGGCGACAATCCGGTCGCCGCGCCAGAGGTTTACCAAATCTTGACAACACCCGTGGACGGTCACGACATGTGACCGTCCACGGGTGTTTCACTGATGTTTCCGGGGGATTTCGCCGTCACGATTCCTTCAATTCGTGACTCTGTGTGTTCATGTGGCTGATTCCATGATCATCGCCGTCCGCTGTTGGATTACCCGTCAGTAATGAACCTCTTGTGCTCAGCCCGGGATTCGAGCAGCATCGGCACGCCCGGTCCCCACACTCCAACTCCCGGCAGCCGGCCGGGGACGACGGAGCGGGGGATCCCCACCGGGCAGCCGTCGGCCCCGGCCGCCGGCATGAAGGCAGGGGGGTATCCGCGGTCCCACGGCGGTTCCTGTCCTTCGTCAGGCCGCGCTGCCCGCGCGGTCACTGGTTGTCGCTCGGGGGGATCGCCCGTGTTGTCACGGCGCTCTCCGCTACCGAGGACGTAGCTCTCTCCCATCCCAGGCCCCCCACCGGTGCGGGACGCACCGCCGGGGAGCCGGAGATGTACGTCCGATAGGAGGACACGCATGTCCCAGACCCACGGCAAGACCCGCTGGAAGCGCTTCGCCCTGGTGATGGTGCCGAGCGTCGCGGCCACCGCGATGGTCGGCGTCTCGATCGCCAACAGCGCGCTCGCGGCGTCGTTCAGCATCTCGGGCCAGCAGTTCAAGGTGAAGACCTCGCACCTCAAGGGCACCAACTTCGCCCAGTTCGGCACGGTCGACATCGAGGCCAACGGCACGCCGCACCCGGTCGCCGTCTCGGCCTTCGACGACGCCATCATCGAGAACCTCTGCCAGTCGGTGGTGACCGACCTCTCGGCGCTCGGCCTCGGCAAGATCACCCTCCAGCTGAACGCCGGTACCGACAAGGACAAGCCGGTCACCGCGCACAACCTGCTGATCGACCTGGAGCAGCTGAAGGCCGACGCGAAGTTCACCGACATCAACATCGGTCAGGACGCCTCGACCCTCACCGGTTCGGCGACCCAGGGCTGGAAGGGCCACCCGGCCCTCAAGGAAGCCGGCAAGAAGCTTCCGACCGGCGCCGTCGGCTTCGCCCAGGCCGCCAGGGAGGCCGACCTCACCGGCGTCGAGCAGGTCGCACGCGCCACGTCGGCCGGCACCTTCGTCCTCAACGGTCTGAGCCTCAAGCTCAAGAGCGGCGACGGCCCGGGCAACGAGTGCTTCTGAGCCTCGTCTGACGGTGCGCCGGTCGGCGCACCCGAGTGAGGGGTCCTTCAGGGCCGGGGGCGGCGGGCGACCGCCGGTCCCGGCCCCACGCCACTGTTTCTCCCTCGTAGAGACATCGAGGAGCTGCACCATGTCCAGCGCAACGGCCGACGCTCGGCCCGAACACCGGAACCCGGTCGGATGGCTCTGGCGGAACTTCCGCGAATTCCGTCGTACCCGGCCCTTCTGGGGCGGTCTGCTGGCCATGATCGCCGGCGTCCCGATCCTGTACTTCCCCTATGCGAACCTGTCGCTGGGCGGCGTCACCATCGCCATGTCGACCACGGCGGGCGCCGGTTCGCTGATCATCGGCGTGCTGCTGATCCTGCTCGGCTTCACCGCCTGGTTCCAGCCCGCCGTGCGGATCTTCGCGGGCGTCGCCACCACGCTGCTCATCCTCGTCTCGATCCCGGTCTCGAACCTGGCCGGCTTCGGCCTGGCCCTGCTGCCCGGGCTCATCGGCGGCGGGCTGATGATGGCCTGGGCGCCGGTGCCGGAGGCGGCGGTCGAGGCCGTCGACCCGGGGGCCGACCAGGGCGTCGCCGAGAGGACCGCCACCGGGACGACTGCCGCCGGGGCGTTCGCCGCCGAGGGGACCGCCGCCGAGGCCGCCACCGCGCCGCTCCCGGTCGTCCCCGCCCAGGGTGAACCGTCGGTCGGAGGCCCGGCCGGGCCCCCCGCCGAGGGAACAGTTCCGCCGCAGGCCGGCGAGCCCGAGGAGGTTCGGTGACCGAGCCCGACGAGCGGCAGGGCGATCCCGTCGTTCCCGCCCCGCGCTCCGCCCGGCACGCGGCGCCCCGGACACCCGTCCGGATCCGCCTGCGCGGCCGCGCGCTGGCGATGGCCGCGGTACCGACCGCCCTGCTGATGGCCGCCGCCTACACGCCGGGCTCGGCCATCGCCGAGACCTCGGCGAGCAAGCCGTGCGCCACCGCGCCGGACGCCGCGCCGCTGCCGCCGAAGGTGGCCGAGACGCCCGTCCCGAAGAGCGAGCTGCCGCCGCCGATCCCGGGCCCGTCGGTCCCGCTTCCCGAGGCGACCGCTCCGGTGACCCCACCGGCGAGTGGGCCGGCCACGGCCCCGACGGCCGTCCCCACGCCCGCCGTCCCCACGCCCGCCGTCCCCACGCCCGCCGTCCCGCCGACCGCCGCGCCGACGACTGCCGCGCCGTCGGCACCTCGGCCGCCGGCCGCGACCCCGCCGCCGGCCGCGACCGCCGGCACCGCGGGCGGGGCCACCCGGGCCGGGCTCATCGACGACATCGTCGGGGGCGTCATCGACCTGGTCCGCCCGGGCGGTGCGCCGAGCCCGACCGCGGCGCCGTCCGCCGGCGTCCACGCGGTGGCCCCGGCCGCCCCCGCGCCCTCGCCGACCGGACCCGCCCCGACCGCACCGGCGCCGACCGCCACCGCGCCTGCGCCCGTCACCCCGAGCGGTACGGCGAGCGGTGTCCCGAGCAGCACCCCGTCCGGAGCACCGAGCGGTTCGGCCTCGGCCAAGCCCGCCGCCAAGCCCTCCACCAAGCCCACCGCCGGTTCCTCCGCGGGCTCCGGGGCGAGCTCCTCGCCGTCGGCCCCGGCCAGGTCCTCCGCGCCGGGTACCCCGACGCCCTCCGGTCCGGCCTCGGCCACGCCGACCAAGGACCCGAACTGCCTGGTCGACACCAAGGCGCTCAACCCGGCCGGCAAGCCGCCGGACAACCCGATCCTCGTCCCGGACCAGAACTGGACCCTGCAGACCTCCCGGCTGGTGCTGAACCACGCGGTGCTGCTCGGTGTGGTCAACGTCCAGACGCCCACCGGCACCAAGCGGGTGCTGAAGTTCGAGGTCGAGAGCGTCGACATCGAGAACCTGCACATGTCGACGCTGGAGGGCAACGACAAGACCTTCCACGTCAAGGGCGCGCCCGGCTCGGTCTCGACCATGCGCAGCGGCACCGTCACCATGTACGTGGAGCGGCTCTCCGGCCACCTGTCCAAGGTGCTGGGCCTGCCGATCCCGATCGACCTGGGGGAGCTCACCCTCACGCCGGACGGGCCCCTGCCGCAGTGGCTGTACGACCTGATAGGTCAGCTCCAACTGCCGCTCTGGCTGGAGCTGACCGGCGTCACCGCCGTCCAGGCCGGTCAGTTCGGCGGCACCCTGACGATCCCCGGTATGCAGCTCTACAACGACGACACCCCGTACGTGGGCAACGCGAAGTAGCCCCGGGCGGGCTCCGGCCCGGACACCGGCACCGAACGCCCGTGGGGCGGCCCCTCCGGTCGGAGGAGCCGCCCCACGGGCGTCGTGCGGGGGACTACTTGTCGCTGCGGGTACCGAGGTGGTGGACCTGGACCATGTTGGTGTTGCCGGGGACGCCGGGCGGGGAGCCGGCGGTGACGATGACGGTGTCGCCCTCGGTCAGCTCGCCGATGCGGAGCAGTTCGCCGTCGACCTGGGCCACCATCTCGTCGGTCGAGCCGACCTGCTCGGTCACGTGGGCCTCGACGCCCCAGCTCAGCGAGAGCTGGTTGCGGGTGGCGTTGTCCGGGGTGAACGCGATCACCGGGATCGGCGAGCGGTACCGGGAGAGCCGGCGCGCGGTGTCACCGGACTTGGTGAACGCGACCAGCGCCTTGCCGTTGAGGAAGTCGCCCAGCTCGCACGCGGCGCGGGCGATCGAGCCGCCCTGGGTGCGCGGCTTGCGGCCCGGGTTGAGCGGCTGGAGACCCTGGGAGAGCAGCTCCTCCTCGGCCTTCTCGCAGATCCGGCTCATGGTGCGGACGGTCTCGATCGGGTACTTGCCCACGCTGGACTCGGCGGAGAGCATGACCGCGTCGGTGCCGTCCAGGATGGCGTTGGCGACGTCGGAGACCTCGGCGCGGGTCGGGCGCGAGGCGTGGATCATCGACTCCATCATCTGGGTGGCGACGATGACGGGCTTGGCGTTCCGGCGGGCCAGCGTGATGAGCTGCTTCTGGACCAGCGGCACCCGCTCCAGCGGGTACTCGACGGCCAGGTCACCGCGGGCGACCATGATGGCGTCGAAGGCGAGGACGATCTCCTCCATGGCCTCGACGGCCTGCGGCTTCTCGATCTTGGCGATGACCGGCACCCGGATGCCGACCGCGTCCATGACCTCGTGGACGTCCTTGACGTCGGCCGCGTTGCGGACGAACGAGAGGGCGACCATGTCGACGCCCAGCTCCAGCGCGAAGCGCAGGTCGTCCTTGTCCTTCTCGGACAGCGCGGGCACGTTGACGGCCGCGCCGGGAAGGTTGATGCCCTTGTTGTTCGAGAGCACGCCGCCCTCGACGACCACGGTCCGCACCCGCGGGCCGTCGACGCTGACGACCTCCAGGGCGATGACGCCGTCGTTGATCAGGATCGGGTCGCCGGCCTTGACGTCGCCGGGCAGGCCCTTGTACGTGGTCCCGCAGATGTGCTGGTCACCGGGGACGTCCTCGGTGGTGATGGTGAACTCGTCGCCGTTGTCGACGGTCACCGGGCCGTTGGCGAAGGTCGCCAGACGGATCTTGGGACCCTGGAGGTCGGCCAGGACGCCGATGGCCTTGCCGGTGTCCTCCGAGACCTGGCGGACCTTGCGGTACCGCTCCTCGTGGTCCGCGTGGGTGCCGTGGCTCATGTTCAGTCGGGCGACGTTCATGCCCGCCTCGACGATGGCCTTCAGCTGTTCGTAGGAGTCCGTCGCCGGACCCAGGGTGCAGACAATTTTCGCTCGGCGCATATCGATCAGTCTATCCGTTCGTGTTATAGGTGCATTCGGCCCGAATCGAGAGGAATCGCCGACGAAGGATTCCGGGGAGCGAGACGACGGGGGGTCAGTTTTCGGACGACCGGTGCACCAGGGCGAAGGTCTGCCGGGCGATCTCCAACTCCTCGTCGGTGGGCACGACGGCGACCGCCACCCGTGCGTACTCGGGGGAGATCAGCCGGGGCTCGCGCGAGCGTACCGAGTTGAGTTCCGGGTCGACCGCGATGCCCAGCCCGTCCAGGCCGGCCGTGGCGGCCGCCCGGACCGGTGCCGCGTTCTCCCCGACACCCGCCGTGAAGGCGATCGCGTCCACCCGGCCGAGCACCGCGTAGTACCCGCCGATGTACTTGCGCAGCCGGTGGATGTAGGCGTCGAACGCCAGCCGAGCGTCCTCGTCGCCCTCCTCCGCGCGGCGCATGATCTCGCGCATGTCGTTGTCGCCGCACAGGCCCAGCAGGCCGCTGCGACGGTTGAGCAGGTCGTCGATCTCGTCGATCGAGAGCCCGCCGACCCGGTGCAGGTGGAAGACCACGCCCGCATCGATATCACCCGAACGAGTGCCCATCACCAGGCCCTCCAGCGGGGTCAGCCCCATCGAGGTGTCCACGCACCGGCCGCCCGCGACCGCCGACGCCGAGGCGCCGTTGCCCAGGTGCAGCACGATCACGTTCACCTCGGCCGGGTCCTTGCCGAGCAGTCGCGCGGTGGCCCGCGAGACGTACTGGTGCGAGGTGCCGTGGAAGCCGTAGCGGCGCACCCGGTGCCGGTCGGCGACCTCCTTGTCCACCGCGTACCGGGCGGCGTGCTCCGGCATCGAGGCGTGGAAGGCCGTGTCGAACACGGCGACCTGGGGCAGGTCGGGCCGCAGCGCGCGGGCCACCTCGATGCCGGTGATGTTGGCCGGGTTGTGCAGCGGGGCGACCGGGATCAGTCGGCGGATCTCCCGGAGCACGTCGTCGGTGATCACGGTCGGCTCGGTGAACCGCAGGCCGCCGTGCACCACCCGGTGGCCGATCGCGGCCAGCTCCGGGGAGTCCAGCCCGAGGCCGTCGGCGGCCAGCTCCTCGGCGACCGCCTTCAGCCCCGCGCCGTGGTCGGGGAAGACCTGGACGCTCTCCCGCTCGGCGCCGCCGCGCGGGGTGTGCACCAGCCGGCCGCCGGCCTCGCCGATCCGCTCGACCAGCCCGGAGGCCAGCCGGGCGCCGTCCAGCATGTCGATCAGCTGGTACTTGACCGACGAGGAGCCGGCGTTCAGCACCAGGACGCGGGTACCTTCACTCATGCCGTTGCTCCTTCGCGGCGTTCCTGGGACTGGATGGCGGTGATCGCCACCGTGTTGACGATGTCCTGCACCAGCGCACCGCGCGAGAGGTCGTTGACCGGCTTGCGGAGTCCCTGGAGCACCGGGCCGACGGCGACCGCGCCGGCCGAGCGCTGGACGGCCTTGTAGGTGTTGTTGCCGGTGTTGAGGTCCGGGAAGATCAGCACGGTGGCCCGGCCGGCCACCTCGGACCCCGGCAACTTGGTGGCCGCGACGTGGGCGTCGACCGCCGCGTCGTACTGGATCGGCCCCTCGACCAGGATGTCCGGGCGCAGCTCGCGGACGAGTTCGGTGGCCCTGCGGACCTTGTCGACGTCCGCACCCGAGCCGGAGGTTCCGGTCGAGTAGGACAGCATCGCGACCCGCGGCTCGACGCCGAACTGGGCGGCGGTGGCGGCCGACTGGATGGCGATGTCGGCCAGCTGCTGGGCGTCCGGGTCCGGGTTGACGGCGCAGTCGCCGTACACCAGCACCTTGTCGGCCAGGCACATGAAGAAGACGCTCGACACGATGGCCGCGCCCGGCGAGGTCTTGATCACCTCGAAGGCGGGCCGGATGGTGGCCGCGGTGGAGTGCACCGCGCCGGAGACCATGCCGTCGGCGATGCCCTCCTGGACCATCAGGGTGCCGAAGTAGGAGACGTCGGTGACCACGTCCAGGGCCAGTTCGACGGTCATCCCCTTGTGCGCCCGCAGCTTCGCGTACAGCTCGGCGAACTGGCGGCGCAGCGGGCTGGTGGTCGGGTCGACGATCCGGACCTGGGCGCGGTCGGCGGCCGGGTTCTCGGCCGGGAGGTCGATGCTCAGGCCCGCGGCCTTGCGGCGGACGGCGTCGACCTCGCCGAGCAGGGTGAGGTCGCAGATGTTGCGGCGGAGCAGGATCTCGGCGGCGCGCAGCACCCGTTCCTCGGTGCCCTCCGGCAGCACGACGTGCCGGCGGGCGCCCCGGGCCCGCTCCAGCAGCGCGTGCTCGAACATCATCGGGGTCACCCGCTCGGACCGGCCGACCTCGATCAGGTTGGTCAACTCGGCCGTGTCCACGTGCAGTTCGAAAAGGCCGAGGGCGATGTCGGCCTTCCGTGGGCTGGCTGCGGAGAGCTTGCCCTCCAGGTGGGTGAGCGCGGCGGCGGTGAGCCAGCTGCCCTCCGGCACGACCGCGACCGGGGTGCCGGGGGCCAGCCGCGCGGCGAGTGCCATCACGTTCGGCCCTGGGTGCTGGCCGAGGGTGAGCAGCACGCCGGCGATCGGCGGCGCGCCGGCGGCGTGCGCGGCCAGCGAGCCGATCACCAGGTCGGCGCGGTCCCCGGGGGTGACCACCAGGGCGCCCTCGGTCAGCGCGTCGAGGAAGGTCGGCAGCATGGCGCCGCCGAAGACGAAGCCGCGGACGTCCCGGGCCAGGCCGGCGGCGTCCCCGATCAGCACCTCGGCGCCGGTCGCCTCGACCAGCTGGGCGACGGTCGGCGCGGCCAGCGCCGGCTCCTCGGGGATGACGTACGCGGGGATCGGCAGCTTCTCGGTGAGCTTGCGCTGGACCGGCTGCTTGGCGCCCGGTGCGACCCGGTTGGCGACCATCGCCAGGGTCTCGCAGCCCAGGTCGGTGTAGGCCCGGTGGGCGTTGCGGACCTCGGCGACCACCGTGGCGGCGTCCTCGCCGTGCCCGCCGACCACCGGCAGGACGGCGGCGCCGAACTCGTTGGCGAGCCGGGCGTTGAAGGCCAGCTCGTCCGGGATGTTGGTGTCCGCGAAGTCGGTGCCCAGCACCAGTACGGCCTGGCAGCGCCGCTCCAGTGCCCGGAACCGGTCCACCAGGACCGAGACCAGCTCGTCCTGTCCCTGGGCGGCCTGGAGCGCGGCGGCCTCCTCGTACGTCAGCCCGTACAGCTCGCCGGCCGGCAGGTCCAGCCGGTACCGGGCCCGCAGCAGCTCGACCACGTGGTCCGACCCGGGCTCTCCCCCGGCCGGGCGGCCGGAAGCCGCTCCCACGGGCGCGTGCGCGTGTACCAGCGGACGGAACACCCCGACCCGGTCCACCTGGCGGGTGAGCAGCTCCATGACCCCGAGCTCCACCGCCTGTCGCCCGTCCCCCCGGTCGATCCCGGTCACGTACACGCTGCGCGCCACGTGGCTCTCTCCGTCCCGTCGTCTCAGAAAGTGGTCATATCGACCATACCTTCGCACCCTGAACGCCCGTCCGCGAGCAGAGTGGTCGTACCCCGGCAAGGGGCGAAGGTCACAGGGGCGAGAAGCGGTCCGGGCCGACGAGCTCGACCACGGCTCCCCGGTCGAGCTCGTCGAGGCGGAGCACGGTCACCCGCTTGTCCAGCAGCCAGCCGTGCCGGCGGCGGAGGGTGTCGTTCGGTCCGGGCCGCCAGCCGTCGGCGGCGAGCCGTTCGCGCACCCGGCGGCCCACCTCGGAGCCGGGCAGGCCCTCGGGGCTGCCGAGGGTGAGTTCGCGGACGCAGAAGTGCAGGGCGCAGCGGGGATCGTCGCCGCTGTCGTGTTCGACGGTGAGCCCGGCCGGCAGCGAGAACTCGGCCCGGGCGGGGGAGTACGGCTCGTGGACGGCCAGCTGGTAGAGGAGGCCGATGACGAGGCCGATCAGGCTGTGGGCGGCGGTGGCGAGGGTCGCGACGGCCACCGGGCGGCTGTACTCCGGGGACGGCCGGGGGCCGCACCGCCGCCGCTCGACCAGCGCACCGGCCAGGACGACCAGGCCGGCGGCCAGCGGATAGCCGGCCTCGGACTCGGCGGTGGCCCGGCTGTGGAACCAGCCGTGTTCCAGTCCGACCGGGACGGCCGCCAGGCCGGCGAGGACGGCGCCGACCGTCGCTCCGGTCGTGCGGGTGCGCGCCAGCACCGCCCAGCAGGCCGGGGGCAGCAGAACGTAGGCCCACCCCAGGAACGTTGCCACGCGCGAGGCCCCCCAGCCGCCGACGATCAGTAACCGCCCGGGGGAGCCTAGGGGCCACCGCCGCCAGGCACAACGGCCCCTGCCACGGGGCGCGACCGCGCCGCGGGGGCGGGTGCCGGGCCCGGGGCCGGCACCCGCCGGGAGCGTCAGACGGGGCGCAGCCAGAGGGTGGCGAGCGGGGGGAGGACCAGTTCGGCGCTGCGGGGCTGGCCGTTCCACTCGACGGGCTCGGACTTCACGGGGCGGGAGTTGGCGACGCCGCTGCCGCCGTAGGTCTCGGCGTCGGTGTTGAGGACCTCTTCCCAGAGCTGGTCGCGGCCGTCGAGGGCGGGCAGGCCGACGCGCCGGCCGTGGCGGACCACGGGGGAGAAGTTGCAGACGGCGACCAGCGGGGTGCCGTCCGCGGCGTACCGGACGAAGGAGAGCAGGTTGTCCTCGGCGGCGCCGCCGTCGAGCCAGCGGAATCCGGCCGGGGTGGTGTCCAGCTCCCAGAGGGCGGGGGCGTCGAGGTAGCGGCGGTTGAGGTCGCGGACGAGGCGGCGGACACCCAGGTGGTCCTGGTGGGCGGGCCACTGCTCGTCGAGCACCCACCACTGCGGGCCCTGCTCGTGGTCCCATTCGGCGCCCTGGGCGAACTCCTGTCCCATGAAGAGGAGCTGCTTGCCCGGGTGGGCCCACATGAAGCCGAGGTAGGCGCGGTGGTTGGCGCGCTGCTGCCACCAGTCGCCGGGCATCTTGGAGACCAGGGCCTGCTTGCCGTGCACCACCTCGTCGTGCGAGATCGGCAGGATGTAGTTCTCGGAGTAGGCGTACACCATCGAGAAGGTGATCTCGTTATGGTGGTACCTGCGGTGCACCGGTTCCTTGCCGATGTAGACCAGCGAGTCGTGCATCCAGCCCATGTTCCACTTGAGGCCGAACCCGAGGCCGCCGCTGTCGGTGGGCCGGGTGACGCCGTCCCAGGCGGTGGACTCCTCGGCGATGGTGATGACGCCGGGGCAGCGGCGGTAGACGGTGGCGTTCATCTCCTGGAGGAACGAGGCCGCGTCGAGGTTCTCCCGCCCGCCGTACTGGTTGGGGGTCCAGGCGCCGCCCTCGCGCGAGTAGTCGAGGTAGAGCATCGAGGCGACGGCGTCGACCCGCAGGCCGTCGATGTGGAACTCCTCGCACCAGTAGACCGCGTTGGCGACGAGGAAGTTGCGCACCTCGACGCGGCCGTAGTCGAACTCCAGGGTGCCCCAGTCGGGGTGCTCGGCACGCAGCGGGTCGGCGGGCTCGTACAGCGGCTCGCCGTCGAACCGGGCGAGTGCGAAGTCGTCCTTGGGGAAGTGCGCCGGCACCCAGTCGACGATGACGCCGATGCCGTGCCGGTGCAGGGTGTCGACCAGGTGCCGGAAGTCGTCGGGGGTGCCGAGCCGGGCGGTGGGCGCGTAGTAGCCGGACACCTGGTAGCCCCAGGAGCCGCCGAAGGGGTGCTCCATGACCGGCATGAGCTCCACGTGGGTGAAGTTCAACTCCTTGAGGTACCCGGGGAGTTCCTCGGCGATGGCGCGGTACGAGGTGAGGTCGGGGCGCCAGGACGCCAGGTGCAGCTCGTACACCGACATGGGGGCGCGGTGGTGTGCGGTGCGGGCCCGGCCGGCCATCCACTCGTCGTCCTGCCAGCGGTGGGCGGAGGTGGTGACGACCGAGGCGGTGCCGGGCGGGATCTGCGCGGCTCGGGCGAGCGGATCCGCCTTGTCGAGGATCCAGCCCTGCCGGGTGCGGATCTCGTACTTGTACTGGGTGCCCTCGCCGAGGCCGGGCACGAACAGCTCCCAGATGCCGGAGGAGCCGAGCGAGCGCATCGGGTGGCCGGAGCCGTCCCAGTGGTTGAAGTCGCCGATCAGGCGGACCCCGGCGGCGTTCGGCGCCCAGACGGCGAAGGCGGTGCCGGCGACCCCGTCGACGGTGCGCACGTGGGAGCCGAGGGCCTGCCAGAGCTGCTCGTGCCGGCCCTCGGAGATCAGGTGGAGGTCGAGGTCCCCGAGGGTGGGCGGGGTGCGGTAGCCGTCGTGCTGGCGGATCGGCTCGATGCCCGGGTAGCTGACCAGCAGCCGGTAGTCGACCGGGTCCGACGCGGCGGGTCCGGTGCCGGGGAGCAGCCCGGTGAAGAGGCCGCTCTGCTGGTGGGTGAGCTCGGCGGGTCCGAGCGCGGTCTCGACGACGACGCGTTCGGCGAACGGGCGGAGCACCCGGATGGCGGTGCCGCCGTGCACGGGGTGGGCGCCGAGCAGGGAGTGCGGGTCGTGGTGCTGTCCGCCGACCAGCCGGTCGACCTCGGCGGGCGGCAGCGGCGCCTCGGGCAGCCGCAGTGCCCCGGACGGTGCGGCGGCCTCGGCGGCGGCACCCGCCCGGTCGGTGGTCCCGGTGTCGGCCGGGCGCCCGGCCGAGACCCCGGCTGCCGCGGCGGCGGTCCTGGTGCCGGCGGGGGCGTCGCGGGCCTCGGGGCCGGCGACCGGGGCCCCGACCGGGGCCGGCGCGGCGTTGGCCGGGGCGGCGTTGGCCGGGGCCGGTACGGCCGGCGGCCGCGGCTCGGCCCGCCGGGCGGTCGCGGGCTCGCGCTGCGGGGAGTCCGGGCCGGCCAGGAAGGTGGCCGGCACGGTGCGGGTGGTGCGGCCTGGCGGGTCGAGCGGCGTCACTGCGAGGACCTCCTGGATCGGGGCCGGCGGGTTCGGAGGGGCGTCGGTGAACTCGCCGGCGGCTGGTTCCGGCGGATGAGGGTGGACTCGGGTGGAGCGGGGGACAGCGGGTGGCGACAGGTGGAGCCGGACGGAGCCGGACGGAGCGGGATCAGACGGTGAGCGCCAGGCGGTTGATGGCGGCGAGCGGGATCGGCAGCCAGCTCGGCCGGTGCCGGGCCTCGTACACGACCTCGTACACCGCCTTGTCGATCTCCAGGGCGCGCATCAGTTCGGGGGAGGCGGCCGGGTCGGTGCCGCCGCCGGCGGTGTATCCGGCGCTGTAGGCGGTGCGGTTGCGCTGCGCCCAGGCGGCCGCGAGGTGGGCCAGTTCCGGGTCGGACGGCCCGCCGGCGAGCAGGTGGGCGGCGGCGTAGTCGAAGGAACGGAGCATCGCTGCCACGTCCCGCAGCGCCGTCTGCGGTTCGCGCCGCTCGGTCACCGACTTGGCGGGTTCGCCCTCGAAGTCGAGCAGCACCCAGCCGTGCGGGGTGCGCATGGCCTGGCCGAGGTGCAGGTCGCCGTGGATCCGCTGGACCGGCAGGCCGTCGGGGTGGGCGTCGGCCATCTGCTGGAAGGCGGAGCGCAGCGCGGCCCGGTAGCGCATCAGCCCGGGGACGGCGGCGACCGCGCTGTCGAGGCGGTCGGTCATCGCGGAGGCCAGCCGTCGGGTCTGCGCGCGGTCGAGGCGGGCGACGGGCATCGAGCGGGCCAGTACCCGGTGGACCTCGGCGGTGGCCCGGCCGAGCCGGTGGGCCTCGATGGCGAAGTTGCCGGGGGACGGGTCGCCCTTGAGGCGGCCGACCTGGTCGAGCGCGAGTTCCCAGCCGTCCTCGGCCTCGGGCAGGTAGCGCTGGAGCAGCCCGAGGGTGGCCGGCTCGGCGCGCTCCAGACGGCTCTCGAACCAGGCGGCGACCCGGGGGATGCGGGTCGAGCCGGCCCGGGAGAGCGCCAGCGAGAGTTCGAGGTCGGGGTTGGTGCCGGGGTGGATGCGCCGGAACAGCTTGAGGATGTAGGAGGTGCCGTAGATGACCGAGCTGTTGGACTGCTCGGCGGTGGAGGCGCGGCCCGGGAGGTTGGTGGGAAGCCCGGAGCCGGGGGTGCGGCGGAACGACAGCGAGCCGAACCGGTCGCCGGTGGCGAGGTGTTCGAGCAGCCGACCGGTGAGTTCGGGGTCGTGCACGGCGTCGTAGAGGGCCGCACCGTCGTACGGGCCCTGGGTGAGCCGGCCGAGGACGGCGGTCGGCTCGATGCCGGCCGGGCCCTGCGAGCGGATGCCGAGCAGCAGCTGGTACAGGTCGCCGTGCGGCGCGCCGGCGGTGGTGGCGTGCTCGACCCGGAGCAGCAGGTGCAGCAGGGCGGGGTCGCCGACCTGGAGGGGGGTGCCGACGAGGGGGGTGAGGCCGGTGATCGGCCGTCCCTTGCCGGCGTACCAGCGCTGGGTGGGGAGCCACTCGGCGATCAGGGGCAGAGCCGCCTGGACGAGTTCGCTGACCCCCAGGGCGGTTCTCCGGGCCCCGGCGCCTCGCGTGCCGACCGGCACGGCGGAGCCGGCGGGGGTGTCACGGTGCAGTGGAGCTTGAGAACGGGAGGTTTCGGACATGACTCCCTTTCCCCGGAAGAGGCGGGCGGACTGCCCGACGGGTCTGGCCGGGTCCGTCAGTCTTCCGGATTGCGGCGGCGCGGCGGCGACGGCACGCGAGCGTTGCGCCCGGGTGTCACGCCTTCGTGTGGGTGGCCGTTGGGCTGTTCTCCGTACGCGGTGGTGCAGAGAACTCCGGGGGCGCGGGTTCGAACTCGCGCCCCCGGAGGGTTCGATGTGCTTCCGGCGGCTGCCGGATCGTTACTTCGGATGCCTGGTTCCGCTCAACCGGGGGGGCCGGCGGAGCTGGAACCAGTAGAAGCCGTGCCCGGCGAGGGTGAGCAGGTACGGCCACTCGCCGATCGAGGGGAAGCGCACTCCGCCGATCAGCTCGACCGGGTAGCGTCCTCCGAACTGCCTCAGGTCCAGTTCGGTCGGCTGTGCGAACCGCGAGAAGTTGTTCACGCACATGACCAGGTCCCCTTCGTGCTCACGGACGAAGGCCAGCACCGCGGGGTTGCTGGAGGGCAGTTCGGTGTACGTCCCGAGGCCGAAGGCCGGGTTGAGCTTGCGGATCTCGATCATGCGACGCGTCCAGTGCAGCAGTGAACTCGAACTGCTCTGCTGTGCTTCGACGTTGGTCACCTGGTAGCCGTACACCGGATCCATGATGGGCGGCAGACTGAGCCTGCCCGGGTCGGCGGACGAGAAACCCGCGTTGCGGTCCGGGGTCCACTGCATCGGGGTCCGGACGCCGTCCCGGTCGCCGAGCCAGATGTTGTCCCCCATGCCGATCTCGTCCCCGTAGTAGAGCACCGGCGAGCCGGGGAGGGAGAGCAGCAGCGCGGTGAACAGCTCGATCTGGTTGCGGTCGTTCTCCAGCAGCGGGGCGAGCCGGCGGCGGATGCCCACGTTGGCGCGCATCCGCGGGTCCTTGGCGTACTCCGCGTACATGTAGTCGCGCTCCTCGTCGGTGACCATCTCCAGGGTCAGCTCGTCGTGGTTGCGCAGGAAGATGCCCCACTGGCAGCCGCGCGGGATGCTCGGCGTCTTGGCGAGGATCTCCGAGACCGGGTACCGGGACTCCCGGCGGACCGCCATGAAGATCCGCGGCATCACCGGGAAGTGGAACGCCATGTGGCACTCGTCGCCGCCGGAGGCGAAGTCGCCGAAGTAGTCGACGACGTCCTCCGGCCACTGGTTGGCCTCGGCGAGCAGCACGGTGTCCGGGTAGTTGGCGTCGATCTCCTTGCGGACCCGCTGGAGGAACTCGTGGGTCTCCGGCAGGTTCTCGCAGTTGGTGCCCTCGCGGGCGAACAGGTACGGCACCGCGTCCAGCCGGAAGCCGTCGATGCCGAGGTCGAGCCAGAACCGGAGCCCGGCGATCATCTCGTCCTGGACGCGCGGGTTGTCGTAGTTGAGGTCCGGCTGGTGCGAGAAGAACCGGTGCCAGTAGTACTGCTTGCGCACCGGGTCGTAGGTCCAGTTGGAGGTCTCGGTGTCGACGAAGATGATCCGGGCGTCGGGGTACTGCTTGTCGTCGTCGGCCCACATGTAGAAGTCGCCGTACGGGCCGTCCGGGTCCTCCCGGGAGGCCTGGAACCACGGGTGCTGGTCGCTGGTGTGGTTCATGACGAAGTCGATGACCACGCGCATGCCGCGCAGGTGGGCGGCGTCGACGAACTCCATGAAGTCGGCGAGGTCGCCGAACTCGGGCAGGACCGACTTGTAGTCCGCCACGTCGTACCCGCCGTCGCGCAGCGGTGAGGCGAAGAACGGCGGCAGCCAGAGGCAGTCGACCCCGAGCCACTGCAGGTAGTCGAGTTTGGACGTGAGCCCCCGGAGGTCCCCGACCCCGTCGCCGTTGCTGTCCTGGAAGGACCGCACCAGCACCTCGTAGAAGACCGCACGCTTGAACCATTCCGGGTCCAGGTTCTTCTTCGAGGTCTCGGGGAAGGTGTCGGGAACGGGCTCGTTCACTGTCACGCTGGGTTCCTCCGAACCGTGAGGAGGTGAGCCGGCTCGGTTGAGGGATCGAGCCGGACGTAGTTGTGCCGGCCCCAGGTGTAGGCGGCGCCGGTGAGCTCGTCGTGGACCGCGTACGGCCCCTCCCCGTCGAGGGTGACGGTGGCCTCCTGGGCGTGGTGCGGGTCCAGGTTCACCACGGTGATGACGTGGTCGGTGAGGCCGTCGGGCGTCAGGGCGGTCTTGGAGTAGGCGAGCACCTGGTCGTTGTCGGTGGGGTGGAAGCGCAGGGAACGCAGCTGCTGGAGGGCCGGGTGACGGCGGCGCAGCCGGTTCAGGACGGTGAGCAGCGGGGCGAGGGTGTCGGTGCGGCTCCAGTCCCGGGGGCGCAGTTCGTACTTCTCCGAGTGCAGGTACTCCTCGGAGCCGGGGTGTGCCGGCTCGTTCTCGTACAGCTCGTAGCCGGCGTACACGCCGTAGCTGGGGGAGAGGGTGGCGGCCAGTACGGCGCGCACCGCGAACGCGGCCGGACCGCCGTGCTGGAGGAAGTCGTGCAGGATGTCCGGCGTGTTGGGGAAGAAGTTGGGCCGCATGTAGGCGGCCGCGTCACCGGAGAGTTCGGTGAGGTACTCGATGAGTTCCTGCTTGGTGTTGCGCCAGGTGAAGTACGTGTACGACTGGTGGAAACCGATCTTCCCCAGGGTGTGCATCATCGCGGGGCGGGTGAACGCCTCGGCCAGGAACACCACGTCCGGGTCGGTGCGGGCGATGTCGGCGAGCACCTTCTCCCAGAACGCCACCGGTTTGGTGTGCGGGTTGTCGACCCGGAAGATCCGCACGCCGTGGGCCATCCAGAACCGGAGCACCCGGATCGTCTCCTTGACGATTCCGTCCATGTCCTGGTCGAAGTTGATCGGATAAATATCCTGATACTTTTTCGGCGGGTTCTCGGCATGGGCGATGGTGCCGTCGGTGCGGTGGCTGAACCATTCCGGGTGCTTGTTCACCCACGGGTGGTCCGGCGAGCACTGCAGCGCGAAGTCCAGCGCCACCTCCAGGTGCAGCGCCGCCGCCTCGGCCACGAAGTGGTCGAAGTCCTCGATGGTGCCGAGGTCCGGGTGGACGGCGTCGTGGCCGCCCTCTGGCGAGCCGATCGCCCACGGCGAGCCGACGTCGTGCGGACCGGCCGTCAGGGTGTTGTCCGGCCCCTTGCGGAAGGCTCGTCCGATCGGGTGGACCGGCGGCAGGTAGACCACGTCGAAGCCCATCGCGGCGACCGCCGGAAGCCGCTCGGCCGCCGTCCGGAGACTGCCGGACCGCGGCGGCTCGACGCCCGACGGGTCGACCACCGCCCCCTCCGAGCGGGGGAAGAACTCGTACCAGGAGCCGAACAGCGCCCGCTCCCGGTCCACCTGGAGCGGGAGCGGGCGGGAGGCGCTCAGCAGCTCGCGCAGCGGGAACCGGGCCAGCAGCTCCTGGACGTCCGGGGCGAGCGCGGCGGCCAGCCGGGAGAGCGGCGGCAGACCCGGGTCGCGCAGCGCGTCGACCGCGGCCAGTACCTGGGCCCGACCGTCCTTCTTCGGCACCCCGGAGGCGGCCCGCTCCAGCAGCTGGGCGCCCTCCTCCAGGACCAGCGCGGTGTCGATCCCGGCCGGCAGCTTGATCGACGCCGTCCGGCGCCAGGTGGCGACCGGGTCGGACCACGCCTCCACCAGGTACGACCAGCGGCCCGGCGCGGTCGGGGTGACGTGCGCGCCCCAGCGGTCGGTGCCCTCGGCCAGCTCGCGCATCGGCGTCCACGGGCCGCTGCGGCCGCGCGGGTCGCGCAGGACCACGTTGGCGTTGACCGCGTCGTGGCCCTCGCGGAAGACGGTCGCGGTGACCAGGAAGGTCTCGCCGGCCACCGCCTTGGCCGGGCGGCGGCCGGCGTCTACGAGGGGGCTGACGTCCAGGACGGGGATGCGGCCGATCACGGTGTCGCTCTCTGTCGTCTTGCGGGCGGCGGGCTTGCGGGCGGCGGGTTTGCTCGTGACGGGTTTGCCGGCGGCGGGCTTGCGTGTCGCGGCGCCGCGGCCGACCGGCTCGGTGCCGGTCCCGGCCTTCGCGGTGGCGGGCTCGGCGGCGGTCGCGCTGCGCCGTGTGGTGGTGGTGCGCTTGCGCGGTGCCGCAGGTCGGCTCTCCTCGGCCCCGGGTTGTCGGGCCGGTTCGTCCGCTCGCTCCGTACGGATAGCCCCGGCTCCCCGGGGACCCGGCATCGACGCGTCTGTCCGGATGTCAGAATCCATCCGTCCGGCCGATTCCGCGACCGCTGCGTCGGGGCTGTCGGCCACCGGTGTGGACTGGTCCCGCGTGTCGCCGTGCATGCCAAACTCCTGCCCGAGATCGGCGGCAGCTCCCGCGGGCCGGCGGGGCCAGGGGAGTACCGGGAGGACTGCTGGGTGGGGAGGACGTGCGACCGGAAGCCTGCCCGCGCCGCCGTCCCCGGCAACCTGCCCCGCTCCCGCCGAGCCCGTGGCGGGACCCCCGAGAGCCCGCGCGCGTCCCGGCGCACGCCTCTCGGGGCACACCCCTGGGTGACCCAACCCACCCGTGAACGAGCAGGCCGAGTCCGAGGACACGCGTCGGTGCGCGGTGAGCGCCGAATGGACCAAGGAAGAAGGGGAACGGTCAACGCGAAAAGGATTCGGACGTGCTGCTTCTCGGGGGAGCGCCACCCGTCTCCGCACACCCCGAAGCATCAACGACCTTGGCTCATCGTCGCATCGGCGACACGACTTTCGCAGCGGTATGACAGTAGTTTCGGGCGTGATCGGGGTCGGAACCGTCACCGGAAAAGGATCTTTTCCGCCGTGTTCACGTATTGGTGGCGCGGCTCCCGGAAAAGTGCGCCTCGTGCGCCCCCCGTGCAGCCCAATGCGCCGAATGCGATCTCATCAATAGGCCGAACGGAGGTCGAATAGACCAACTGACGCACCATCATGCCAGTGGCCGCGGCTACGCTTCACGCCGTGAAGGCAATCCGCAGATTCACCGTCCGCACCGTCCTGCCCGAACAACTCCAGCCGTTGCACGAGCTGGCCCTCAACCTGCGCTGGTCCTGGCACCCCGAGACCAGGGACCTCTTCCGGTCCGTGGACCCGGAGGTCTGGGCCGCGACCGGCGAGGACCCGGTGCGACTGCTCGGGGAGGTCCCGGCCGCCCGGCTCGCCGCGCTCGCCACCGACCGGCGCTTCCTGCGCAGACTCGGAGACCTCGCCGACGACCTCCGGGAGTACCTGGCCGGCCCGCGCTGGTACCAGTCGGCCGGGCAGGCGGCCGACGTCCCGCTGCCCGCCGCCGTCGCCTACTTCTCGCCCGAGTACGGCATCGCCGCCGCGCTGCCCCAGTACTCCGGCGGCCTCGGCATCCTCGCCGGGGACCACCTCAAGGCCGCGAGCGACCTCGGCGTCCCGATCATCGGCGTCGGGCTCTTCTACCGGCACGGCTACTTCCGGCAGTCCCTCGACCGGGACGGCTGGCAGCAGGAGCGCTACCCGCTGCTCGACCCGGACGAGCTGGCCGTCACCCTGCTCCGCGAGACCGACGGCACCCCCTGCCGGATCGACCTCGCGCTGCCCGGCGGCCGCACCCTGGCCGCGCACGTCTGGAAGGCCCAGGTCGGGCGCGTCCCGCTACTGCTGCTCGACTCCGACATCGAGGCCAACTCGCCCGCCGAGCGCGACGTCACCGACCGCCTCTACGGCGGCGGGAGCGAGCACCGGCTCCTTCAGGAGATGCTGCTCGGGATCGGCGGTGTCCGCGCCGTCCGCGCCTACGGCAGGCTCACCGGCCACCCCGCCCCCGAGGTCTTCCACACCAATGAGGGCCATGCCGGCTTCCTCGGCGTCGAGCGGATCCGCGAGCTCGTCGCCGACGCCGGACTCGACTTCGCAGCGGCCCTGGAATCGGTCCGGGCCGGCACCCTCTTCACCACCCACACGCCCGTCCCGGCCGGCATCGACCGGTTCGACCGCGACCTGGTCGCCCGGCACTTCGGCGGCGACACCGCCCTGCCCGGCGTCCCGGTCGAGCAGGTCCTCGCACTCGGCGCCGAGAGCTGGCGCGGCGGCGACCCCAAGCTGTTCAACATGGCTGCCATGGGTCTGCGGCTCGCCCAGCGCGCCAACGGCGTCTCCACCCTGCACGGCGAGGTCAGCCGGTCCATGTTCAGCGGCCTCTGGCCAGGGTTCGACACCGCCGACGTCCCGATCACCTCCGTCACCAACGGCGTCCACGCGGCGACCTGGATCGACCCGGCGGTGGTCCGGCTCGGCGCCGCCGAGATCGGCGCCGACCGCGCCGAGGCGGCCATGACCACCGGCGACACCCAGCGCTGGACCGGCCTGGAGCGGATCGGCAACACCGAGATCTGGGAGCTGCGCCGCACCCTGCGCGCCCAGCTGGTCGACGAGGCCCGCCGCCGGCTGCGCGCCTCCTGGCGCCAGCGCGGCGCCGGTGAGGCCGAACTCGGCTGGGTCGCCTCGGTGCTCGACCCGGACGTCCTCACCATCGGGTTCGCCCGCCGGGTGCCCTCGTACAAGCGGCTCACCCTGATGCTCCGCGACCCGGAGCGCCTGCGCGCCCTGCTGCTGCACCCGACCCGACCGGTCCAGATCGTGGTCGCAGGCAAGGCCCACCCGGCCGACGACGGCGGCAAGCGGCTGATCCAGCAGATGGTGGCCTTCGCCGACGACCCGGCCGTCCGGCACCGGATCGTCTTCCTGCCCGACTACGACATGGCGATGGCCCGGCACCTCTACCCGGGCTGCGACGTCTGGCTCAACAACCCGCTCCGCCCGCTGGAGGCCTGCGGCACCTCGGGGATGAAGGCGGCGCTCAACGGCTGCCTCAACCTGTCCGTGCTGGACGGCTGGTGGGACGAGTGGTTCGACGGCCAGAACGGCTGGGCGATCCCCACGGCCGACACCGGCGACGGGGTGCTCGACCCGGAGAGCCGGGAGGCCGAGCGGCGGGACGACATCGAGGCCGCCGCGCTGTACGACCTGATCGAGGAGCAGGTGGCCGCCCGCTTCTACGACCGGGGCGGCGACGGGCTGCCGCACCGGTGGATCGCGATGGTCCGGCACACCCTGGTGACCCTCGGTCCCAAGGTGCTGGCCGGCCGGATGGTCCGCGAGTACGTGGAGCGGCTCTACGCCCCGGCGGCGGTCGCCCAGCGCGAGCTGGCGGCGGCCGGCCCGGCCGTCGGGACGGCAGGGGTCGTCGGGGCGGCCGGGGTCGTCGGGACGGCGGCGGAGGCGGGTGTCGTCGGTGAAGCGGGGGGCTTGGAGACCGGGCCGACCGCCGTCCCGCACGCCGGAGCGCGTGAACTGGCCGCCTGGAAGGCCAGGGTCCGGGAGGGCTGGCCGGCCGTCCGGGTGGAGCACGTCGAGGCGGACTGCCCGGACGAGGCGCAGGAACTGGGGAGTTCGCTGGCGTTGCGGGTGCAGGTCGCGCTCGGTCCGCTGGAACCCGCGGACGTCGAGGTGCAGGCCGTCTCCGGCCGGGTCGACGAGTCGGACCGGATCTCGGACGGCTGCCTGCTCGCCCTCAAACCGGTCGGCGGGCCCGACCTCGACGGGCGGACGAGGTACGAGGGTTCCCTGGAGCTCTGCCGCACCGGTCCGTTCGGCTACACCGTCCGGGTGCTGCCGGCCCATCCGAGGCTGGCCTCGCCGGCCGAGCTGGGACTGGTCGCGCTGCCCCCGGAGGCGTCCGGGATGGACGCCGGGCTGCTGCGCTGAACCCGCCGGCGGGGCGGGGAGCCGGGCGGTCCGGTCCCCGCCCCGTCGGGTGTCGCGCGCCGCCCCGCCGCACCGTCCGCGGTGGCTCACCGCCGGGCCGGGGGCCGTGGCCGACGGCCCCCGGTGGCCGGGGACCCGCCGTTCGCGGCGTCAGCGGACCGCCGCGACCAGGGCGTCACTGACGGAGCGCCACGCCACCCCGGCCTCGCGGAACCCGGCCTCGACCAGCCGCCCGGTGTGCCAGTCGGCCGGATGCGACGCGCCGTCGGCGTGCGACCCGTACATCGCGTTCCGCGCGGCCACCTGCTCGGCGAGCAGCGGGTCGGCCGCGGCGGCGATCCACCAGCCCTCCCAGTCGAGGACGCCCTCGGCCGTCTCGCGCTCCTGGCGCCGGTGCCGGAGGGCCGCGTCGGCGGCGCTGAGCAGCGGGATCGACGCCTCGGGGGTGTGGTCGGCGTTGAGGAAGACGCCGCCGGGCCGGACCAGCCCGGCGAGATCGCCGTAGAGCCGGACCAGGTCGTCGGTGGGCAGCCAGTGCAGGGCGGTCGCGGTCACCACGGCGTCGAACGACCCGGGCGGCAGGGCCCGGGCCCACTCCGGGTCCTTGAGGTCGGCGGTCATGAGGGTGAACCGCCGGTCGTCGCCGAGGACACCGCGGGCGATGGTCATCAGCGCCGGGTCCTGGTCGACGCCGACGCTGACGGCGCCGGGCAGCCGGGCGAACAGCCGCTCGGTGATGCTGCCGGTCCCGCAGGCGAGGTCGAGGACGCGGGGCTCGGGCCCGGTCACCGCCTCGACGACGTCGAGCATCACCCGGAACCGCTCCTCGCGGTCGGGCAGGTACCACTCCTGCTGGCGGTCCCAGCTGCGCTGCCACTGCTCCCAGTGCTGTCGGTCGACCATGGTCGCTCCTTCGGTCCCGAACACGGATCGGTAAGGCCCGGAAACGACTCTAGACCCTTTCGGTAATGGATGAAAGGGTCCAGAGTCTCTTACGGGCTTTGAAGGGGGCGGCAGGTCGGAGTCAGACCAGGCTGTCCCGCCAGGCCTGGTGGAGCTCCGCGAAGCGGCCGGCGCCGTCGATCAGTTCGCGCGGCGTGCCGTCCTCGACGATCCGGCCCTGATCCATCACCAGGACCCGGTCGGCGATCTCCACGGTGGAGAGGCGGTGCGCGATGATCACGGCCGTCCGGCCCGCCAGCACGGTGCGCATCGCCCGCTGCACCGCCTGCTCGCCCGGCACGTCCAGCGAACTGGTCGCCTCGTCCAGGATCAGCACCGCCGGGTCGGCGAGCAGGGCGCGGGCGAAGGCGACCAGCTGGCGCTGGCCGGCCGAGATCCGCCCGCCGCGCTTGCGCACGTCGGTGTCGTAGCCGTCCGGCAGCTCGGCGATGAAGGCGTGCGCGCCGATCGCCCGGGCGGCCTCCTCGACCTCGTCCCGGGTGGCGCCGGGCCGGCCGATCGCGATGTTCTCCGCGACCGTGCCGGAGAACAGGAAGGACTCCTGGGTCACCATCACCACCCCGCGCCGCAGCTCGGGGCCGGCCAGGTCGCGCAGGTCCACCCCGTCCAGGGTGATCCGGCCTTCGGTCGGGTCGTAGAACCGCGCGAGCAGTTTGGCCACCGTCGACTTGCCGGCCCCGGTCGCGCCGACCACGGCGACGGTCCGGCCGGCGGGCAGCACCAGGTCGAAGGGCGGCAGCACCTCCTTGCCGGTGCGGTACGCGAACCGGGTCTTCTCGAAGCGCACCTCGCGGCCCAGGGAGGACGTCGCGGGCAGCTCCTTCGGCTCGGCCGGCTCCGCGACGGTCGGCTCGTGGGCCAGCAGTCCGGCGATCTTCTCCAGCGCGGCGGCGGCCGACTGGTAGCTGTTCAGGAACATCGCCAGCTGGTCGATCGGGTCGTACAGCCGGCGCAGGTAGATCACGAACGCGGTCAGCACGCCCAGCGCCACACTGCCGTCGGTCACCAGGTAGGCGCCGAGCAGCACCGTCCCGGCGGTCCAGACGTTGGCGGTACCGCGGGAGAGGCCGACGTACCGGGCGATCTCCAGGAGGCCGTCCGCGGTGGCGGTCGCCGACTGGCGGTTCACCACGCCGAAGGCGGCGTCGTTGGCCCGCTCGCGGCGGAACGCCTTCACCGGGCGGATGCCGTTCATCGTCTCGGTGAAGCGGACGATCAGTGAGGCCGCCGAGGTGCGCGAGCGGCGGTAGACCCGGCGCGAACGGCGCCGGAACGACCGGGCGACCAGCCAGAGCGGCAGGAACGAGGCCAGCGTGACCAGGCCGAGCCGCCAGTCGAGCACCAGCAGGATGACCGAGATCGAGCAGACCGAGAGGAAGACGGTGAGCAGCTCCTGGAGCCCCTCGGAGAGCAGCTCGCGCAGCGCGTCCACGTCGCTGGTGGCCCGGGAGATGATCCGCCCCGAGGTGTAGCGCTCGTGGAAGTCGAGGCTGAGCCGCTGGGCGTGCCGGAAGATCCGGCCGCGCAGCTCCAGCAGGATGTCCTGGTTGACCCGGGCGCTGATCTTGATGAACGTCCACTGGAGCACGGTGCCCAGGAGCGCGCAGCCCAGGTACGCGCCGATCACCGCGATCAGCGGTCCGGCGTCGTCGTCGCGCAGCGCGGGGATGCCGCGGTCCATCGCGACCGCGACGAGCAGCGGTCCGGCCTGGAGGGCGGCCTGCTGGAGCAGGATCACCGCCATGGCGGCGACGACCCGGCCCCGGTGCGGGCCGAGCAGCGAGCGGAGCAGCACCCCGGGCGCGCCCGGCGGGACGGGGATGTCCTCCTCGTCGGCCGGTGGGGGCGGCAGCTCCTCCTCGTCGCCCGGGGCGCCCGGACCGGCGGACTTCGTGCCGGCGGACTTCACGTCCACCGACTTCGCGTCCACCGACGTCCTGCCGTGGGCCTCGGCGTCGGTCGGGTTCGGGTCGGCGGCCTTCGGATCGGCCGTCCCGGTGTCGCCCGCCTTCCGGCCGGCGGGTTCGACGGTGGTGGTCATCGGGCGGTGCTCCCCTCGGGGACGAGGGCGGCCTCGCCCGACATCAGTTCGCGGTAGTGCGGGGAGCCGTGCAGCAGCTCCTGGTGGGTGCCGACCGCCTCGATCCGGCCGTCGACGAGCACCGCCACCCGGTCGGCGAGCATGACGGTGCTCGGCCTGTGGGCGACCACCAGGGCGGTCGCGGAGCCGAGGACCTGGCGCAGCGCGCGTTCGACCAGCGCCTCGGTGTGCACGTCCAACGCGGAGAGCGGGTCGTCCAGGACGAGGAAGGCCGGATCGCCGACCACCGCGCGGGCCAGGGCGAGCCGCTGGCGCTGGCCGCCGGAGAGGCTCAGGCCCTGCTCGCCGACCTCGGTGCCGACGCCCTCCGGCAGCTTCTCGACGAAGCCGGCCTGGGCGGTGGCGAGCGCGGCGTGCAGCCGGTCGTCCCCGGCGCCCGGAGCACCCATCAGCACGTTCTCCCGGACGGTGGCGGAGAACAGGGTGGGTTCCTCGAAGGCCACCGCGACCAGCTCGCGCAGCCGGGTCCGGTCGAGCTCGCGGATGTCCCGGCCGTCCAGGGTGATGGTGCCGCCGGTGGCCTCGTACAGCCGGGGGAGGAGGGCGGTGAGCGTGGTCTTCCCGCTGCCGGTGGCGCCGACCAGGGCCATCGTCTCGCCGCTGCGGATGTGCAGGTCGATGCCGCGGAGCAGGTCGGGGGTGTCGGCGGGGGCGTCGGGGTAGCGGAAGCGGACGCCGGTGAGCCGGATGCCGTCGAGTCCGGCGGCCGTGGCGGTGGCCGTGGTGGCTGCGGCGAGGTCGGCCCCGGGGGCGCCGGCCTCGGTCTCGGGTTCGTCCATGACCTCGAAGAACCGGTCGGTGGCGGTCGCGGCCTCGTTGGCGTACGCGAGCAGCCAGCCCAGCGACTCGACCGGCCAGCGCAGCGCGAGCGCGGTCGAGAGGAAGGCGACCAGGGTGCCGGCGCTCAGCTCGTCGTGGGCGACGAGGTAGGCGCCGGCGGCGAGGGCGCAGCCGAGGGCCAGCTCGGGCAGCCCGACGATGAGCGCCCAGAGGTTGGCGAGCAGTCCGGCCTTCTTCAGCTCGGTGCGGCGCAGGTCCCGCGAGTGGTCGCGGAAGCGCTCGGCCATCGAGCGGTGGCGGCCGAAGGCCTTGAGGATGCGGATGCCGAGGACGGACTCCTCGACGACGGTCGCGAGGTCGCCGTTCTGGTCCTGCGCTAGGCGGGCGGCACCGGAGTAGCCGGACTCGAAGCGGCGGGTGAGCAGGAACAGCGGCACCACGGGGACGAGCGCGATCAGGGCGAGTCGCCAGTCCTGGGTGAACATCAGGCCGGTGCCGGCGAGGAAGGTGACCGAGTTGACGATCAGGAAGACCAGTGGGAACGCCAGGAACAGCCGCATGGTGTACATGTCGGAGGTGGCGCGGGAGAGCAGCTGGCCGGAGCCCCAGCGGTCGTGGAAGGAGACCGGCAGCCGCTGGAGCTTGGCGAAGAGGTCGCCGCGCATCGCCGTCTCCACCCTGGACAGCGGTCTGGCCAGTACCACCCGGCGGGTGTAGAAGAGGGCCGCTTCGGCGAGGCCCAGCACGAGCAGCAGGCCGACCAGCGGCCAGAGCCCGCCGAGGTCGTGCTCGGCGATCGGCCCGTCGACGATCCGTCCGAGCACGATCGGGACGAGGAGCACGCTGAACGCGGCGAGCAGTGCGGCACTGACCGAGATGGCCAGCCGGGCGCGGATCGGGCGGACGTAGGGCCACAGGCGCAGCAGTGAGCGCACCGTCGACCGGTGGGCGGGCGCGGAGTCGGGAGTCTGGTTCTCGGCCATCGCCGTGAGGGTAGGCCGGGTGGCCGTCATTTCTCATCCGGTTTTTCGGACCTGTCGTCGAATACCGGCCACGGACCCGGCGGCGGCGGTGTTCCGGCCGTGGTGCTCCGGCGGCTCCGGTGACGGGGTGACGGGTGACCCTCGGTGGGCCTCCCCGGCCCTCCCTGGCCCTCCCCGGCTCTCCGTGGCCTCCGGGGGCGGCGGGGCGTCCGGGGTCAGGCGCCGGCGGACGGCCCGGACGGACGGCCGCCTCCGTCCGGTGTCCGCAACAGCCGCAGCGAGCGCCCGGCCAGGACGACCGCGTCCTGCGGGAGGTGCGTGCCGGTGTCGTCCGCCGCCGTCTCCACGACCGTCTCGTACCGTGCGCCGGGCGCCGCCCAGGGCTCCCCGGGCAGGGTGAAGGTGACCGGTTCGGGCCCGGAGTTGAGCAGCAGGAGGAAGCTGTCGTCGCGCAGGGGCCGGCCGTACCGGTCCCGCTCGGACATCGCCGCGCCCGAGAGCAGCATGCCCAGACCGGCGGTCGGGGTGAACCAGTCGGCCTCGGTCATCTCCTTGCCGAGCGCGGTGAACCAGGCCAGGTCCGGCTGGCCGCCGGGGGCGGGGGCGCGGCCGGAGAAGAACGCCCGCTGCCGCAGCACCGGGTGGGCGCGCCGCAGCCGGACGAGGCGCGCGGTGAACTCGTACAGCCCGCGCCAGGCCGGGTCGGCCAGCAGCGACCAGTCCACCCAGCCGACCTCGTTGTCCTGGCAGTAGGCGTTGTTGTTGCCTCCCTGGGTGCGGCCGAACTCGTCGCCGGCGGTGAGCATCGGGACGCCGGCCGAGAGCAGGAGGGTGGCCGTCAGGTTGCGCAGCTGGCGTTGCCGCAGGGAGTTGACGGCCGGGTCGGCGGTCTCGCCCTCGGCGCCGTGGTTCCAGGACCGGTTGTCGTCGGTGCCGTCCCGGTTGGCCTCGCCGTTGGCCTCGTTGTGCTTGCGGTCGTACGAGACGAGGTCGCGCAGGGTGAAGCCGTCGTGGGCCGTCACGAAGTTGACCGAGGCGTAGGGCCGCCGCCCGCCGCGCTGGTAGAGGTCGGAGGAGCCGGTGAGCCGGTAGCCCAGCTCCCGGACGTCCGGGCGGGCGCCGCGCCAGAAGTCCCGCACGGTGTCCCGGTAGCGGTCGTTCCACTCGGCCCACAGCGGCGGGAAACCGCCGACCTGGTAGCCGCCGGGGCCGACGTCCCAGGGCTCGGCGATCAGCTTCACCCGGCTCAGGACCGGGTCCTGGGCGACGGCGGCGAGGAAGGGGTGGTCCATGTCGACGGCGTCGCCGCCCCGGGCCAGCGCGGCCGCCAGGTCGAATCGGAAGCCGTCCACGCCCATCTCGGTGACCCAGTACCGCAGCGAGTCGGTGATCAGCCGGATCACCTGCGGTCGGCGGGTGTCCAGGGTGTTCCCGCAGCCGGTGTAGTCGGCGTAGCCGCGCGGGCGGTTGGGCGGCAGGCGGTAGTAGCCCGAGTTGTCGATCCCGCGCAGCGAGAGCGAGGGGCCGAGCTCGGCGCCCTCCGCGGTGTGGTTGTAGACCACGTCGAGGATCACCTCGATCCCGGCCGCGTGCAGCGCGCGCACCATCCGTTTGAACTCGCCCACCTGGCCGCCGCGCGAGCCTGCGGCGGAGTAGCCGGCGTGCGGGGCGAAGTAGGCGGCGGTGTTGTAGCCCCAGTAGTTCACCAGCCCGCGGGCCTGGAGGTGGTCCTCGCTGACGTGCTGGTGGACGGGCAGCAGTTCGACCGCGGTGACGCCCAGGCCGGTAAGGTGGGCGACGGCGGCAGGGTGCGCCAGACCGGCGTAGGTGCCGCGCAGTTCGGGCGGGACCCCGGGGTGGCGGAGGGTGAAGCCCCGCACGTGCACCTCGTAGAGGACGGTCTCGGCCCACGGGGTCTTCGGGCGGTGGTCGTCGTACCAGTCGTCGTCGTCCTGGACCACGACGGATCTGGGCACGTACGGGGCCGAGTCGCGGTTGTCCCGGACGGTGTCGGCGACCTCCGCCTCGGGCCAGCCGCGGGCGGCGGCGCAGGCCGCGTCGTGGGAGGTGTAACAGCCGTCGACCGCGCGGGCGTACGGGTCGAGCAGCAGCTTGGCCGGATTCCAGCGGGCGCCGGTCCACGGGTCCCAGCGGCCGTGCACGCGGAAGCCGTACCGGGTGCCGGGGAGCACGCCCGGGACGAAGCCGTGCCAGACCTGGAAGTCCTGCTCGGTGAGCCGGTGCCGGGTCTCCCGGTCGTCCTCGTCGAAGAGGCAGAGCTCCACGGCCTCGGCGCCGGCCGCCCAGAGCGCGAAGTTGGTGCCGCGGAGGCCGTCCGGCTCGGTGCGGAACCGGGCGCCGAGCGGTTGCCAGCTGCCCGGCCACGGCGGCCCGTCGCCGTGCGCCGCGCCGTGTGCCGCTCCGCGCGCCGTGCCGTGTGCGCGCGCCGCGGTTTCCAGCTCCTGCCCTGACGCCATGGCGGTGCCCTCCCTGGCCGGGGTGTCCCGTACCCCGTGAGGGGTCTCTTTCCCTGATCGCACCGGGTGGATGCGGCTGAACGGTTTCTTACCGGCGGATGGCGGGCGGGCGCACGGAAAGCCGGCGGGTCCGACGTCCCCCGCAGCAGCCACCCACGTCGGCCGCCTCCGCGGTGCGAGCGGACCGGCCGACCCGCCGTGACCGGCGGGCGGGGACCGGTGGGAAGGGGCACGGCCCGCGTCCACGAGCCCTGCGCGCGTATCCGTCGGGACCCCTCTCGGAGGCCGCCCGGTCCTCGTCGAGGAGGACGGGTTCGAGCACGCGAAGATCGGCGTCGAACGCCGCGTCCTCGAAGAGGAGGAGGCGTAGGAGCCGGAGCACGGAATCCCGGCATCCGCCCACGACAGCGGACCGGGAAGTCGGCGAGGCCGACTTTCCGTGGGGGAAGCGGGTCGGCCCTCACCGGGAGGCGCGGGGAGGAGGCAGACACGTCGGTCGTTCCACATGCCCGGCGTCAAGGCTCGGGGTGCTCTCGGCCACCGGGGTGGGATTCTCCGGCGTGTCCGCGTGTCCCGCCGGGATTGCCCTCGTTGTGGGAGGTATCGGACGGAAACGGCGGGAGGCCCCGGGTATGCGGCCCCGAGGACTGATGTGGGCGCGGCGGGCGGCGGCGTCGTGGTGCTGCCTGGTCGTGCTGGCCGGTTGCTCGGGCGGCGGTGCACCGAGGACCCCGAGCGGCGACGCCGCCCCGCCGGGCGCGGGGGGTCCGCCGCCCGTGTCCCGCGCGGTGATCACCGCGCTGCCCGCCGACAACGCCCAGAACGTCCCGCCGGAGGGCCCGGCCCGGGTGACCGTCGCCCAGGGCCGACTGGTCTCCGTCCGGCTGGCGGACACCCGGGGCAACGAGGTGGCGGGCGCGATCGCCGAGGACGGCACGAGCTGGGCGCCGTCCGGCCCGCTCCCGCTGGCCACCGCCTTCACCCTGGACGCGGTGGCCGAGGACGACCAGGGCCAGAAGGCCGCCCAGCACTCCGACTTCTCGACGATGGCCCGGGCGCACACCTTCGTGGCGTTCTTCACGCCCGAGGACGGTTCGACGGTGGGCGTCGGCATGCCGGTCTCGCTGCGGTTCAGCAGGACGATCACCGACCGGGCGGCGGTGGAGCGCGCGGTGGTGGTGACCGCGGACCCGCCGGTGGAGGTGGCCGCGCACTGGTTCGGCGGCCAGCGCCTGGACTTCCGGCCCAAGGCCTACTGGGCGGCGGGGACCAGGGTGTCGGTGGCGCTGCGGTTGAAGGACGTGCAGGGCGCGCCGGGCGAGTTCGGCACCCAGACGAAGGACGTCCGGTTCACGATCGGCCGGGCGCAGGTCTCCACCGTGGACCTGGACGCCCACACCCTCACCGTCCGGGCCGGCCAGGGCGGCAAGGTGGTGCGCACGCTCAAGGTGTCCGGCGGCGACGCCAAGCACACGACCTACCGGGGCGTGCTGGTGGTGTCGGAGAAGTACCGGGTGACGAGGATGAACTCGCAGACGGTCGGGATGGGCGACGAGTACGACATCAAGGACGTGCCGCACGCGATGCGGCTGACCAACTCGGGCACGTTCGTGCACGGCAACTACTGGGCGAACCCGGGGGTGTTCGGTACCGCGAACACCAGCCACGGCTGTATCGGGCTGGCGGACGTGAAGGGCGGCGCCAGCAAGGAGAGCCCGGCGGGCTGGCTGTTCGAGCACACCGTCCCGGGGGACGTGCTGGAGGTGAAGGCATCGACGGGGGACACCGTCCCGCCGAGCAACGGACTGAACGGCTGGAACCTGCCCTGGGCGCAGTGGGTGGCGGGAAGCGCCCTCCAGTTCTCCGCGAGCCCCTCCGGTGCCGCGGCCGCCCCTTCCGCCGGGCCGTCCCCTGTCGCGGGCGTGCCGACCGGTGCGGCCGGGGTGACCGGTGCGCCGACCGGCCCGTCGTCGGCCCCGGCGGCCGGTCCGTCCGTGAGCCCGTCCGTGAGCCCCTTCGCGTCTCCCGCCGCGAGCCGTCCGGCGAGCCGGTCCGCGGGGCCCTCGCTGTCCGGGGCGCCGGTCACCGACCCGTAGGTCACGGACCCGCGGGCCGTCGGGCCGAAGGCCGTCGACGGCGCCCGGCCACGTGTGGCGATCCCGTGCAGGGGATCTTCACCCGCATTCACCCGTATTCACCGGGATCCTCCCCGGGGTTCACCCGTTCGGCCGAGCTATCCTGCTTGCCGCGCCGAAGCCCGGCGCGGAAGATCACCGGTCCGGTGCAACCCACCCGGGCGGAAGCGCGTCCATCAGGGTGGACACCGGGAGGGGAGAAACCGTGAAGCCGGTTAGGGCGGCCGACGCCGCGATACGTACCACCACCAGCCGCCGTCTGCGTCGCAGTGCGGTGGCGCTGGCGATGGGCGGGGTGCTGCTGCTCACTGCGGCCTGCAACGACGACAAGAGCGGCGGTGACAAGGCGACCGGGGGAGGCGACGCTGCCGCGACGGCCGGCGCCGACGGCGGGGCCGGCGGCAACGGCGGGACGCCGTCGCCCGCGCAGACCTCGACGGCGCCGAAGACCTCGACGGCGGTGCTGACCGTCGAGCCCAAGGACGGCGCCCAGGACGTCGCGCCGACCAACGCGCTCCAGGTGTCGGTGGCCAACGGCAAGCTCACCACGGTCGAGGTGACCGACAAGGAGGGCAAGCCCGTCGCGGGCGCCATCACCCCGGACGGCCTGGGCTGGAAGCCGGCCGGCGCGCTGGCCGTCGGCATGGCGTACAAGGTGAACGCGCAGGCCGCGGACGCCGAGGGCCTGGTGGCCGCGTCCACCACCTCGTTCACCACACTGACGCCGGACAAGAAGGTCTCCACCAACGACAACATCGCCGACAACGCCACCTACGGCGTCGGCATGATCGTCTCGGTGGTCTTCAACAAGGACATCAAGAACAAGGCCGAGGTCCTCAAGGGCATCTCCTTCGAGACCAACAACGGCACCGAGGTGAAGGGCCACTGGTTCGGCAACCGCCGGGTGGACTTCCGCCCCGAGAAGTACTGGACGCCGGGCACCAAGGTGACCATCAAGTACCGGCTGAAGAACGTCGAGGTGGCCCCCGGCGTCTACGGCGACGTCGAGAAGGACGAGCCCTTCGTCATCGGCCGCGCGCAGGTCTCCGTGGCGGACTCGGCCTCGCACCAGATGACGGTGACCCGGGACGGCGTGAGCCACACCGTGCCGGTGACCCTCGGGGACGAGAAGAACCCGTCCTGGAACGGCACCATGGTGGTCTCCAGCAAGGAGAAGGTCACCCGGATGAACTCGCAGACCGTCGGTCTCGGCGGCGAGTACGACATCCCGGACGTGCCGCACGCGATGCGGCTGACCACCTCCGGCACCTTCGTGCACGGCAACTACTGGGCCAACCCGTTCGGGAAGAGCAACGCCAGTCACGGCTGCATCTCGATGCAGGACGAGAAGGGCGGCAGCGACACCTCGGTGGCCGGCAAGTTCTTCAACGACTCGATCATCGGTGACGTCATCACCGTGAAGAACTCCAAGGAGAAGACCGTCGCCCCCGACAACGGGCTGAGCGGCTGGAACATCCTCTGGCCCAACTGGTAGCTCCTACCCGCCGGTAGACTGGTGCAGTCCCGGTTCGGCAACCGACCGGCCCGATCCTCACTCGTTGGGGTCGGGCCGGTCGTGTTTTCCGGGCCGATCGCCCCCCGAACGGCGCAACCTTTCCGGTGGCTGCCGCGTGTATCTGTCGGGTCCCCCGACACCCCGGCACCGGGGCGGGGTCGCGCGCGCGGGACCGAGGGAGGGAGCGACGGTGAGGTCGATACGCAGGATGGTGGCCGCCGGTCTGGTCGGCGGTGCGCTGGTGCTGACCAGCGCCTGTGGCGGCGGTGGGGGGGACGGGAGCGCGGCCAGGGCCGAGCTGGGTGTCGGCGGGGCCGCGGGGGCCTCGTCGGCGGCGGCTCCGGCCTCGGGCGGTCCGGACGCCGGGGCCGCCCCGGCGGGCACGGGGACGCCGGGTGCGGCTGCGCCGGGCACCGGGACGCCGAGCGCCACGCCGAAGGTCTCGCAGGCGGTGGTGGACGTCCAGCCGAAGAGCGGGTCCGTGGACGTCGCCCCGGACGGCGCGCTCAAGGTCGCGGTGGCCGGCGGGAGGCTCACCACCGTGAAGGTGAACGACCGGGCCGGCAAGGAGGTGGCCGGTGTCATCGCCGCCGACGGGTCGAGCTGGAGCCCGTCCGGTCCGCTGGCGGTCGGCACCGCGTACCAGGTCAGCGCGCTCGCGGTGGACGCCGGCGGCGTGGTCGCGTCGGCGGACAGCAGCTTCAGCACGTTGACGCCGGAGCGCGAGGCGAAGGCCGGCGACAACATCGTCGACGACGCCACCTACGGCGTCGGCATGATCGTCTCGGTGACCTTCGACAAGGACGTCAAGAACAAGGAGGCGGTCGCGAAGGGCATCACCTTCAAGACCGACAACGGCACCGTGGTGAAGGGCCACTGGTTCGGCAACCGCCGGCTGGACTTCCGTCCGGAGAAGTACTGGACGCCGGGGACCAAGGTCACGGTCCAGTACCGGCTGAAGAGCGTGGAGATCGCCGCGGGCGTCTACGGGGGTGTCGACCGGGACGAGCCCTTCACTATCGGGCGATCCCGCGTCTCGACGGTTGACGCCAAGTCCCACCGGATGACGGTGGTCCAGGACGGCCAGAGCTCGGTCGTCGACATCACCTCCGGCTCGCCCGAGCACCCGACCTGGAACGGCACCATGGTCGTCATGTCGAAGGAGGGCGTGGTGCGGATGCAGTCCAGCAGCATGCCCGGTATGACCGGCGACCCCTACGACCTGCAGGTGCCGCACTCCATGCGGCTCACCGACTCCGGTACGTACGTGCACGGGAACTACTGGAGCAACGCCTTCGGCGCCGACAACGTCAGCCACGGTTGCGTGGGCCTGAAGGACGTCAAGGGCGGCGGTGCGGGCACCTCGGCGGGCACGTTCTACGACGGCTCGCTGATCGGGGACGTCGTGTCGGTGAAGAATTCCTCGCGCGGTCAGGTCGCCCCGGACAATGGCCTCAGCGGCTGGAACCTGGACTGGAGTGCCTGGTAGGAGGCGGTACGCGGCAACCCGGGCTTGACGTCCGCCGGACCCGGGTTGCTCGCGGCATATGCCCGGCGGGTAGTGATCGTTTGGTCATTGTCCGTACGCGGCCGCTTGCGTTCCGCAATGATGGACCGCATGGCGGGTTGGGGCGAAACAGATCAGTCATCACTTCTCGCGTCCAGCTTGATTGCTGACGCGTCGTGGGCGTGCTTCCAGGACGCGCTGGCGGCCCTGGAGCGGCTCAGCTCGGAGGAGCTGGAGCGGATGTACGTCGGCAGGCTGTGCGACCAGTCGGCGTCCGGCGAGGTGCGGTTGCCTTCCCGGCCGGAGTCCGGCCCGGTGGCGCGCCGGCTGGTGCTCTCGGTGCTGGAGACCTGGGAGCTGCACCAGCAGCTGGAGGTCGGCGAGTTACTGACCAGCGAGCTGGTGGCCAACGCGGTGCGGCATGCCGCCGGGCGCACCATCGGACTCCAGGTGTCGCGGAAACCCGGCTGGCTCCGGGTCGAGGTGCGGGACTCGTCGCGGGCGCTGCCGTGCATGATCCTGGCCGAGCCGCTGCCGATCAACGAGCGCGGGCGCGGACTCAAGGTGGTCGACGACCTGGCGGACCGCTGGGGCGCCGACCTGATGCCGCGCGGCAAGGGCGTCTGGTTCGAGCTGAAGGTGCGCGAGCGGCACTGAGGGCCGCGGTCTGAACGGACCGGGGGCTCGAACGGCCCCGGCGGCTCGAACGGGCCCGGGAAACACGCAGGGCCCCCGATTCACCGTGGTCCGGTGGCTGGGGGCCCGTGCAGGTCATCGCGCCGGCCAAGGGGGTGCGTGCCGCGCGATGGGCGACGGCTGCGCCAGGTCGGGCCAGCCGTGGTCTCGGTGTGCCCGCGGCGGGTTGTCGTCGCCCGCCGTCGGACATGTCGACTATCGCACGGATCTCAGCATGTGGGCAAACCGAGTGGCTTCGATTGCAAGGTTTGTAACTTAGTTCACCTTGGGAATTTGCATAGGTTCACGCTGGCGCCTGAGATTATTCACGATCGGAGCTATTCACGGCCGGAATGACCCGTGTGTGCGGCGTGTGCGGGATGTGCCGACGGCCACGTGCTGCGCACCGAGAGCAGCGGGGTGTCGATTCCCAGCTTGGCGGCCGTGCTGTGCACCGACTCCCGGAGGTACGGGTAGAGCACCGTCACGCCGATCTGGTCGACGAACCACTGCTGCGCCTCGGCCCCCAGCTCGAACGGCCCGCCGAGCGAGAACGCCGCCACCGCGTCGACGACGAAGTCCGCCTGGGCGGCGGCCAGCTCCAGCCGGCAGCGCACCTCCAGGGTGGCGCCGTCGTCGCCCTGCCGGAGCCAGACCGACAGCGCGGTGCGCAGCTCTTCCTCCGGCCGGGGCTCCGGCCGGTCGAACAGCCGCCTCCCGCCCACCTCCAGGAAGACGACGTCGTCCAGCTGGGCGGCCTCGGCGAGCTCCTGGAAGCTCCCGAACCGCCGGACCGGGCGGCGGGCGGCGGGCGGCGTCATCAGACGGTCACCGACCGGGCGTCGCCGTCCGTCCAGACCGTCGTCCGGGGCCGTCGAGCGCCCTCGCGGGTCGCCACCCGGACCTGCACCCGCACCTCGACGGGCGCGGGCGTCCAGACCGGCGTCAGGTCGGCGGAGGTGTGGTCGACCAGCGTGTGGAGCCGGGCGCCGACGGCCCGGGCGTAGCGCTGGAGCGTCGAGTAGCGGGCGTCGCCGCCGGCGCGCTCGAACTCGGAGACCGTCGACTGGGAGGTGCCCATCAGCTCCGCCACGTCGCGCTGGGTCAGCCCGCACTTCCGGCGGGCCACCACCAGGGTCTCGATCAGCTCGGCGTAGGCCGTCGCGTCGTCCAGTGCGGCTGCGGTGCGGGGATCGTCCGGGTCGATGCCGAGAAGATCATGCAGTGTCGATGCCATGGCCGCCTCCCCTCCGAGTGCTCCCACAGTATCGCCCAAAACCGATACCGAGAACCGGGAACTCATCCGTTCGGTGACCTCCGCCGCCACTCCCGGAGCCGTTTCGAGGCGGTGCCGCGCTCGTTCGACGGGGTCTTCTGGGACTTCTTCTGGAAGAACGACAGGGCGAGCAGGACGAGGCCCCCCGACTCCTCCGCGTAGAGCAGGCGGAAGGTGCGGTGGTCGCCGGTGAGGCGCACCTCCAGCAGGTCGTCGCCCAGGTCCTTGACGTCGCCCGGCAGCGTCTGCCGCTCCTTGACGCGGTTCAGCAGGACGAACAGCCGGGCGCGCTCGTGCGGGGCGAGATCGGCCTTCTGCAGTTCCTTCTGCACCGGCGCCGATCCGTCGACGCCTTGGTAGAACGCCCAGTCCCGTGCCGTCGACACCCCGCCCCACCCCCTCCGTCCGCCCTTCCGGGCAGTCTAGGCGGCGGGCCGATCAACGTCTGTGCGCCGGTTCCCGGTTGAGGGCGGCCCGGACGCGCCCGGACGAGCCCGGACGCGCCCGGACGCGCCCGGCATGCCGGGACGGGCGGACCGCCCGGCGCCGGTCCGCGAATCCGGCGAAGGCTCCCGGCGAAGGCTCCCGGCGAAGAAACACCGTGCGGACCGATGACTTCGTCCCTGATCGGCAGTCATAGATCATGACCGGTAAGCCGGCGGCCGCCGACGCCGTCGGGGCGCACCGGTCGGACATGCCGGGAAGCGGACACGAGTCACCGAGGACGTTCAGATGCGAACCCTGATCAGCACCGCCTTCATCTCGCTCGACGGCGTCGTCGAGGCTCCGGGCGGCGAGCCCGGATACCGGAACTCCGGCTGGACCTTCAAGGACGTCGAGTTCCTCCCCGAGGCATTCGAGATCAAGGGCCGGGAGCAGCAGGAGGCCGCCGCGATGCTGCTGGGCCGGACCAGCTACGAGGCGTTCAGCGCGGTGTGGCCGGACATGGCGGACTTCGCCGAGTACAAGGTGATGCCGAAGTACGTCGTCTCGACCACGCTCACCGAGGACGGCCTGGTCACCGGCTGGGGCGAGACCACGATCCTGCGCTCGGTCGACGACGTGGCCGCGCTCAAGGAGACCGAGGGCGGACCGATCATCATCCACGGCAGTGCCTCCCTGACCCGGAGCCTCTCCGACGCCGGTCTGATCGACCGCTACCACCTGCTGGTCTTCCCGCTCCTGCTCGGCGCCGGGAAGCGGCTGTTCAGCGCCACCGACAAGGACGTCCAGAAGCTGAAGCTGGTCGAGCACGAGGCCTACCCCAACGGCCTGCAGAAGAACGTGTTCGACGTCGTCCGCTGACCGGGGACCCGGCCGCGACCGGGCGGTCCGCGCCGGGCCCGTCCTATCCGCTGCCGAGGGCCGACCTCGGCAGCACCCCGGCCGCCCGGCCGTCCACCAGGACCAGCACGCCCGGATGCGCCTCCCCCAGCGCCGCGCGGGCCTCGGCCGCCGACTGCCCGACGCCCACCGTCGGCAGCGCCGGCCCGATCAGTGCGCCCAAGGGGGCGTCCGGCTTGGCGGTGCCGTCCGCGAGCGCCGCCGCCAGCACCTCCCGGGACACCGAGCCGACCACCTCCATCACGCTCACCCCGTACGGGCGCGTCGCCCGTGCCAGGACGGCCGGGGCCACGCCGTCCGGTACCGCGCGCAGCGCCCGCGTCGCCTCGCCGACCGTCGCCGCGGCGTCGACCGTGACCAGCGGCCCGGCACCGGCCAGGAGCGGCCGCAGGCCGTCCGGCTCCTCCAGGAAGCCCCACTCCCGCATCCACGCGTCGCTGTGCACCTTGGACAGGTACGAGCGGCCCGAGTCCGGCAGCAGCACCACGACCAGGTCGTCCGGGCCCAGCCGCCGTGCCACCCGCAGGGCCGCCGCCACCGCCGTGCCGGACGACGGTCCGGCCAGGATGCCCTCCTCGCGGGCGAGTCTGCGCACCGTCAGCAGCGACTCGCGGTCCGGGATGCGTTCGAAGGAGTCCGCGACGTCCGGCCGGTAGGCCGCCGGCCAGCGGTCCTCGGCGGTGGCGGGGTGGACGAAGTGGCCGATGCTCTCGACGAAGTACGGGCTGCCGTCCCCGCCTCCGTAGACCGAGGACTCGGGGTCGGCGCCGACGACGGTCACCGCGCCGCCCGAGACCTCCTTGAGGTACTCCCCGGTACCGGTGATGGTGCCGCCGGTGCCGACCCCCGCGACGAAGTGGGTCACCCGGCCGCCGGTCTGCTCCCAGACCTCCGGCCCGGTGGTCCGCACATGGGCGTCGGGATTCGCCGGGTTGTCGTACTGGTTGGCGAACCAGGCTCCGGGAATCTCCTCGGCGAGCCGCCGGACGACGTTGAACAGGTGCGCCGGGTCCTCCAGCGGCAGGACGGTCGGCGCGAGCACCACCTCCGCGCCGTACGCCCGCAGGATGTCCGACTTCTCCGGCGCGGCCTTGTCGGCCACCCCCACGATCACCCGGTACCCGCGCTGTTGCCCGATGAGCGCCAGGCCGATGCCGGTGTTGCCGGAGGTCGCCTCGACGATCGTCCCGCCGGGCTTCAACAGGCCCTCCCGCTCGGCGGCCAGCACCATGGACAGCGCGGCGCGGTCCTTGACGCTGCCGCCGATGCCGAGGAACTCGACCTTCGCGTAGACCGGCGCGGCGAGTCCGGCGCCGAGTCGGGCGAGACGGATCAGCGGTGTCCCGCCGATCGCGTCGAGTACGGATTCGTGCACTGCGGCCATCGCCGGCTCCTCAGCTCGTTCTGCGACCGTCGTCGACCCGACGTCCGACCGAGCCTGCCCAGCCCCGCGCACCGTTAGGCCGCTTCCCGGCGATCGTTCGGTCGCCGCAGGGAACGGCCGGTGGGCGGGCGGTGCCAGGCGGACGGCGGACGGCGGCGGTCCGAGGGCGGACCCTAGGCCAGGAACAGTGCGGCCAGGCCGGGGAGCCTGCGGCCGACCTCGTCCCCGTCGTCGAAGTCGAACCCCTCGCCCATGTCGGGTGCGGTGCGCCCGGAGGGCGGTCCGCCGGCGGTCAGCGCGTCCCAGTCCTCCTCGCCGGGGGTCCGCTCGAACGCGCGGTGCGCCGCGTAGTTGGCCTCCTCGTCGAAGAGCAGCTCCTCCAGCTCCTCCGGGTCGCTGCCGCGCGCCACCGGGTGCCCGGCGAGGCTGTCGGGGGAGGCGAGCACGCGCTCGTACCAGTCCCGGCCGAGCGAGATCACCCCGGCGCGGAAGTCCGTGAACGCGTCGTCGGAGCAGCCGCCGCCGATGACGTAGGCCGCGCCCCACACGTCCCACCGGTACAGCGCCCCGTGCAGCTCGCCGAACCGCCGCTCGAACGCGGCGATCTCCGGGCGGGGCCGGGAGGCGAGCAGCGCGGCGAGCCGGCCGGCGAACGGCCGCTCCGCCGAGGCCCGGGCGGCGGCGGTCTCGACGATCGCCCAGAAGTCGTCGAGCGGCATGGCGGGGAGCAGGCGTGCACCGGTGGTCATGGCGGCACTCAACCAGGGAGGTCCGACAGTCACGGACGGAGCGGAGGGGCTGACGGAGCGGAGAGGGTGGACGGAGCGGAGGGGGCTGACGGAGCGGAGGGGGAGCGGGGACGGGGGTGGCAGGCCGGTCCCGTCCGGTGCCCTGCTCCCACCGGGCTCAGTCGTCGGTGGGCGTGCGGGTCCAGCCACGGGTGCCGTCGGCCCAGAAGTAGCCGGGGGCACCGCGCAGGCCGACCGTGCGGAAGGGCTTGCCGTGGTCGTTGACGGTGAGGGTGCCCTGGCGGTCGCCGCTGCTCCACACCACCTCCAGGTACCAGCTGACGTCCTGGCCGGCCGTCGACGCGTCGACGTTCAGCACCTGCGGGTCGGTGGACGAGACCCGGTACGGGAAGTCGGAGGACTTTCCCCTCGTGTTGCCCTCCGTCGCCGGGACGGGCACCGGCCGGGGCGCGGCCGCGTCCAGGTCGACGGCGAAGGCCGCCGGGGTGAGGCCGCCGCCGCAGCCCGAGCCCATGGTGTAGGCGTTCCACCTGGGCGCCGGGCGGGTGCCGACCACCTGCACGTAGAGGGCGTGCAGGACGACGGGCTTGTCCTCGGAACCCTGCGCGGTCAGCTGCAGCCGCAGGTGCCCGCCGGGGACGGCGTGCTGGGAGGCTGCCCAGGAGTCCGTCCGCCGGCCTCCCGGCGGCGCGGGCGTCGTGCCGGGCGGCTGGGCGGACAGGAACCACTGGCCGCAGGGGCTGCCCCAGTTGTCGGTCAGCACGTTCACGTGGAAGGGCGGCGCGTCGTCCTCGGTGGGCGTCGGCGTGGGCGTGGGCGTCTGCGCGGGCGCGGGTGTGGACGGCGGGGCCGTGGTGGGCGGGGGCGTCCCCGCCGGGTCGGCCGGAGGGACGGCGGCTGCCGACGGTCCGGGGCCCGCCGCAGGGGTCCCGGACCGTCCGGACAGGACGACCACCGGGACCAGCGCGGCCACGACGGCCACGGCGGCTGCGCTCAGCAGGATCCGGGCGACGCGTCGGCGGCGTCGGGGCTCCTGTGGGGGCTCGTCCCCGGCCCGCTCGTCCGGGCCAGGAGCGTCCTGACTCGGAGCCTCCTGGCTGCTCGGGGCGGAGGCCGGTCGGACCGCCGGAGGCTGCGGACCTCCGCCGGGCCCGGGCGCGGACGGCGACTCCGGCAGAGCCGCCTGCCCGGTCTCCGGCTCGGGCTGCGACTGCGGCTTCGGTTCAGGCGGTGGCTGCGGAACCGGCGCGGGCACCGGCCGGGCGGCCGGGGCTACGGGATCCCGGCGGCGGGACGCGTCCGCCAGGATCCACCGGCGGTGCAGCTCGACCAGCTCGTCGGTGCTCGCCCCGCAGACCCGGGCCAGCCGCTCCACCGGCGCGTACTCGTTGGGTACGGCCGCGCCGTTGCAGTAGCGGTGCAGGGTGGAGGTGCTGACGTGCAGCCGGGCGGCGAGCGTGCCGTAGCTGCGCCCCGAACGGTCCTTCAGCTCCCTCAGCAGCTCCGCGAACCGCTCCGTCTCGACACTCATCCGGTGCCCCCTTGTCCCGTGACGGCGTTCCAGGCCCCGCCGAACGCGCAGCTCACGGTACCCGTAGGCGTTCCGGCGTCCCGAATCGCCCGGCAGCTCTGGCGGCCGGGACAGGACCCGGGCGAGTCTGCGGTCCGGCGGCAGACCGACGCCCCGGTCGAGCGGATCCGCCCGACCGGTCGACGCCCTCCGGCGGAGAAGAGGACCCACCCGTGACCGTCCACCGCATCCTGCTCCCGTGCACCCTGGCCGTCCTCGGCGCGGTCGCCCTCACCGGGTGCTCCGGCGGTCGACCGGCCGGCGGGACGACCGCCGCGGCGACCGCCCCGCACTCCGCGGTCACGCCGAACGCCACGGCCACGGCGGGAGCTGTGGACGCACCGGCCGCTGTCCCGGCGCCCCCGGCCGCCTCGGCTCCGCCCGCCCCTCCGGCGTCGGCCGCTGCTCCCGCCGCTTCCGCAGTGCCCGCCGTGTCCGCCGTGTCCGCTGCTCCCGCCGGGGCCGGCGGTGGAGGGGCGGGCGCACAGGGCGGCGCGCCCCTTCCGTCCCCCTCCACGCCGGGCAAGACCGCACCCGCCGTGCCGCGACCCGCGCCCCCGGCAGCCCGACCCGCCACCCCCGCAGCCGTGCCCGACCGGGTACCGAGCTGCAAGCCCGGGCAGCTCGCCGTCACGGCGAAGCCCGTCTCCCGCCCGGCCGGGCGCCTGCTGCTCACCGCCCGCAACACCGGGACCGCCCCGTGCGATCTGGGCCTGGTCGGGGTCGTCACCTTCGCGGGCGGGATCAAGGCCGCCGTTCCCGGCGGCATCGGCGGCGGGCCGAATGTCCTGATGCCCGGACAGGCGGGATACGAAGCGGTCACGCTGGTCGGTGAGGGCGCCCCGGGCAGCGGCGCCACCTCGACGGCGCTCACCGTCGCGCTCGACGACGGCGCCACGGTGACCGTCCGCACCACGTCCTTCGTCCACGCCCCCTCGTCCGGCCTGTGGCGGTCGACCGAGGCCGAGGCCCTCCGGCAGTGACCGGGCGGGCGGCGACGCCGCCCCGCCGAAGCGAACCGACCCGGGCGAACCGCCCGGCGTCCCACCCCGTGAACCCGAACGAAAGAGGAGCACCCCGCATGCGCATCCCGAACCGCCGCCCGCACCGCACCGCCACCCCCCACCGCACCGACGCCCCCGCCGCCCGCACCGGCCGGCGCCCGCTCGCCGTCCTGCTGGCCGCCGCCGGGCTCCTGGCGGTTGCCGCCACACCCGCCGCCGCCGTCCACGGCGGGTCGGACACGACGACCAGGGCGCACCCGTTCGTGATCGCCCTGGAGACGGCCGACGGTCAGCAGTGGTGCACCGGCGCCCTGATCGCCCCGACCAAGGTCCTCACGGCCGGCCACTGCGTCACCGAGGCCGACGACCCGACCACCCTGCGGGTGATCGCGGGCCGGACCGACCTCACCGGCACCGGCGGCCAGGAGCGGCGGGTGAAGAGCTTCAAGGTCGACCCCCGCTTCACCTCCGCCCTGGCCCACGACTCGGCGGTGCTCACCCTCGACCGGCCGCTCCAGCAGCGGACGGTCCGGGTGGCGGGGAAGGGCGACGAGAAGCTCTACCGGTACGGCCGCACGGCCACCGTGTACGGCTACGGCCGCACCGGTGACGGGCAGCCGGGCACGCACCTGAAGCAGGCGGTGCTCAGGCTCGCGGCGCCGGTCGACTGCTTCCCGTACGCCGACGCGGAGACCTCGCCGCTGCTGAAGGTCTGCGGCATGCCTGGGCCCGGGACGACCGACAGCATCTGCAAGGGCGACTCCGGCGGGCCGCTCGTCGTGGACGGCGTGGTGATCGGCGTCGTCTCGACCGGCAACAAGTACTGCGACACCCAGATCCCGGTCTCGGTGTTCACCCGGGCCACCGACGTGCCCCGGTCGATCCTGAAGTAGACGGGGCCTCGGGGCCACCGGAGGGACGGGCCCGGACGGGGGGCCCGAGCCCGCTCCCGTCCGGGCCCGGCGGACCGGCGGGCCCGGGCTCGGCGCTGAGCGGGCCGACGTACGGGTCAGATGATGCCGAGGCGGGCCGCGACGCCGTCCAGGACGCAGTCGAGGCCGGTCTCGAACTGCCAGTCGCGGTCGTCCTTGCGGGTGGCCTCGGAGAGGTAGCGGTGGTAGGCGGGGTAGCGGCCGGTGGACATCAGCCAGGTCATCCGGGGGGCGAGGGCGGCGCGGGCCGCGTCGCCGTCCGGCCAGCCCTTCTCGTGCTGCAGGGTCTGCAGGGCGACCTCGGTGGCGACCGAGCCGCGCACGTAGTCGGTCACGGTGCGGAAGACGGCCATCGTGGTGTCGGAGTCCAGGCCGTGTTCGGCCAGGGCGGCGAAGGCGTGCTCGGGGACGGCGAGCTGGTGCGGGGTGAGGGCGAAGGTGCCTGCCCGGGAGGTCCACGGGTGGGCGAGGTTCATCGCGCGGAGGGCGAGGGCGAGGGCGCGCATGGTGGCGCGCCAGTCCGTGCCGGAGCGGTCCAGGGGGAGCTCGGCGTAGACGGAGTCGACCATCAGCTCCAGGAGTTCGTCCTTGCCGGAGACGTACCGGTAGGCGGCCATCGGGGCGACGCCCAGTGTGGTGGCGAGGCGGCGCATGGTGACGGCGTCCAGGCCCTCGCTGTCGGCGAGGGCGACCGCGGCCGCGGCGATCCGGTGCGGGGTGAGCGCGTTCCGGGGGGTGGGGGCCGGGCGGTCGAGGCGTTCCCAGAGTGAGGCGGGGGGCTGCTCCGCGGCGGCGTCCTCGGGAGGGGGCTCGGGCGGGGTCATGGGCGGCTCCTTCCGGTGGGGTCGGCCGCCGGGGGCCGGGGGTCGGTGGCTCCGGGTGACGGCGGCCGATGTGTACAACGTATCAGCAGTAGACGTTGTACGCGTCGATGTGTACGTTGTATCCATCAGCGATACGTTGTACACATCGAGGGGGATCCCCATGTCCGCGAGCCCGTCCACCACCGTCGAACAGCTCCGCGTCGCCGTCATCGTCGGCTCCACCCGGGGCGGACGCTTCGCGCCGGTCGTCACCGGCTGGCTGCGCGAGCACCTCGACGCCCGGGGCGATCTGGAGGTCGACGTCGTCGACCTGCTCGAAACCCCGCTGCCCGCCGAGCTGCCGGACTTCGGGGGCCAGGCCGCGCCCGGGACGGAGGAACTGCTCGCCGCCGTCTCCCCCCGGCTGGCCGCCGCCGACGCCTTCGTGATCGTCACGCCCGAGTACAACCACAGCTACCCCGCGCCGCTGAAGAACGCCCTCGACTGGCACAACCACGAGTTCCACGCCAAGCCGGTCGCCTTCGTGTCGTACGGCGGGATCTCCGGCGGCCTGCGCGCCGTCGAGGCGCTGCGCATCGTCCTGGCCGAGCTGAACGCCGTGACCATCCGCAACACCGTCAGCTTCCACGGTGCCTGGGAGCGGTTCGACACCGACGGCAAGGCCGTCGACCCGGCCGCCGACGCCGCCGCCAAGACCCTGCTCGACCAGCTGACCTGGTGGGCCCAGGCGCTGCGCGACGCCAAGCGCGTCCGGCCGTTCACCGGCTGAGGGCCGGGACGAGGAGGGGACGAGGACGAGGGGGCGGAACCATGGAGCGGTTTCCCTGGCTGGGAGTGATCGGGCTGATGCTCGGGATCTTCCTCGGCGCGCTGGACGGCCAGATCGTCTCGACCGCGCTGCCCACGATGGTGGGCGATCTCGGCGGGCTCGACCATCTCTCCTGGGCGGTGACCGCGTACCTGCTCACCTCCGCCGCCGCCACCCCGCTCTGGGGCAAGCTCGGCGACCTGTACGGGCGGAAGGGCGCGTACCAGGGGGCGGTGGTGCTGTTCCTGGCCGGCTCGGTGCTCGTCGGGCTCGCCCGGTCGATGGAGCAGCTGATCGCCTTCCGGGCCCTCCAGGGGGTGGGTGCGGGCGGACTGATGGTCGGCGCGCTCGCGGTCGTCGGGGTGCTGGTACCGGCCGAGGGGCGGGGGCGGGTGCAGTCGGTGATCGGTGTGCTGATGCCGGTCGCGTTCGTCGGCGGGCCCCTGCTCGGAGGGTTCCTCACCGACCACCTCAGCTGGCGCTGGGCCTTCTACGTCAACGTGCCGGTCGGGGTGTTCGCCCTCGCCGCAGTCGCGGTCGGTGTCCGGCTGCCGGACACCGACCGCCGGACCGGGGCGCGGATCGACTGGGCCGGCGTCGGCCTGCTGACCGGCGGGGTCCTGGCGCTCACCCTGGTCGGCAGCTGGGGCGGCACCGCGTACGGCTGGACCTCGCCGCAGGTGCTCGGCGCCGCCGCGGTCGCGGTGGTGGCGCTGGCCCGGTTCGTCCGGGTCGAGCGGCGGGCCGTCGAACCGCTGATCCCGCCCGCGCTGTTCCGCCACCGCGCCGTCACCGAGGCCCTGGTGCTCGGCTTCCTGCTCGGCGGGCTGATGCTCGTCCTGGTCGGCTACCTGCCCCAGTACCTGCAGTTCGTCCAGGGCGCCTCCCCGACCACCGGCGGGCTGCTGCTGGTGCCGCTGATGCTCGGGATGATCGGCGCCCAGCTCGTCACCGCCCGGCTGATGGCCCGGGGCGGCAGCGGGCGTCACCACCCGCTGCTCGGCAGCGCCGTCGCGCTGGCCGGCACCCTGCTGCTGCTCACCCTCGGCACGGACACCCCGCAGCTGCTCGCCTCGGCGCTCACCGTCGTCCCCGGGGCCGGGATCGGGCTGGTCATGCAGAGCACCCTGCTGGCCACCATGGCGGCGGTGCCGCCGCGCGACATGGGGGCCGCGATGGGCTCGGTGATGCTGTTCCGGACGATCGGCGGCTCGCTGGGCATGGCCGCCCTCGGTGCGGTCTACACCGCCCGGCTGTCGTCCTCCCTCTCCGGCGGGCCCGGCGCGGACGCCGCCGGTCCGACCGCCGACGGTCTGACCCCCGCCGCCGTGGACCACCTCCCGGCGCAGGCCGCGGAGGCCGTCCGCACCGCCGTCACCACCGGCCTGCACGGCACCCTCCTCGGGGCCGCCGCGATCGCCGCCGCCGCGGTCGTCGTCGCGGCCCTGGCCCGCCGGGCCGCCCCGGCTCCGGTGGGGGACCGGGCCCCGGAGCCGGCGCCCGCCGATCTGGGCTGAGCGCACGGCGCGGACCCGCACGCACGACGAGGCCCGGTGGCCCGACCGGAAGCCCGACGCTGTTGGCTAATTCCGCCCCGCTGGATCTCATCCAGCGGGGCGGAGTGCTGCGAAGTGGCTGGTGCGGGTGGAGGCTCGGCGCGGGCCGGTGAGGTGGGCGTCGATGCGGGCGAGGTTGATGGCGGCTCCGGTGAGTTGGTGTTGGAGGCTGGTCTTGGCCAAGCCCCGGTAGCGGGATCTGCGCAGGCCGCAGGGCCCCACGCCTTGGGAGATGGCCCCTTCGACCCCTGCGCGGACCTGGTAGCGCTCCTTCCATTCCTCGGTCTGCTGCTCGGCCCTCGCCGCGTGGAGGGCATGGTGTTCCTCGCGATGACGCAGGCGTAGTTCACGACGTGGAGCGATGGGCGAGTTGGTGCACTCACTCCGCAAGGGGCAGGGACTGCAGTCTGTCTTGGAGAACAGCACACGGAGCACCGGCAGTCCCTGCTGGGAGCGACGGGTGCTCCAGTTGACGTTGGTCTTGCCGCCAGGACACGTGACCTTCTGGTGGTCCCAGTCGATCGTGCCCGGCCGACAGTCTTGAGCAGCCCCTTCTCCCGGGACGCGACCAGGACACCGTCCAGCACACGCCGCCCGGCCTCCGCCCCGACCAGCCGGTCCCGGAACTCCGACAGCACCGAGAAGTCGAACCCGGGATCATCGAGTTCCGGCCCGAGGGCGTACTTGAAGTCAATCCTCGCCCGCACCGCCTCCGCGGCTTGCCGGTCGGTGAGCCCTTCCACGAACTGCAACACCAGCACGAGCACCAACCGGCCCGGTGACCAAGCCGGCTTCCCACGCGACGGGAACAGGTCCGCGAACTCCTCATCGCGGAACAACACTCCCAGCTCGTCCCTGACCCGGATCGCCAGACTCCCTTTCGGGAACGCGGCCCGCGCCACCCGTACTGTCTCCGCCGGGATCTCCCCAGGCCCCTTTGGACGCATCGACATCGACACCCTCCCCATACGACAACGTCGGTTCCCAAGACCACAACCAGGTCTTGGGAACCGACGTCACGGCGAGGCCCGAATTGGCCAACAGCGTCCGGTCAGGTCCGGGCCACCGGGCCTCGTGGAGCGTCCGGGACCTCAGGGCCGGCCGGGGCCGGCGCCGGCGGCCGTCAGCACTCGATGACGTTGACGGCGAGGCCGCCGCGCGAGGTCTCCTTGTACTTGATCTTCATGTCGGCCCCGGTCTCCTTCATGGTCTTGATCGCCTTGTCGAGGGAGACGTGGTGGCGGCCGTCGCCGCGCAGTGCCATCCGGGCGGCGGTGACGGCCTTGACCGACGCCATGCCGTTGCGCTCGATGCAGGGGATCTGGACCAGGCCGCCGACCGGGTCGCAGGTGAGCCCGAGGTTGTGCTCGATGCCGATCTCGGCGGCGTTCTCGACCTGCTCGGGGGAGCCGCCGAGGACCTCGGCGAGGCCGCCCGCGGCCATCGAGCAGGCGGAGCCGACCTCGCCCTGGCAGCCGACCTCGGCGCCGGAGATGGAGGCGTTCTCCTTGAAGAGCATCCCGATGGCGCCGGCCGCGAGCAGGAAGCGGACGATGCCGTCCTCGTCGGCGCCCGGGATGAAGTTCAGGTAGTAGTGCAGGACGGCGGGGATGATGCCGGCCGCACCGTTGGTGGGGGCGGTGACGACGCGGCGGCCGGAGGCGTTCTCCTCGTTGACCGCCATCGCGTACAGCGTCACCCACTCCATCGCGTTGGCCGGGCCGATGCCCTCGGCGCGCAGCGCGCGGGCCCCGGAGGCGGCCCGCCGGCGGACCTTGAGGCCGCCGGGGAGTATCCCCTCGCGGGACATGCCGGCCCGGACGGACTCCTGCATGACGCGCCAGATCTCCAGCAGCCCGGAGCGGATCTCCTCCTCGGTCCGCCAGGCCTTCTCGTTCTCCAGCATCAGGCCGGAGATGGACAGGCCGGTCTCCCGGCTGAGCCGGAGCAGTTCGTCGCCGGTGCGGAAGGGGTACTTCAGCGCGGTGTCGTCGGGCTTGACCCGCTCCGCGCCGATCGCGTCCTCGTCGACGACGAAGCCGCCGCCGACCGAGTAGTAGGTCTTCTCCAGCAGGGTGGAACCGTCCGCGCGGAAGGCCCAGACGGTCATGCCGTTGGCGTGGTACGGCAGTGACCGGCGGCGGTGCAGGACCAGCTGGCTGTCGGGGTCGAAGTCGATGGCGTGGGTGCCGAGCAGGTTGAGCCGCTTCTCGGCCTTGATCCGCTCGACGTCCCGGTCCGCCTGGTCGACGTCGACGGTGCGGGGAGAGTTGTTCTCCAGGCCGAGCAGGACGGCCTTCGGGGTGCCGTGGCCGTGACCGGTCGCGCCGAGCGACCCGTACAGCTCGGCGCGGACGGCCGCCACCTCGGTCAGCAGGCCCTCCGACTTCAGGCGGCGGGCGAACATCCGGGCGGCGCGCATCGGGCCGACGGTGTGGGAGCTGGACGGGCCGATGCCGATGGAGAAGAGGTCGAAGACGCTGATGGCCACGGAGGGACGTCCTTGTCTGGTCTCGTGGGATGTGCAGGCGGGCGGGTGCTGACACGGGACGGGGCACCGCGCGCACTCTCCAGTGTGCGCGGTGCCCCGGAATCCCTGGTGGACCGGCGGGGTGAGGCCGGTCACCTGCACCCGAACTACAGGTTCGGGTAGAGCGGGTACTTGTCGGCCAGCGCGGTGACGCGGGCCTTCAGCGAGGCGGCGACGGTCTCGTCGTAGGCCGGCTTCAGGGCCTCGGCGATGATGTCGGCGACCTCGCGGAAGTCCTCGGCCTGGAAGCCGCGGGTGGCGAGAGCCGGGGTGCCGATCCGCAGGCCGGAGGTCACCATCGGCGGGCGCGGGTCGTTCGGGACGGCGTTGCGGTTGACGGTGATGCCGACCTCGTGCAGACGGTCCTCGGCCTGCTGGCCGTCGAGCTGGCTGTTGCGCAGGTCGACCAGGACGAGGTGGACCTCGGTGCCGCCGGAGAGCACGGACGCACCGGCCTCGGCGACGTCGTCCCGGAGCAGGCGCTCGGCGAGGATCCTGGCGCCGTCGAGGGTGCGCTGCTGGCGCTCCTTGAACTCCTCCGAGGCGGCGACCTTGAAGGCGACGGCCTTGCCGGCGATGACGTGCTCCAGCGGGCCGCCCTGCTGGCCGGGGAAGACCGCGGAGTTGATCTTCTTGGCCCACTCGGCCTTGGAGAGGATGACGCCGCCGCGCGGGCCGCCCAGGGTCTTGTGGGTGGTGGTGGTGACCACGTCCGCGTACGGCACCGGGTTGGGGTGCAGACCGGCGGCGACCAGGCCGGCGAAGTGCGCCATGTCGACCATGAGCAGCGCGCCGACCTCGTCGGCGACCCGGCGGAACGCGGCGAAGTCGAGCTGGCGCGGGTAGGCGGACCAGCCGGCGATGATCAGCTTCGGCTGGTGCTCCTTGGCGAGGCGCTCGACCTCGGCCATGTCGACCCGGCCGGTCTTGTCGTCGACGTGGTAGGCGGCCACGTTGTAGAGCTTGCCGGAGAAGTTGATCTTCATGCCGTGGGTCAGGTGACCGCCGTGGGCCAGGGACAGGCCCAGGATGGTGTCGCCCGGCTGGATCAGCGCGAACATCGCGGCGGCGTTGGCCTGCGCGCCGGAGTGCGGCTGGACGTTGGCGTGCTCGGCGCCGAACAGGGCCTTGATCCGGTCGATCGCGATCTGCTCGACCACGTCGACGTGCTCGCAGCCACCGTAGTAGCGGCGGCCGGGGTAGCCCTCGGCGTACTTGTTGGTCAGGACCGAACCCTGGGCCTCCATGACCGCCACCGGGGCGAAGTTCTCGGAGGCGATCATCTCCAGGGTGGTCTGCTGGCGGTGCAGCTCGGCGTCGACCGCGGCGGCGATCTCCGGGTCGAGGGCGTGCAGGGACTGGTTCAGAACCGTCATGGTGGGGTCTTCCCGGGAGGAGAGAAGGAGAGCCGCACGCGGCGCCCCCGCGGGGGCGGCGACGGGCGACGGGAGGGCGAAGCCGGTGGGCGCGGGGCGGCCGCCGCGCTGCGGCCGCCCCGACGGGTGGCTCAGGCCGAGGGGTTGGTGAGCGCGGTGTACTCGTCCGCGCTCAGCAGCTCGTCGGTGGACTCGACGCGCACCTTGAACAGCCAGCCGCCGTCGAAGGGCTCGCCGTTCACCAGGGCGTTGTCGTCCAGGACGGCCTGGTTGACCTCGGTGATCTCGCCGGTCACCGGCGAGTAGAGGTCGCTCACCGACTTGGTGGACTCCAGCTCACCGCAGGTCTCACCGGCGGTCACGGTGTCGCCGACCTCGGGCAGCTGCACGTAGACGATGTCACCGAGGGCGTCGGCCGCGTGCTTGGTGATGCCGACCGTGGAGACGCCGTCCTCGGCGACGGTCAGCCACTCGTGCTCCTTGGTGTACTGCAGGTGCTGGGGGTTGCTCATGACGTCATTCTCCAGGATGGGAAGCGGGTACGACGAAGCGGCCCGGTGGGCGGGCATGCCTCGGGAAGGGGAAGGGGTCAGCGGGCGCGCTTGTAGAACGGCAGCGCCACGACCTGGACGGGCTCGTGCTTGCCGCGCACGTCCACCGCGACGGTGGTGCCGGGGGCGGCGTGCGCCGCGTCCACGTAGGCGATCGCGATCGGCTTGCCCAGGGTGGGGGAGGGGGCGCCGGAGGTGATCCGGCCGATCGGCTCGCCGTCGGCGGAGACCACGCTGTACTCGGCGCGCGGGACGCGCTTGCCCTCGGAGACCAGGCCGACCAGCACCCGCGGCGGGTTGGCCTCGGCCGCGGCGGCGGCCTTCTCCAGCGCCTTGCGGCCGATGAACGCGCCCTCGTTGGTGGTCTTGTCGAAGCGGACGACCCGGCCCAGGCCGGCGTCGAACGGGGTCAGCTCGGTGGACAGCTCGTGGCCGTACAGCGGCATGCCGGCCTCCAGGCGCAGCGTGTCGCGGCAGGAGAGACCGCACGGGACCAGGCCGCGGTCGGCGCCGGCCGCGGTCAGCGACTGCCAGATCTGCTCGGCGTCGCCCGGGTGGCAGAAGATCTCGAAGCCGTCCTCACCGGTGTAGCCGGTGCGGGCGAGCAGCACGTCGCGGCCGGCCACCTGGGCCGGGAGGATCGCGTAGTACTTCAGGCCGGGCAGGTCGGCGTCGGTGGTGTCGGCCAGGATGCCGGTGGCCTCCGGGCCCTGCACGGCGATCAGCGCGTAGGTGTCGCGGTCGTCGGTGACGACGGCGTCGAAGCCCTTGGCGCGGGCGATCAGCTCGTCCAGCACCAGCTGGGCGTTGGAGGCGTTGGCGACGACCAGGAACGCGTCCTCGCGCAGGCGGTAGACGATCAGGTCGTCCAGGATGCCGCCGTCCTCGGCACAGATCATGGTGTAGCGGGCGCGCAGCACGCCGAGCGCGGAGACGAAGCCGACCAGCGCGTGGTCCAGCATCTCGCCGGCCTGCGGGCCGGTGACGGTGATCTCGCCCATGTGGGAGAGGTCGAAGAGGCCGGCCCTGGTGCGGACGGCGAGGTGCTCCTCGCGCTCGCTCCCGTAGCGCAGCGGCATGTCCCAGCCGGCGAAGTCGGTCATGGTCGCGCCGAGGGCGCGGTGCAGCGCGTCGAGCGCGGTCAGGCGGAGGGACGACATGGCCAGGAACTCCTCGGTCGGGGCACTCAGGGGTGCACGCGCCGGAGCCGGCCCTGCTCGGGACCGACCCTGCGCGCGGGCATGCGGCGGCTGGGCCTCCCCATCTGTCGTCGAACCTGAGAGCTTCACCGCGTGCTGTCCTACGGGAACAGCATGGCGGCTTGCACCGTGGGTGGGCGTACGGCAGGGCCGTGCGCCGCTTTCCAGATGTGCCTAACCCGTGCGGTAGGGGTGCCTGAGAGATTCCGGGGAGGACTTGCTCCTTCGGCGCCGGCTGTGCCACCAGACGGGGCACTCCGGACTCTCCCGCGCGGGTTCGAGCGGCCGGTATGGAGTTAGGGGCCTCGGTGGGAATACACCCGAGACGCGGACATCATGGCACGTCCGCCCGGATGAGGGGAGAGGGGGAGGGGCCGGGCCGGGGGATCCGGCCACCGGGGAGCCCGGCGCCGGGGCGCTCCGGAGCAGGGCCGGGGCGGTGCCCGCTAGGCTGCGGGCGTCGGCGAGCGGAGGGCGGTACAGCGGCGCATGGGGAACCCGGTGGAGCAGCAGCAGGGGTGGGGCGGCCAGGAGCCGGTGCCGCCGGGCGGCGGATGGCCGGCCAACGAGCTGGAGCAGGTGCTCACCGCCGCGCTCGGTGATCCGGGGGCGACCCCCCGGGTGATCGAGGTGCTGGCCCGCAGCCAGGTGTGGATCCCGCTGCCGGCCGGCGGCGACCCGCAGGGGCAGTCGCTGGACCTCCCGGTCGTCGAGCTCGCCGGCGACCCGTACGTGCCGGTGTTCTCCTCGCAGGAGGTGTTCGTCCAGCAGGCGCCGGGGATGGCCTTCGCGGTCGCGCCGATGTGGGAGTTCGCCCGGGGCCTGCCGCTGGGCGTGGGGGTCGCGGTCAACCCGGAGGCGGCGGTGGGCATCCCGGTGCCGCCGGAGGGCGTGGCCGAACTGCGCCGCGGGCCGCGCGAGGACCGCTGGGAGGCCCGGGACGCGCCGTCCGGCGGCCGGGTGGCGCTGCGCGAGCCGGTGCCGGGCGAGGACCCGGAGCCGTTCCTGGCCGCCTGCCGGAACGAGCTGTTCGCCCTGCCGGGGGTGTTGACCGCACGGCGGGCACTGGCCAGTGTGGAGGGCGAGCCCACCGTGATGTTCGTGGGCGTCCAGCTCGATCCGTCGGCCCCGGCCGACCCGGGGGCGGTCAACGAGGCGCTGGGGCGCGCGCTGGGAACCGCGCCGCTGCCCGGCGGCGTCCACCTCGTACTGCTCGACCTCGCGGACGACCCGGTGGTCGACTGGATGCTGAACCGGGTCGCCCCTTTCTACGTACGGGGTTGATCCGGCTCCCGGCCGCGGTCGGGCGGGGGAGCGGTGCGCACCCTGGCACGTCGGCGTGGCGGTGGTCGGCGGCGCCCCATAGGGTGCGTCCTGACGGCCGCGGGGCCGCCGGTGGCAGACGAGGAACGAAGAGGCGCAGCGAGGTGGGCGCATGAGTGCGGGAGCGGTAGCGGGCGGTGCACCGGGGCCCTGGGGCCAGGCACCCACCGGACGTCCGGATCAGGGCGCGCTGGAGCGCGCCCTGCGCGAGGTGGCGCCGGAGCGCTACGAGGCGTACGAGACGCTGCTGCACGCGCTGGCCGAGGGGCAGGTCTGGATGCTCCTCTGGCACGGTACGCCGGGCAGCGCGGACGCCCAGTACGGGAACATGGAGATCAGCGGCCACGGCTACGCGCCGGCCGTGACCTCGCCCGAGCAGTTGACGGCGTCCGGCTGGGCCCGGGCGCACGAGGTGATCTCCGGCCGGGAGATCGCCGCCTCGCTGTTCCGGACCCGCTGGGGGCTCTGGCTGAACCCGCACGCGCCGGGTGGCGGCGTCGGGGTGCCCTGGGCGGACCTGCGCCGGGTCGCGGCGGGGCTGGACCGGCTGCCGGCCGGTCCGTTGAAGCTGAGCGAGCCGCAGGTGCCGGCGCAGCAGTTCTTCGCGCTGCTGGAGCGCCAGGCGGTCGAGGTGCGGGCGGTGCGGGCGCTGCGCCGGGCCTGGGTGCGCCCGACGGTGGGCGAGCCGTACCTGGCCATCGGCCTGGAGCTGTACGAGAGTTCGCCGCCCACGGTGGAGGCCGTGCGGGCGCTGATGCAGCGGGCGATCGCGGTCGCGCCGGAGGGCCTGGCCGTCTCGACGGTGGCGATGGCGGACGAGTTCGACCCGGTGGCGCTCTGGATGCGGGCCAACGCGCGCCCGTTCTACGACCGGGAGGCGGCCGGGACGGGCCGCCCGCAGGGGCCGTACCCGCCGGTGCCGCCGCCGCCCTACGCCTCGCAGCAGGGGCCCGGCTACGGCTACGGCACGCACCCGCCCGCGCCGGGCTGGCCGGGGCAGCAGCCGCCGCCCCAGCAGCCGTGGCCCGGCTACCCCGGGCGCTGAGCCGCCAAACGCAATAGCAACGTTCCTTTTCCGGAACCGGTCTGACGACAAGTCAGGCCGGTTCCGACGTTTTCCGGACGAACTTCCCGAAGTCGGTGGCCATCATCTTGACATGGCTGTTACAGCTGTGTGAAGAGGGATATACCGGGGATCAGGGAGGTGCATGGGCGCAGATCACAGTTGGGCATCTGTCGGTTGTCAGGGCTGGCGCAAGCCAGTTCGGATGGCAGAGAGTTCTGCAACAGCCGCCGCGCGTGGTTGGCGCCTCACAAAGGCGAACGCGCTGACGGACCGCAATATCCACGTGATGCCCATGCCGCGTGGCAGCAGTACTGAGCACGCCGTACCGCTGGGAACACCGCACTCCGTATGCCCGCACGTCCGCACCAGCCGTACCGCCGATCCCGGCGTCCGGCACCCGTGGGCCGGCCACCGTCGGCGAGGGGACCGAACTGACCATGACCGCACCCGTCAAGACCGCCGGCAACGCTCCGGAGGCAGCAGCCGCCGCGAGCCCGGCCAACAAGATCGAGGGCCGCTCGCTCGGCCGGATCGCCTGGACCCGCTTCAAGCGGGACAAGGCCGCCGTCGCAGGCGGCGTCGTCGTGATCCTGCTGATCCTGCTCGCCGTGCTGGCCAAGCCGATCGAATCGGTCTTCGGCCTCGACCCCGACGCGCTCAACCAGGACCTGCTGGACGCCAACCTCGGCGGCCTGCCGTTGGGCGACTGGGGCGGGATGAGCTGGGACCACCCGCTCGGTGTCGACCCCCTGCAGGGCCGCGACCTGCTCTCCCGCGTCATCGAGGGCTCCTGGGTCTCCCTGCTGGTCGCCTTCGGGGCGACCCTTCTGTCCAACACCATCGGCACCGTGCTCGGCGTGATGGCCGGCTACTACGGCGGGTGGGTGGACACCCTGATCAGCCGGGTGATGGACGTCTTCCTCGCCTTCCCGCTGCTGCTCTTCGCCATCGCGATCTCCGCCTCGCTCCAGGGCGGCGCGTTCGGCCTGCACGGCCTCCCGCTGCACATCGCCGTGCTGATCTTCGTGATCGGCTTCTTCAACTGGCCCTACATGGGCCGGATCGTGCGCGGCCAGACCCTCTCGCTGCGCGAGCGCGAGTTCGTCTACGCGGCCCGCAGCCTCGGCGCACGGGGTCCGTTCATCCTGTTCAAGGAGCTCCTGCCGAACCTGGTCGGTCCGATCCTGGTCTACTCGACCCTGCTGATCCCGACCAACATCCTCTTCGAGGCGGGCCTCAGCTTCCTCGGCGTCGGCATCCAGGCACCCCAGGCCTCCTGGGGCGGGATGCTCAACGACGCGATCCAGTACTACCAGGTGGACCCCCAGTACATGGTGGTCCCCGGTATGGCGATCTTCCTGACGGTGCTCGCCTTCAACCTGCTCGGCGACGGGCTCCGTGACGCCCTCGATCCCAAGAGCAACTGACCCAGCGTCAGGACCCTCCGTTCGGCCACCACTTCCTCAAGGGGTTGATCCCACCCATGCGCAGGTCCCGTACCGTCGCACTGACCGCCGCAGCTGCCGCCGCGGTCCTGGTCGTCACCGGCTGTTCGTCGAGCTCCAAGAGCGACGACGCCAAGTCCACCGCCACCGGTAGCTCCGCGGCCGGCGGTGCCTCCGGCGCCGACGCGGCCACCAAGGGCATCGTCAACGCCTCGGACAAGAAGGGCGGCACCGTCACGTACGAGATGCGTGGCACGCCGGACTCGCTGGACCCGGGCAACACGTACTACGCGTACATCTACAACTTCTCCCGCCTGTACGGGCGTCCGCTCACCACCTTCCAGCCGGACGGCCAGAAGCTCGTCCCGGACCTGGCCGAGTCGCTCGGCCAGGCCAGCGCGGACGGCCTGTCCTGGACGTACAAGCTGCGCGCGGGCCTGAAGTACGAGGACGGCACGCCGATCACGTCCAAGGACGTCAAGTACGCGGTGCTGCGCTCCAACTACGCGCCGGAGGTCAACTCCAACGGCCCGACGTACTTCAAGGAGATGCTGGTCGACAACGAGACGCCGTACCAGGGTCCGTACAAGGACAAGGAAGGCGACCTCAAGTCCATCGAGACGCCGGACGACCAGACCATCGTCTTCCACCTGAAGCACGCCTTCGCGGACTTCGACTACCTGGTCTCCGCCCCGCAGACGGTGCCGGTCCCGAAGGACAAGGACACCGGCTCCAACTACGTGAAGCACGTCATCTCCTCGGGCACCTACAAGTTCGAGAGCTACGAGGACGGCAAGCAGGCGGTCCTGGTCCCGAACACCAACTGGGACAAGAGCACCGACCCGATCCGCAAGCAGCTGCCGGACAAGATCGTGCTCAAGATGAACATCGAGCAGTCCACGATCGACAAGGACCTGCTCGCCGGGAACGCCCAGGTCGACCTGGTCGGCGCCGGCGTCGACCAGCAGACCCAGGCGAAGATCCTCCAGGACCCGAAGCTCAAGGCCTCCACCGACAACGCCTACGGCGGCCGTCTGGTCTACACCGCGATCAACTCCAAGGTCGCGCCGTTCGACAACGTCGAGTGCCGCAAGGCCGTCCAGTACGCCATCGACAAGGTCTCGGTGCAGACCGCGATCGGCGGCCCGATCCGCGGCGCGGTCGCCAACACCGTGCTGCCGCCGGACATCCCGGGTCACGAGGACTTCAACACCTACCAGACCAAGGACAACAAGGGCGACGAGGCCAAGGCCAAGGACGCCCTGAAGGCCTGCGGCAAGCCCGGCGGCTTCGACACCGTCATCACCGCGCGCACCGAGCGCGGCCCGGAGATCGCCGCCGCGACCTCGATCCAGGCCGCGCTGAAGAAGGTCGGGATCAACGCCGAGATCCAGCAGTACCCGCAGGGCAAGTACCTCTCCGACCACGTCGGTGTCCCGGCGTTCAACAAGGAGAAGAACGTCGGCCTGATGATGATGCAGTGGGGCTCCGACTGGCCGACCGGCTACGGCTTCCTGCAGCAGATCGTCGACGGCCGCTCGATCAAGGCCTCCGGCAACAGCAACCTCGCCGAGCTGAACGACCCCGAGGTCAACAAGCTGATCGACGACGCCGCGGTCAACACCGACAAGGCGGCCCGCGAGAAGATCTACGCCCAGATCGACAAGAAGGTCATGGACGCGGCCGTCTACGTCCCGCTGACCTACTTCAAGGTCTTCCTGTACCGCCCGGACAGCGCGACCAACCTCGTCTCCACGCCGGCCTTCTCGGGTGAGTACGACTACCTGAACATCGGCACCACCAAGTAAGAGCCTGGCTCCGCATCCCTGAAGGCAGGTGAAGGCAGCGGCGCCCGCCGTCGTCCGGAGGATCCCGGACGGCGGCGGGCCGCCGGAGCCGCCCAACTGTGTTTGCCTACATCATCCGCAGGACGCTGGCCGCCGCGGTGCTGCTGCTGGTGGTCAGCGCGGTCACCTTCGCGATCTTCTTCCTGCTCCCGCGTCTGGCCGGCGAGACCACCGACCAGCTCGCCGCCCAGTACATCGGGAAGAACCCGTCCCCCGAGGCGATCGCGGCGGTCAAGAAGAACCTCGGTTTCGACCAGCCGCTGTACACCCAGTACTGGAACTTCCTGAAGGCGCTGGTCGCCGGTGCCGAGTACAACTTCGGCCCTGACCCCGCCACCTGCCACGTGCCGTGCTTCGGCTACTCGTTCAAGAACCACCTGGAGGTCTGGCCGGAGCTCACCAAGCGCATCCCGGTCACCATCTCCCTGGCCATCGGCGCCGCCGTCATCTGGCTCGTCTCCGGCGTCACCACCGGCGTGATCTCCGCGCTCAAGCCGAAGTCGATCTTCGACCGGCTCTCCATGGGCGTCGCCCTGGCGGGCGTCTCGCTGCCGGTCTTCTTCACCGGTGCGCTGCTGCTCACGCTCTTCAGCTACGAGTGGCCGATCCTGGACAACCTCCAGTACACCAACTTCACCGACGACCCGCTGATGTGGGCGCGTAACCTGATCCTGCCGTGGATCTCCCTCGCCTTCCTGTACTCCGCGCTCTACGCCCGGCTCACCCGCGCGGGCATGCTGGAGACGATGAGCGAGGACTACATCCGCACCGCCCGGGCCAAGGGCCTGGCCGAGCGGAAGGTGGTCGTCCGGCACGGCCTGCGGGCCGCGCTCACCCCGGTCGTCACCATCTTCGGTATGGACCTCGGCCTGCTCCTCGGTGGCGCGCTCATCACCGAGCAGGTCTTCTCGCTCCAGGGCGTCGGCTTCTTCGCGGTCTCCGCGATCAAGGACAACGACCTGCCGAAGATCCTCGGCGTCACCCTGCTCGCCGCGTTCTTCATCGTCCTGTGCAACCTCGTGGTTGACCTCCTGTACGCCCTTGTCGACCCCCGGGTGAGGCTGTCGTGACCGAGCTCCAGAAGACCGCGGCACCCGAGGCCGCCCCGACCGGGTCCGCCCCGACGGGGGACGCCTTCCTCTCCGTCCGGGACCTGCGGATCCACTTCGACACCGACGACGGCCTGGTCCGCTCGGTCGACGGGGTCAGCTTCGACCTCAGCAAGGGGCGGACCCTCGGCATCGTCGGAGAGTCCGGCTCCGGCAAGTCCGTCACCTCGCTCGGCATCATGGGCCTGCACCGCTCCAAGCGGGCCCGGATCGGCGGCGAGATCTGGCTGGACGGCGAGGAACTGGTCGCGGCCGGCCCGGACCGGGTCCGCCAGCTGCGCGGCCGCCAGATGGCGATGATCTTCCAGGACCCGCTCACCGCGATGCACCCGTACTACACGGTCGGGCAGCAGATCGTCGAGGCCTACCGGGTGCACCACCCGCGGGCCACCAAGAGGCAGGCGCGGGCCCGCGCGGTCGAGATGCTCGACCGGGTCGGCATCCCGCAGCCCGACCGCCGGGTCGACGACTACCCGCACCAGTTCTCCGGCGGCATGCGCCAGCGCGCGATGATCGCCATGGCCCTGGTCAACGACCCCTCGCTGCTGATCGCTGACGAGCCCACCACCGCCCTGGACGTCACCGTCCAGGCGCAGATCCTGGACCTCATCCGCGACCTCCAGGAGGAGTTCGGCTCCGCCGTCATCATCATCACCCACGACCTCGGGGTGGTCGCCGAGCTCGCCGACGACATCCTCGTCATGTACGGCGGCAAGTGCGTCGAACGCGGCCCGGCCGAGACCCTCTTCGACGCGCCCGAACACCCCTACACCTGGGGCCTGTTGGGCTCGATGCCGCGCCTCGACCGGGAGCTCCAGGACCGGCTCGTCCCGGTCAGGGGCACCCCGCCCAGCCTCATCAACGTGCCGTCCGGTTGTGCCTTCCACCCGCGCTGCCCGTACGCCGAGCTGACCGGCGGGCGCTCGGCCGGCGAGGTCCCGGTGCTCACCGAGGCCGCGGTCGGACACCACGCCGCCTGCCACCTCGCGACCGCCGACCGGCACCGCATCTTCACCGAAGAGATCGCGCCCCGACTGTGAGCCCCGCCCCGTACCACCTCTCTGGAGAGAACCGATGACGGACACTCAGGCGGCGGCCATCCCTTCTCCCGCACCCGCCCCCGACCGGGAGCCGCTGCTCCGGGTGGCCGGCCTGACCCGGCACTTCCCGATCCACGGCGGCCTGCTGCGGCGCCAGACCGGCGCCGTCCGCGCGGTCGACGGCATCGACTTCACGGTCAACGCCGGTGAGACCCTGGGCGTCGTCGGCGAGTCCGGCTGCGGCAAGTCCACGATGGGCCGGCTGGTCACCCGGCTCGACGAACCCACCGGCGGGACGATCGAGTTCGAGGGCACCGACATCACCCACCTGGGCGTCGGCGCGATGCGGCCGCTCCGCCGTGACATCCAGATGATCTTCCAGGACCCGTACTCCTCGCTGAACCCCCGGCACACCGTCGGCACCATCGTCAGCGCGCCGTTCCGGCTGCAGAAGGCCGAGCCGGCCGGCGGGGTGAAGCAGGCCGTCCAGGACCTGCTGGAGCTCTGCGGACTCAGCCCCGAGCACTACAACCGCTACCCGCACGAGTTCTCCGGCGGCCAGCGCCAGCGCATCGGCATCGCCCGGGCGCTCGCCCTGCGGCCCAAGATGATCGTCGCGGACGAACCGGTCTCCGCCCTGGACGTCTCCATCCAGGCGCAGGTGGTCAACCTGCTGGACGACCTCCAGCAGGAACTCGGCCTGACCTACCTGATCATCGCGCACGACCTCTCGGTGGTCCGGCACGTCTCCGACCGGGTCGCGGTCATGTACCTCGGCAAGATCGTCGAGATCGCCGACCGGGACTCGCTCTACAGCCGCCCGATGCACCCTTACACCAACGCCCTGATGTCCGCGGTGCCGGTGCCCGACCCGCGCCGCAAGCAGCGCGCCGGGCGTGAGCGGATCCTGCTCAAGGGCGACGTGCCGTCCCCGATCAACCCGCCCAGCGGCTGCCGGTTCCGCACCCGCTGCTGGAAGGCCCAGGACGTCTGCGCCAGCCAGGAGCCGCCGCTCGTCGCGCTGGAGTCCGGGCACCAGGTGGCCTGCCACTTCCCCGAGAACGCTCCCGGGTCCGCCGCCGCGGCCGCCCCCGGGACCGCCCCGTCGGGCGGACCGGTGCCCGTCTCCGGGTGAGGCCCGGGCCGCCCGCGGAACGGCGCAGGCCGTCCCGCACCGTCCGTCCGGAGCTCCGGGCTCCGGACGGACGGTGCGCGGAGGTCCGGACCATCGGGTCCATAGTGGTCCGGTGACCTCGCAGATCTTCCCCTCCGACGTGCAGCAGTCGCTGGACCTCGTCGGCATCTTCGTCTTCGCCCTCTCCGGAGGGCTGCTCGCCGTCCGCAAGAACATGGACATCTTCGGCATCTGTGTGCTGGCCGAGGTCACCGCACTGGGCGGCGGGGTGATGCGCGACCTCGTGATCGGCGCCACCCCGGTCGCCGCCTTCAGCAACCTCGGCTACTTCGTCACCCCGCTGGCCGCCGGGCTGGTCGTCTTCTTCCTGCACCCCGAGGTCGAACGGATCAACCGCGCCGTGCAGACCCTCGACGCGCTCGGCCTCGGCCTGTTCTGCGTCACCGGGACCGCCAAGGCGCACGACTACGGGCTCGGCGCCGTCGCGGCCGTCGCGCTCGGCATGGTGACCGCGGCGGGCGGCGGCGTCATGCGCGACCTGCTCGCCGGGGAGATCCCCTCCCTGCTCCGCTGGGACCGGGAGATCTACGCCGTGCCCGCCCTGGTCGGCTCGGCGCTGGTCGCCGTGCTCATCGCCCTCGACCGGCTGACCGCCGTCACCGGCACCGCCGCCGCCCTGACCGCCTTCCTGCTCCGGATGCTCGCCCTCAAGTACGGCTGGCGCGCACCGCGGGCCTGGCACCGCAACGGTTCTCGCACCAGCGAGGAGTAGGCGAGCCGCCGTACGCCAGCGAGATCGCCTCGACCGTGCAGAGCAGCTCCGGCACCAGCCGCACCAGCTCGGCGGGCGACACCCGGTCGGTCGGCGCCGAGACCGCGCAGGCCGCCACGGCCCGCCGGTCGCTGCCGGCCACCGGCGCGGCGACGCAGGTGACCGCCTCCCGGTGCTCGGCCGACTCGGCGGCCCAGCCCCGGCGGCGGACCGCGGCCAGGTCGGCGGAGAGCTCCGCCTCGGGCCGGCCGTCCCCGGGCAGCCCGGCCAGCAGCACCCGGCCGATCGCCGTCCCGGCCGCCGGGGCGCGCCGCCCGATCCTGGTCGGCCGCCCGGCCTCGCCGTCCCACCGGCCCGCCAACTCGTCCAGGTACAGCACCTCGCCGTCCTGCAGCACCGCCAACTGCACGGTGCAGCCGGAGCGCTCGGCGAGGGCCGCCAGGTACGGCGCGGCGACCTGGCGGACGTCGATCTCCTCCAGGGCCCGGTTCGCCAGCGACAGCACCTTGCCGCCCAGCCGGTAGCGGCGGTCGGACTGCCGGTGGACGAAGCCGTGCTCCTCCAGCGTGCGCAGCAGCCGCAGCGCGGTCGACTTGTGCACCCCGATCGAGGTGGCGGCCTGTTCGAGGGAGACCGGGCCGTCGCCGAGCGACCCGAGCAGAGTCAGCGCACGATCGACAGACTGCGACATTCCGCCCCGTCCTGTTCCGTCCGGCCGCATTGCGGTGGCCGTCAGGCTAACCGTTCGAGGCGGGTGCCCCCTACCGGGCCCCGGTCGCCCGGCGCCCCCGCCGTCCGGGTCTGCCCCTCCACCCGCCGCCGGACCCGCCCGTCCGACTGCCCGCCCGGGCACGGCGGGTCACCGACCGCCCGGGAGCGGCGGTCGGTGGCCGGATCGGTACGGTGGGCGGATCGGCTGCCGGACCGCACACCGGGGGCCCTCTACAATCGGATGGTTATGCCATACCTGGACCATGCGGCGACCACGCCGATGCTGCCCGAGGCGATCGCCGCGATGACGGCGCACCTGGGGGTCGTCGGCAACGCCTCCTCCCTGCACGCGGCCGGCCGCCGGGCCCGCCGCGTCGTCGAGGAGTCCCGCGAGTCGCTGGCCGACTCGCTCGGCGCCCGGCCCAGTGAGATCGTCCTCACCGCCGGCGGCACCGAGTCCGACAACCTGGCCGTCAAGGGCCTGTACTGGGCCCGCCGGGGGGCCGACCCGGCCCGCACCCGGGTGCTCTGCAGCCCCGTCGAGCACCACGCGGTGCTGGACGCCGTGCACTGGCTCGCCGAGCACGAGGGCGCCACCGTCGACTACCTGCCGGTGGACGGCCTCGGCCGGGTGCACCCGGCGGCGCTGCGCGAGGCGGTCGAACGCGACCCGGCCTCGGTCGCGCTCGTCACCGTCATGTGGGCCAACAACGAGGTCGGCACCGTCCAGCCGGTCGCCGAACTCGCCGCCGTGGCCGCCGAGTACGGCATCCCGATGCACGCCGACGCCGTCCAGGCGCTCGGTCAGGTCCCGGTGTCCTTCGCGGACTCGGGGCTCACCGCGCTCACCGTCACCGGCCACAAGATCGGCGGACCGTTCGGCATCGGCGCCCTGCTGCTCTCCCGCGGGGCGACGCCCGTCCCGCTGCTGCACGGCGGCGGCCAGGAACGCGATGTCCGCTCCGGCACCCTCGACGCACCCGCCGCCGCCGGCTTCGCGGCCGCCGCGGCGATCGCCGTCGAACGCCGCGCCGAGCACGCCGGCACGCTCGGCGCACTGCGGGACGACCTGGTCGCCGAGGTGCTGGCCGGGGTCCCGGACGCGGTGCTCAACGGCGATCCGGCGGCGGACGGACGGCTGCCCGCCAACGCGCACTTCTCCTTCCCCGGCTGCGAGGGCGACGCACTGCTGATGCTGCTCGACGCCCAGGGCATCGAGTGCTCCACCGGCTCGGCCTGCTCGGCCGGCGTCCCGCAGCCCAGCCACGTCCTGCTGGCGATGGGCGTCGACCCGCTGCTCGCCCGGGCCTCGCTCCGCTTCTCGCTCGGCCACACCTCCACCCGGGAGGACGTCGCCGCCCTCACCGGGGCCATCGGCCCGGCCGTCCACCGCGCCCGCAACGCCGGTCTCGCGGCCGTCCGGCGCTGAGGAAAACCCCGGCGGAATGCCGGACGGCACCACGTACGCTTGGACTCATCATGACTGACTTCCCGGGTGCTCCGACCGCTCCGTCCCCCACCGGCCGCCTGCGCGTGCTCGCGGCGATGTCCGGCGGGGTGGACTCCGCCGTCGCCGCGGCCCGCGCCGCCGAGGCCGGACACGAGGTGACCGGCGTGCACCTGGCGCTCTCCAGCAACCCGCAGTCCTTCCGTACCGGCGCCCGCGGCTGCTGCACCATCGAGGACTCCCGGGACGCCCGCCGGGCCGCCGACGTGATCGGCATCCCGTTCTACGTCTGGGACCTCGCCGAGCGGTTCCGCGAGGACGTGATCGACGACTTCGTCGCCGAGTACGCGGCCGGGCGCACCCCCAACCCCTGCCTGCGCTGCAACGAGAAGATCAAGTTCGCCGCGCTGCTGGACAAGGCGGTCGCGCTCGGCTTCGACGCCGTCTGCACCGGCCACTACGCCCGGATCGTCGACCTGCCGGACGGCCGCCGCGAGCTGCACCGCGCGGTGGACGGCGCCAAGGACCAGTCCTACGTGCTCGGCGTGCTCGACGCCGACCAGCTCGCCCACTCGCTCTTCCCGCTCGGCGACACCACCAAGGACGTCATCCGCGAGGAGGCCGAACGGCGCGGCCTGGCCGTCGCCAAGAAGCCCGACAGCCACGACATCTGCTTCATCGCGGACGGCGACACCCAGGGCTTCCTCGCCCGGCACCTCGGCACCGCGACCGGCGACATCCTCGACGCCGACGGCACCAAGCTCGGCGAGCACGACGGCGCGTACGGCTTCACCATCGGCCAGCGCAAGGGCCTGCGGATCGGTCGCCCGGCCGCGGACGGCAAGCCGCGCTACGTCCTCGACATCTCGCCGGTGAACAACACCGTCACCGTCGGCCCGGTCGAGGGCCTGGACGTCACCGCGCTGACTGCGATCCGTCCGCGCTGGTGCGGCGACGAGGCACCCGCCGAGGGGCGCTACACCGCCCAGCTGCGCGCCCACGGCGAGGAGGTCCCGGTCGCCGCCTCGGTCGCCGACGGCGAACTCCGCGTCCGCCTCGACACCCCGGCCCGCGGCATCGCCCCGGGCCAGGCGGTCGTGCTCTACGACGGCACCCGCGTGGTCGGCTCCGCCACCATCGCCACGACGGAGCGCCCGGCCGTCAACGCCTGAGCACGCGGCGGGCGGGCCCGTTCAGCCGCTCCCGCCGATCAGGTAGTGGGCGAATCAGCCGTCGTGATACACCGGGGAGCACTATGAACATCACTGTCTTCTGCTCCGCGTACTCGCTCGACGACCGCTACTCGGCTCCGGCCGCCGAGTTCGCCCGGCTGCTGGGGGAGGGCGGGCACACGCTGGTCTGGGGCGGTTCGAACGCCGGGCTGATGGGTCTGCTCGCGGACGGGGTGAAGGCCGCCGGGGGTCGGCTGGTCGGGGTCTCCGTCGAGTTCCTGAGGCACAAGGCGTACGACGGGGCCGACGAGCTGATCACCACCGCCGACCTCGCCGAGCGCAAGGCCCAGCTGCTGATGCGGGCCGATGCCGTGGTGGTGCTCGTCGGCGGCCTCGGCACGCTGGACGAGGTCACCGAGGTGCTGGAGCTGAAGAAGCACGCGCTGCACGACAAGCCGGTGGTCGTCCTGGACACCGAGGGCTTCTACGCGGGCCTGCGCACCCAGCTGGAGCGGATGGACGCCGAGGGCTTCCTGCCCCGCCCGCTGGGCGACCTGATCACCTTCGCCGGAACTCCGGCCGAGGTTTTCGAACAGCTCAAGTCCGGCGCCTGAGAGGATCGGCCCCATGGCTGCACATCTGATCACCGGCGCCGGCTCCGGCATCGGCGCCGTCCTCGCCGAACGCCTCGCGGAACGCGGGGACGACCTCTGGCTGCTGGCCCGCGACGCCCGCCGCGCCGCCGAGCTGCGCGAACGCTTCCCCGGGGCGCAGACCCTGGTCGGCGACCTCGGCACTCCGGCGAAGCTCTCCTGGGCTCTGGGGCACCAGGCACCGCCGATCGAACTCGACTCGCTGCTGCACGTCGCGGGCATCGTCGAGCTGGGCCCGGTCGGCGAACTGCCGGTCAAGGCCTGGCAGGACACCCTGAACGTCAACCTGGTCGCGCCCGCCGAGCTGACCCGTCTGCTGCTGCCCTCGCTGCGGCTGGTCAAGGGCCACGTCGTCTTCGTGAACTCCGGTGCCGGTCTGCGGGCCAGTGCCGACTGGTCGGCGTACGCGGCGAGCAAGCACGGCCTGAAGGCGCTCGCCGACTCGCTGCGCGCGGAGGAGCACGGGCACGGCGTCCGGGTCACCTCGGTCTACCCCGGCCGCACCGCCACGGCGATGCAGGTCAAGGTGCACCAGCAGGAGGGCAAGGAGTACGACGCCGGGCAGTGGATCGAGCCGGAGTCGGTGGTGAAGGCGATCCTGACCGCCCTCGACGTCCCGCGCGACGCCGAGATCACCGACATCACCGTCCGCCCCGGCCGCTGAGCCGCGACCGGCGGGGCGGGAGGTCGGCCGGTCCGACCTCCCGCCCCGGCGCACTAGGCTCGGGCGGGTGAGCAACGGACATCCCTTCCCCGACCTGGTCGGCGCCGCCACCGGCGTCGGATCGCTGCCCGGCACCGACGCCCGGGAGGCCGCCAGGACCTCCACCGGTGCGCTGGAGCACCTGCCGTTCCTCCCCGAACTGCCCGCGCGCGGGCCGGGCGCGGACATGATCGGACGCTCCGCCGGGATGCTGGTCGAGCTGTTCACGCAGACCGAGCCGAGCGGCTGGCGGTTCGCCGACCGCCCCGGCCGGGACACCCGCCGCGCCCACTCCTGGCTCGGCGAGGACCTGGACGCGCTGGAGGAGTACACCCAGGGCTACCGGGGACCGCTCAAGGTCCAGGCGGTCGGCCCGTGGACGCTGGCCGCGTCGATCGAGCTCAAGCACGGCGAGAAGGCGCTCGCCGACCGCGGCGCCTGCCGCGACATCGCCGCCTCGCTCACCGAGGGCCTCCGCCGCCACCTCGCCGACGTCCGCCGTCGCGTCCCCGGCGCCGAGGTCGTCCTCCAGCTCGACGAGCCCTCGCTGCCCGCCGTACTGGCCGGCTCCGTGAAGACCGCCAGCGGCTTCCAGCGGCTGCGCTCGGTCGACCGGCAGGTCGCCGAGGAGGTCCTGCGCGAGGTGGTCCTCGGACTGGACGCGCCGGTCGTGGTGCACTGCTGCGCGCCGCAGGTGCCGCTGCCGCTGCTGCGCCGCGCCGGGGTGGTCGGGGTCTCGCTGGACTTCTCGCTGCTGACCGAGCGTGAGGACGAGGAGCTGGGCGAGGCGATCGACGCGGGCACCGTGATCTTCGCCGGTGTCGTCCCCTTCACTGACCAGGGAGTGTCGGACGCGGCCGGTAGTGTCCAGGGTGTCAGGACGTTGTGGCGCAGGCTCGGGTTCGCCCCGGAGCTGCTGGGCCGCCGTGTGCTGGTGACGCCCACCTGCGGGCTGGCCGGGGCCTCACCGGCCTACGCGCGCACGGCGCTGTCACTCAGCGTGAAGGCGGGCCAGAGCCTGGTGGACAACCCGGAATGAGAAGTTGACGGAGGGCTTGCGGTGGTGGCTGTCGAGGGCTGGGAGGACGTTCCGGCGGAGGTTCGCAGGCGGCACGCCGAGCTGGCCACCGAGATCGAGGACCACCGGGCCCGCTACTACGAGCAGGACGCCCCGGTCGTCAGCGACGCCGAGTTCGACGCGCTGATGCGCGAGCTGGAAGGGCTGGAGGCCGAGCACCCGGCGCTGGTCACGCCGGAGTCGCCGACCCAGCGGGTCGGCGGCGCGCCGACCGGGCTGTTCGCCCCCGTCGAGCACCGGGAGCGCCTGCTCAGCCTGGACAACGCGATGGACGACGACGAGCTGGCCGCCTGGGCCGAGCGCGTCGCCGCCGAGCTGGCCGGCATCGACTACCACTACCTCTGCGAACTCAAGGTGGACGGCCTGGCCGTCAACCTCACCTACGAGAACGGCCAGTTGGTGCAGGCGGCGACCCGCGGCGACGGCCGGGTCGGCGAGGACATCACCGCCAACGTCCGCACCATCAAGGAGATCCCGCACCGGCTCAAGGGCGAGAACATCCCCGAGCTGGTGGAGATCCGCGGCGAGGTCTACTTCCCGACCGACGCCTTCGAGGCGCTCAACGCCTCCTTCGCGGAGGAGAACGAGCGCCGCCGGCTGGAGAACGAGGAGCGCGCCAAGGAGGGCAAGCGGCCCCGGGCGATGATCCGGCTCTTCATGAACCCGCGCAACGCCGCCGCCGGCTCGCTCCGTCAGAAGGACCCGCTGGTCACCGCCTCCCGTCCGCTGCAGATGGTGGTGCACGGCATCGGCGCCCGGGTCGGCTTCGACATCGACGACCAGTCGCACGCCTACCGGCTGCTGCACGACTGGGGCCTGCCCACCGCGCGGCACAACGAGGTGGTGGGGACCCTCGACGAGGTCCGCGCCTTCATCCGGCGCTTCGGCGAGCAGCGGCACTCGGTCGAGCACGAGATCGACGGCGTGGTCGTCAAGGTCGACGAGATCGCCCTGCAGGGCCGGCTCGGCTCCACCTCCAAGTCCCCGCGCTGGGCGATCGCCTGGAAGTACCCGCCGGAGGAGGTCACCGGCAAGCTGGCCGAGATCAAGATCGGCATCGGGCGCACCGGCCGGGCCACCCCGTACGCGGTGCTGGCCGAGCCGGTCAAGGTGGCCGGCTCGATGGTCCAGTACGCGACGCTGCACAACCAGGACGTGGTGAAGGCCAAGGACGTCCTGCTGGGCGACACCGTGGTGCTGCGCAAGGCCGGCGACGTCATCCCGGAGATCCTCGGCCCGGTCTACGACGTGCGGGACGGCAGCGAGGTGCCGTTCGTGATGCCCTCGCACTGCCCCGAGTGCGGTGCCGAGCTGCGGCCGATGGCCGAGGGGGACATCGACCTGCGCTGCCCCGACGCCCGGTTCTGCCCGGCCCAGATCCGCGAGCGGATCGCCTTCCTCGGCGGGCGCTCGGCGCTGGACATCGAGGGTCTGGGCTACGTCGCGGCCACCGCGCTGACCCAGCCGCTGACGCCGGCCGAGGCGCCGGTGCGCAACGAGGGCGACATCTTCGGCCTGACGGTGGAGCAGCTGCTGCCGATCAAGGTCCTGGTGCGCGACCAGAAGACGGGCATGCCGAAGCTCGACGACGAGACCGGCGAGGAGAAGGAGGTGTTCTTCTTCGCGACCACCGCCGGGGCGCCGAAGAAGAACACCGGGGTGATGCTCGACAACATCGAGAAGGCCCGGGACCGCCCGCTCTGGCGCTTCCTCAACGGCCTCTCGATCCGGCACGTGGGCCCGGTCGCGGCCCAGGACCTGGCCCGGGAGTTCCGCGACCTGGACGCGATCTTCGCGGCGAGCGAGGAGCGGCTGGCCGCGACCGACGGCGTCGGCACGGGCACCGCACGGTCGATCATCGAGTGGTACCAGGTGGACTGGCACCGCGAGATCCTGGAGAAGTGGCGTGCGGCCGGCGTCCGGTTCACCGAGGAGGCCCCCGAGGAGGAGGCCGAGCGTCCGCTGGAGGGCCTGACCGTCGTCGTCACCGGGACGCTGGCCGGGCACACCCGGGACGGCGCCAAGGAGGCGCTGACCTCGCGCGGCGCGAAGGTGACCGGATCGGTGTCGAAGAAGACCCACTTCGTGGTCGCCGGGGACAACCCGGGGTCCAAGTACGACAAGGCCGTCCAGCTCGGACTGCCGGTCCTCGACGACGCCGGCTTCGGCGTCCTGCTGGCGCAGGGCTCGGCCGCGGCGCGGGTCCACCTGGGCCTGCCGCCGGAGCCCGAGGCCGAGGAGCCGGTGAAGAAGGCGCCCGCGAAGAAGCGCGCGGCGAAGGCCGCCGCGGGAGCGGTCGCGGAGGCCGCGGAGGCCGCCGAGGGCGCGGCGGACGCGGGGGAGAACGTGGCGGGGGAGCCCGCCGAGGCGCCCGCGTCGGAGGCCGCCGGGCAGGATCCGTCGGCGCCGGAGCCGGGGGCGGGGGAGCCCGCCGAGGGCTGACCCGCGCGCGGAGGCCGGGGATCCGTCTTGTTATCGTCCTGATGCAACGTCATCGGGTGTCGCACGGTGGGGGCGGGCATCGTGTCACCGTGCGACACCGGAGCGCGGTGGCGCATTTCCGGTTGTCCGAAAGTCTGCCCGTCGGGTGGACCCGCGCATACCCTGGAGCGCAACAGAGTGTCAGCAGGGGTGGGGGTACCGGCTGAGCCGGACTCCGCGGGGCCGCTCCATGCCCGGCAGGCTGCCGGCACCGGTACGGTGCCTCACCGCTAGGCGGCCTGACGGGGCGGGCCCGACGGAGGACAGGGCTTATGGATCATACGACCGGCGGTGCGCCCACACGCCCGCCGCAGGGGGTGGCGGGTGCGGTCCTGCTGCTCGGAGTCCTGCTGGCCGGCGCCGCACCGCTCATCCCGCTGGCCGTCCTGGTCTACCGCTACGAACCCGAGCTGCTGCCGCTGTTCGCGGTTCCGCTGGCCGTGCTGGTCGCCGCCTGGCGGATCGCCCGGGACCGTGCCCGGGACCAGCTCACCGACCCGCTGACCGACCTGCCCAACCGCCAGGCGTTATTGATCGCGGCCCAGGAGGCGATCGCCGAGCACGCCGAGGGATACAGCGTCGGTCTGATCCTGCTCGACCTCGACCGCTTCCGGTCGCTCAACGACACCCTCGGTCATACCGCCGGTGACCGGCTGCTGGTCCACATCGCCCGCCGCCTGCACCGGGCGCTGCGCTCCGGCGGTGCGGCCGGCAGCGCCACCCGGGAGTCGATCGACGACGTCTTCGCCGGGCTGCCCCGGCACTACCGCGGCCGCCCGATGGTGGCCCGGATGGGCGGCGACGAGTTCGCCGTCCTGCTGCCCGGCATCGGCTGCCCGGACTCGCTGGAGAAGGTGGCCAAGGCGCTGATCGCCGAACTCGCCGCGCCGATCCGGCTGGACGGCCTGCTGCTCGTCCTGGAGGCCAGCGCCGGCGTCTGCGTCTACCCGCAGCACGCCCAGGACGCCGAGTCGCTGCTGCGCCGGGCCGACGTCGCGATGGGCCACGCCCAGCGCGGCCGTACCTCGGTCGAGCAGTACGACGAGGCGCAGGACGCCGACACGCCGTACCGGATCGGGCTGCTGGGCGACCTGCGGCGGGCCCTGGAGACCGGCGAGGTACAGCTGCACTACCAGCCCAAGGTGGCCTTCGACGGCCGGGTGGTCGGGCTGGAGGCGCTGCTCCGATGGGAGCGGCCCGGCCAGGGGAAGGTCTCGCCGGACGAGTTCGTCGGGCTGGCCGAGTCCAGCGGCCTGATGCCCCGGCTGACCGACTACGTGCTGGAGGCCGCCGTCGGCCAGCTCGCCACCTGGCGCGAGCAGGGCCTCCAGGTGCAGGTCGCGGTGAACGTCTCCCCGCGCGACGTGCTCAACCCGGGCTTCGCCCAGCGGGTCGCCGGCCACCTGGTCCGCCACCAGGTCCCGGCCCACGCGCTCCAGCTGGAGATCACCGAACGGCTGCTGCTGGACGACTCCCGGCGGGCCGCCGACACCCTCGCCGAGCTGCGCGGCTACGGCGTCGGGATGTCCCTGGACGACTTCGGCACCGGCCACTCCTCGCTGGTGCGGCTGCGCAGCCTGCCGGTCGGCGAGCTGAAGATCGACCGCTCCTTCGTCTCCCGGATGGTCGCTGACGACCACGACGCGGCGGTGGTCCGCTGCTCGGTGGAGCTGGCGCACTCGCTCGGACTGACCGTGGTCGCCGAGGGCGTCGAGGACGACGAGACCTGGGAGCGGCTGAACCGCATGGGCGTGGACGCCGTGCAGGGCTGGCTGGTCTCGGCGGCGCTGCCGGCCGAGCAGGCCACCGCCTGGCTGCGGGTGCACCGCACCGGCGCGCCGCCGGTGGAGCGGCTCACCTCCGCCCCCGCCGTCCAGCTGCCGTCGGTGATCCACCCGGTGCGGCCCCCGGTGCTCCCGCCGGTGCCCCACGTTCTGCCGCCGGTGATCCAGGCGGTCCAGGCCGCGAAACTGGAGATCCAGGCGCCCGGGCAGCAGAGTTGGGCGCCGACCCGCCCCCAGTGAGCCGCCCCGCTCACCCGGGTGACCCGGGCCCGCCCTCACTCGTTGGCCGGTGGCCGGGCCGTGCCCCATAGGATGGGGAGCACAGACCAAGAGGACGGGAGCGCCGGACAGGCCGCTCCTGCCCGGGCCCGGCGCCGCCGGAAGGCGGTACCGGGCCTCACCAGAACTCACCCTGAGGATCGCTGCATGCCTGGCATCACGCGCGAGGAGGTTGCCCACCTCGCTCGGCTGTCGCGTCTTGAGTTGCAGGCCGAAGAGCTGGACCACTTCGCCGAGCAGCTCGACGTGATCATCGGCGCGGTCGCCCGCGTTTCCGAGGTCGCCGGACAGGACGTCCCGCCGACCTCCCACCCGCTGCCGCTGACCAACGTCATGCGCGCGGACGAGGTGCGGCCGTCGCTCACCCCGGAGCAGGCGCTGGCCGGTGCCCCCGCCGCCGAGGAGCAGCGTTTCCGTGTGCCGCAGATCCTCGGGGAGGACTGACCGAGATGACCGACCTGATCCGTTACACCGCGGCCGAGACGGCGAACGCCGTCGCCACCGGCGAGGTCTCCGCCGTCGAGGTCGCCCAGGCGCACCTGGACCGCATCGACGCCGTCGACAAGAAGGTCAACGCCTTCCTGCACGTCGACACCGAGGGCGCGCTGAGCGCCGCCCGGGCCGTCGACGAGAAGCGCGCCAGGGGCGAGGAACTGGGCCCGCTGGCCGGCGTCCCGCTGGCGCTCAAGGACGTCTTCACCACCAAGGGCGTCCCGACCACCTGCGGCTCCAAGATCCTCGAAGGCTGGATCCCGCCGTACGACGCCACTCTGACCACGCGTCTCAGGGACGCCGGCGTGGTGATCCTCGGCAAGACCAACATGGACGAGTTCGCGATGGGCTCCTCCACCGAGAACTCCGCCTACGGCCCGACCGGCAACCCGTGGGACCTCTCCCGGATCCCCGGCGGCTCCGGCGGCGGTTCGGCCGCCGCGCTGGCCGCCTTCGAGGCCCCGCTGGCGATCGGCACCGACACCGGCGGCTCGATCCGCCAGCCCGGCGCCGTCACCGGCACCGTCGGCGTGAAGCCCACCTACGGCTCGGTCTCCCGCTACGGCCTGGTCGCGTTCTCGTCCTCCCTGGACCAGGGCGGCCCGTGCGCCCGCACCGTGCTGGACGCGGCGCTGCTGCACGAGGCCATCGCCGGCCACGACCCGCTGGACTCCACCTCGATCGACGCGCCGGTCCCGGCCGTGGTCGAGGCCGCCAGGCGGCGTGACGTCCGCGGCATGCGGATCGGCGTCGTGAAGGAGTTCGCCGGCGAGGGCTACCAGGCCGGCGTGATGCAGCGCTTCAACGAGTCGGTGGAGCTGCTGCGCGAGCTGGGCGCCGAGGTCGTCGAGGTCTCCTGCCCGTCGTTCACCCTGGCGCTGCCCGCGTACTACCTGATCGCGCCCAGCGAGGCCTCGTCCAACCTGGCCCGTTTCGACGCGATGCGCTACGGCCTGCGGGTCGGCGACGACGGCACCCGCTCGGCCGAGGACGTCACCGCGCTCACCCGCGAGGCCGGCTTCGGCGCCGAGGTCAAGCGCCGCATCATCCTCGGTACCTACGCGCTCTCCTCGGGCTACTACGACGCCTACTACGGCTCGGCCCAGAAGGTGCGCACGCTGATCTCCCGCGACTTCGACGCGGCCTTCGCCGGCGTGGACGTCCTGGTCTCGCCGACCACCCCGACCACCGCCTTCCCGATCGGCGAGCGCGCCGACGACCCGATGGCGATGTATCTGGCCGACCTGTGCACGATTCCGTCCAACCTGGCGGGCAATGCGGCCATGTCGCTGCCGTGCGGGCTGGCCCCGGAGGACAATCTCCCGGTCGGCCTGCAGATCATCGCACCCGCGATGGCGGACGACCGCCTGTACCGCGTGGGCGGCGCCGTGGAGGCCGCACTCAACGACAAGTGGGGGCACACCCTGCTGGAGGAGGCACCGGCACTGTGAGCAAGATCGAGAAGGCCAAGGGCTTCAAGCACTCGAAGCCAGGCATCTGGCTGTCCATCGGCACGAGCGCGTTCAGCGTGATCACCGTGGTGAAGGACGTCCGCAAGGCCCGGGGCGAGAACGACACCCTGAAGCTGGTCAACGCCCTGGTCGGTGCCGCCGCGCTGGTCACCGGCACCGCCCTGCTGGTGCGCGAGCTGCGCCGGCTGGGCGACGACGACGTCCTGCTGGGCTGACCGAGCCCGCGAGGCCCGGCCTGTACCCGCCGTACAGGCCGGGCCGGCACCTCCAAGACTTTTAGTGAAGGGGACGCTGTGAGCGTCAAGAACCTGGTCTCCTACGAGGACGCTCTCGCGTCGTACGACCCGGTGATGGGCCTTGAGGTCCACGTCGAGCTGGGCACCAAGACCAAGATGTTCTGCGGTTGCTCGACCGAGCTGGGTGCCGAGCCGAACAGCCAGGTCTGCCCGACCTGTCTGGGCCTGCCGGGCTCGCTGCCGGTGGTCAACGCGATCGGCGTGGAGTCGGCCGTCAAGATCGGCCTGGCGCTGAACTGCGAGATCGCCGAGTGGTGCCGGTTCGCGCGGAAGAACTACTTCTACCCGGACATGCCGAAGAACTTCCAGACCTCGCAGTACGACGAGCCGATCGCCTTCGACGGCTACCTCGACGTGCAGCTGGAGGACGGCTCGACCTTCCGGGTGGAGATCGAGCGCGCCCACATGGAGGAGGACACCGGCAAGTCCAGCCACGTCGGTGGCGCGACCGGCCGCATCCACGGCGCCACGCACTCGCTGCTCGACTACAACCGGGCCGGCATCCCGCTGATCGAGATCGTCACCAGGCCGATCGTCGGCGCCGGCGAGCGCGCCCCCGAGGTCGCCAAGGCGTACGTCGCCGAGCTGCGCGAGCTGATCAAGGCGCTGGGCGTCTCCGAGGCCCGGATGGACAAGGGCCAGATGCGCTGCGACGTCAACCTGTCGCTGCGCCCGAACGGCACCGAGACCTTCGGCACCCGTTCGGAGACCAAGAACGTCAACTCGCTGCGCAGCGTCGAGCGGGCCGCCCGGTTCGAGATCCAGCGGCACGCGACGGTGCTCTCCGACGGCGGCACGATCGTCCAGGAGACCCGGCACTTCCACGAGGAGGACGGCAGCACCACGGCCGGCCGGATCAAGGACAACGCCGAGGACTACCGCTACTTCCCGGAGCCGGACCTGGTCCCGATCGCGCCGTCCCGCGCGTGGGTCGAGGAGCTGCGGGGCGGTCTCCCCGAGCTGCCGCGGGTGCGCCGGGCCCGTCTCCAGGCCGAGTGGGGCCTGACCGACAAGGACATGCAGTCGGTGCTGAACGCGGGCGCCGTCGAGTCGATCCAGGAGACCATCGCCGCCGGCGCCCCGGCCGACCAGGCCCGCAAGTGGTGGATGGGCGAGCTGGCCCGCCGGGCCAACGAGACCGGCACCGAGCTGAGCGAGCAGCCGATCACCCCGGCGCAGGTCGCCCGGGTCGCCGCGCTGGTCGCCGAGGGCAAGCTGAACGACAAGCTGGCCCGCCAGGTCATCGAGGCCGTGCTGGCCGGTGAGGGCGAGCCGGACGAGGTCGTCGAGAAGCGCGGCCTGGCCGTCGTCTCGGACGACTCCGCGCTCGGTGCCGCCGTCGACCAGGCCATCGCCGAGAACGAGGCGATCGCCGCCAAGATCCGTGACGGCAAGGTCGCGGCCGTCGGCGCCCTGGTCGGCGCGGTCATGAAGGCCACCCGTGGCCAGGCCGACGCGGCCCGTGTGAAGGATCTGATTCTGGAGAAGCTGGGCGCTTCTGCCTGAGTTTCTAAGGTGACTTAGACCTTCTAAGGTCTACTTAGGCGCCTCAGGCCCGGTCTTACCCCTTATAAGGGGTAAGACCGGGCCTTTGCCGTGTCCGGGCCGGGCACCCGGGCCCGGCACCTAAGGCCCGGACGGCCCGGAAGATCCGGCAGGCTGCCGATGCGCCCCACGCCCCTGGGAGAGGAGTGTTTACCCCAGAACGAGAGAGACACACCGAAACCCACAAGGGGAACACCGTGATCGAGTACGAGCTCATCAAGCAGCACGAGCAGGAACTCCAGGCCCTGGCCGAGCACGAGCGGCTGGTACGCCAGGCGAAGGGCGCCAAGCGCACCGGATGGCGGCCGAACGTCGCCTTCCGCTCCGTGCGCCGCGCCGTGCGTCCCGGCGAATGCTGACGGACCGGCACCAGCCCGGTGCCGCAGGGAATCCGGAGGGGGAGGCGACACGGGGGTGCGCCTCCCCTTCCGGGCGTCCGGAGGGCGGGATAACCGCTCGGCCGGCGCTGGACCTCTATGGCATGCTCGCAGCCATGCAGCAGATATCGGTGAGTCCCGTCTTCGTCGGCCGCGATCCGGAGCTCACCGCCCTGACGGCCGCGCTGCGACGGGCCGGCTCGGGACAGCCGCAGGCCGTGCTGATCGGCGGCGAGGCGGGCGTCGGCAAGACCCGGCTGCTGGAGGAGTTCCTGCGACAGGCCTGCGACGACGACGTGCTGACCACCGTCGGCGGCTGCCTGGAGATCGGCGCCGAGGGCCTGCCGTACGCACCGCTGGCCACCGCGCTGCGCCGGCTCCACCGGGGCATGGGGGCCGACTTCGAGGGCGCCGCCTCGGGGATGGAGGGCCATCTCGCCCGGCTGCTGCCCGACTTCGGCGAGGCCGACGGCGAACCCAACAACGAGTACGGACGAGCCCGGCTGTTCGAGCACACCGCGAGGCTGTTCGAACGACTCGGCACGGACCGTACTCTCGTGCTCGCCGTGGAGGACCTGCACTGGTCCGACCGGTCCACCCGCGAGCTGTTCTCCTACCTGGTCCGCACCCTGCACCGGGCCCGCGTCCTGCTGGTCGCCACCTACCGCAGCGACGACCTGCACCGCCGCCACCCGCTGCGGCCCTTCCTGGCCGAACTGGAGCGGCTGCGCACCGTGCAGCGCATGGAGCTGGAGCGGTTCGGGCCGGGCGAGGTGGCCGCGCAGCTGGCCGGCATCCTCGGCACCGCCGCGCCCGACCGTCAGCTCGTCGACCGGATCCACCGCCGCTCGGAGGGCAACCCGTTCTTCGTCGAGGAGCTCGCCACCTCCGTCCGGGAGGGCTGCTCGGCCGGGCTCACCGACTCGCTGCGGGACATCCTGCTGGTCCGGGTGGAGGCCCTGGACGAGCAGACCCAGCGGGTCCTGCGGATCGCCGCCGAGGGCGGCTCCTACGTCGAACACGCCCTGCTCGCCGCCGTCCTGGACGACGAGGAGGAGCTGATCGACTCGCTGCGCGAGGCGGTGGGCGCCAACATCCTGCGCCCGGACACCGACGGCGACGGCTACCGGTTCCGGCACGCGCTGGTCCGCGAGGCCGTCTCGGACGACCTGCTGCCGGGTGAACGGCACCGGATCAACCGCCGGTTCGCCGAGGCCCTGGAGGCCGAGCCGCACCTGGTCGGCAGCGACACCCGGCCGGCCCGGCTGGCCAACTACTGGTACCACGCGCACGACCCGGCCCGGGCCCTGCCGACGGCCCTGGACGCCGCCCGGGCCGCCCGGCGGCGCAACGCCTTCGCCGAACAGCTGCGGATGCTGGAGCGGGCCCTCGAACTCTGGGACGAGGTCTCCGAGGAGGTGCTCGGCGGCACGCTGCGGCCGTACGACTGGGCCGAGACCTACCCGCCGTGCTCCTGCGACGCCGACGCCCACGACGAGAGCTGCGACCGGCTGAACCTGATCGACGTGCTGGCTGAGGCGGTCGTCGCGGCTCGCCGCACCGGCGACCGCGAGCGCGGGCTGAGCCTGGCCCGACGGGCGCTCAAGCTGGTCGACGAGGTCGAACACCCGGCCCGCGCCGCCTGGTTCCGGATCAACCGGGCCCGGATGCTCGGCCACCTGCGCCGCTCCGGCGACGAGGAGGAGATCGCGTACGCGCACCGGCTGGTCGAGCACCTGCCGGCGTCCGCCGTCCAGGCCGAGGTGTTCGCGCTCGGCGCCGGCAGCGGGATGCTCTCCAACCCCCGGCCCGAGCTGGTCGAGCTCGCCGAGCGGGCCGTCCGGATCGCCCGCCAGGTGGGCGCGCACGCCGTCGAGCAGCACGCCGTGATGACGCTCAGCGGACTGCGCAACGACCTCGACTCCGACCCGGACGCCGCGGTCGCCCAGCTCACCGCCGCCGTGGAGGCCACCCGGCGGATCGGCGCACCGGACGTCCTGCTGCGCGGCATCAACAACCTCTCCTCCATGCAGCGCGGGCTCGGCCGGGCCGAGGAGGCGGTGGCGCTGGCCCGGGAGGGCCTGGAGTCGGCGCGCGGCAACGGCCTGCAGCGCAACATCGGCGCCATCCTGACCGGCAACCTCGTCGAGGCGCTGATGGACCTCGGGCGGATCGACGAGGCCGAGCGGGTACTCGCCGAGTGCGACCTGCTCGGCTCGACCGGCACCCACGCCGAGTTCCTGGACCGGATGCGCGGCGAACTCGCCCTGCTCCGCGGTGACCTGTCCGGCGCCGCCGCGATGCTGGCGCAGGCCAGGGCGGCCAACCGGGTCGGTCAGCTCCAGCACTCCGTCCCGATCGCGCGGCTGGCGCTGCGGATCGCGGTCGGGGCCGGCCGCCCGCTGGACGCCCGCGCCGAGCTGCTCGCCGCCCTGGACGAGGACCTCCGGTGCGGCTACCTCGCCGACCTCTACCCGCTGCTGGCCGACGGCGCCGCCGCCGAGGCGGACACCCGGGGCCTGCCGGAGGCCGGCCCCGGCCGGGCCGCGGTGCTGGCCCGGATCACCGCCGTCGCCGCCGGGCTGACCCCGACCGCGCCGCTGCACCGCGGCTGGGCCCGGCTGCTGGCGGGCGAGCTGGCCCGCGCGGAAGGGGCGGACGCCCCGGCGCACTGGGCCGCCGCGATCGAGGCGCTGCGCCCGACCGGGCTGCCGTACCCGCTGGCGCTCGCGCTGCTGCGGGCCGGCGAGGCGGAGGTGCTGGCCGGCCGCCGCGAGGCTGCGGTCGAACTGCTGCGCGAGGCAAGGGAACTGGCGATCGCCCGGTCCGACGCCGGACTCGGCGCGGAGGTCGCTGCGCTGGCCGAGCGGGCCGGTCTGGCGCTCACCGTGCGCCGTCCCGCCCCGGCTCCGGCGGCCCCGATCGGCGACTCCTTCAGCCTCACCCCCCGTGAGCGGGACGTGCTCCGTCTGCTCGCGCGGGGCTGCACCAACCGGCAGATCGCCGAGGAACTGTACATCTCGCCGAAGACCGCGAGCGTGCACGTGTCCAACATCCTCGGCAAGCTCGCGGTGGCCGGTCGGGGCGAAGCGGCCGCGCTGGCGCACCGGTTGCGGCTCTTTCCGGAGGACCTGGTCCCGGCCGGCCGCTGACCGCCCGACCCCGCAGATGCCCGACCGGTACCGCCGCCTTCCGGCGGTGGCCGGTCGGGCACTGTCGTGTGCTCCCGTGCGCGCCGCGTGAGCCCCTGCCCGCGCGCCCCCGCCAACCGGCCGGTTTCGTCGGAATCGAGTGTATTTCCCCACCTCCGCGCCATTACTCTACGTTGAGTGTGCGTGTCATTGAGTGACCGAAGTGGTGTAGGGTCCCGACCGGGAACATCGGTGCGGCGGGCCGGCCTGCAGGCCGCCCACCCCCTGGGCCACCGCCCTGACGGGGCGCCAGGTCACCGCGTACGGCCACCAGGCGTGCGGCCGGTGGTCCGTGGCCGGGGCGCCAGGCCCCGGGCCGGAGGGGGAGAGGCCGAGTGAGCCCCACCGACGCGGTGCTGCCCGGAGCCGGACGGCCGGAGGTGCCGGACACCGACCTGCCCGCGACCGGGCCGCCCGCCGCAGGCCGGCCGGAACGGGACCGCTTCCCCGCCGCCGACCGGCCCGCCCGCGACCGCCCGGCCGTTGACCGCGCCGCCGTCGACCGCCCGGCCGCCGACCGGGCCACCGACCGTGCCGCCGACCGGGACACCGCCGCCGCCCGCCCCGCCGTTCCGGGCGCGGCCGGCCGGTTCGGGCCGGCCCGCCGCGCGCTCCACAGCCGCAACCTGCCCGGCGCCGCCCTCGGCGTGCTCTGCCTCGCCTACGCCCTGGGTGCGGCGCTCGGCTGGGGCTCGCACCAGATCGCCGTCTTCATGGGCGACTTCGGTCTGGCCGCGGCGGCCCTCGCCGCCGCGCTCTCCTGCCTCGCGTACAGCTGCACGGTCGGTGGCCACGCCCGCCCGGCCTGGCTGCTGTTCGGCCTCTCCTCGCTCATGGTCGCCTTCGGCAACGGCACCTGGGGCTGGTACGAGCTGGTCGAGCGGACCCCGCTGCCGCCGAACTCGCTCGCCGAGTACGCCTTCCTGCTGTTCGCCCCGCTCGCCATCACCGGCGTCCTGGTGCTCGCCCAACGCCCCCGCACCGCCGCCGGCTGGCTCTGCCTACTGCTGGACGGCTGGCTGGTGGCCGGCTCGCTGTTCACCCTCAGCTGGAGCCTCGCACTCGGCCGCACCGCCGCCGGCGAGGACGGCTCCCCGCTCCGGCTGGCCCTCAACCTGGCCTACCCCGTCCTGGACATCCTGCTGGTCTCGCTGGTCGTCGGGCTGCGCTTCGGCGGCCGGGACGGCAACCGGGCCGCCGTCCACACCGCCATGGTCGGCCTCGCCGTCACGGTGCTCTGCGACGCCCTGTTCACCTCGCCCGAGCTGCGCAGCAGCTACCACTCCGGCGAACTGCTGGACGCCGGCTGGTTCGCCGGCAGCCTGCTGCTCGCCTGGGCGCCGTGGTCCCCGCGGTGGCGCCGCCCGCTGCGCGAGCACCCGGCGCTCGGTGGACTGCCCCGGCGCCGGGTCGCCACCACCTTCAGCGCGCTCACCCCGTACGCGGCCGCCGCCGTCTGCACCGCCGGAATCCTCTACAACGCCCTCGGCGGGCGGTCGCTGGACCGGGTGGTGGCCTCGGCCGCCTGCACCGTCGGCCTGGCGCTGATCCTGCGGCAGGGCATCATGCTGCTCGACAACCTCTCACTGGCCCAGGAACTCGCCCACAAGGAGGCGCACTTCCGCTCCCTGGTGCAGGGCTCCAGCGATGTCATCATGATCGCCGGCGCCAACGGCGTGCTCTCCTACGTCTCCCCGGCCGCGCTCGGCGTCTACGGGCGCGATCCGGAGGAGCTGGTCGGCGGCAACCTGCTCGACCTGATCCACCCCGAGGACGTCGACCGGGTGCTGCTGGAGGTCCGCCGCTTCCTGGCCCGCGGCAGGCTCGCCGCCCACCGCGACCCCGGCGGCGCCGAACCGGCCGCCGCCCGGGTGGAGTGCCGGATCAGCTCCGGCGACGGCGAGTGGCTGCACGTCGAGTCGACCGTCGACCGGTACCGCGACGGTCTGATCCTCAACAGCCGGGACGTCACCGAACGCGTGATACTCCAGGCCCAGTTGCAGCACAACGCCTTCCACGACCCGCTCACCGACCTGCCCAACCGGGCGCTGTTCACCCAGCGCCTGCGCGCCGCCCTCGCCACCCGCAGCCAGCAGGACGAGGCGGGCGCCGGGGTCGCGGTGCTCTTCCTCGACCTGGACGGCTTCAAGGCCGTCAACGACACCGCCGGCCACCAGGTCGGCGACGAGCTGCTCGTCCGGGCCGCCCGCCGGCTGCAGTCCGCCGTCCGCTGCGGGGACACCGTCGCCCGGTTCGGCGGCGACGAGTTCGCCGCGCTGGTCTGCGGCCCGCTCGGCCGCCTCCAGGTCCAGGAGCTCGCCGACCGGCTGCGGACGGCGCTCTCCGAGCCGTACTGGATCGGCGGCGTCGAACTCAGCGTGGCCGCCAGCATCGGCATCGCCTTCGGCACCCCCGAACGCGGCCCGGCCGCCGACCCGCGCGCCGCCACCGACGAGCTGATGCGCAACGCCGACCTCGCGATGTACCGGGCCAAGTCCGAGGGCAAGGGCCGGGTGGTGCTCTACACCCCCGCCATGCGCGCCGACCTGGAGCGCCGCACCGAACTCGACGAACGGCTCCGGGCGGCTGTCCGGGAGGGCGGCTTCACCCTGCTCCACCAGCCGGTGGTGGACCTCGCCAACGGTGTGGTCACCGGGGTCGAGGCGCAGGCCCGCTGGCGCTCCGCCCAGGGTCTGCTGCTCACCCCCGCCGAGTTCCTGCGCTCCACCGAGCACGGCGACGCCGCGACCCGGTTCTCCCGCTGGCTGATCCGCGAGGCGGTCACCGCCGCCGCACTGCGCCGCGGCCTGCCGCTCAGGGGTCGCCCGGCGCCGCCGCCCGTCCCGGTCTCGATCCGGCTCTCCGCCGAGCGGCTCTGCGCGCCGGGCCTGTACGAGGCGGTGGTCGCGGCGCTGCGCGACAGCGGGCTGCCCGGCGGCCAGCTGGTCATCGAGGTGGCCCGGATGGGGCCGGACACCCTGGCGGACGAGCTCGGCCGCCGGCTCGGCGCCCTGCGGATGCTCGGCGTCTCCACCGCGCTGGCCGGCTTCGGGGCCGGCAACGGCTCGCTCGGCGCGCTCGCCCGGCTGCCGTTCGACGGCCTCAAGCTGGACCGCACGCTCGTCCAGGACCTGGGGGAGTCCCCGCTCAGCCGGACCCTCGCCGGGCACGCCCTGCGGCTCGGCCGCGACCTCGGGCTGGTCACCGCCGCCGAGGGCGTCGACCTGCCCCGGCAGATGGCCGTGCTGCAGGAACTGGGCTGCCGGCAGGGCCAGGGTTCGGCCTTCGCCCCGCCGCTGGACGAGACCCGGCTGAGACGCGCGCTGGCCCGCCGTTCCTACCCGCTGCCGAGACCGGTCGGCGCCCTCGCGGCGCGGCGGGCCTTCCTAGCCGCGGACGCCCGTACGAGTGGCTGCGGCGAGGGTGCGCCGGGACGTGTCGCACCTCACCACGGTGGCCCCGACCTGCCCGAACACCGAGCCGCCGCAGGTCCGGGAGCGGGTCCGCATGGCGAGACTGTCGTCCCACCTGCTTGACAGTCGACCCTTGACGGGAGGAAGGTCGTTGCCATGCGCACCCGAATTCTCGTACTTGGCGGGCGCGTCGGCTGAGCGGGCCTCGCCCCGTTCGTGACAGACCGACGCGCCACCCCTCGCATGCCCTTGGCACGAGGGGTTTTTTGTTGCACTGACGCTGTTCCACCACCGCAAGACCCCTGGCCCCGAGCCCCTCGGATAGGGACGATTGGGGCAGAGCCGGCGATCGGCCCGCAAGCGGGACCCCACCCTCGACCTACCGGGGCCCGGAACCACCGGGCCGGCAAGAACCGAGAAGAGACAGGCAGATGACTGAGCACGCCGCATCCCCCCGCCGCGGGGACACCCCGGCCGCCCACGCTCCCGCTCCCCAGCACGTCGTCGAGACCATGACCGGCGCCCAGTCGCTCATCCGCTCGCTGGAGGCCGTGGGCGCGGACACCGTCTTCGGTATCCCGGGCGGGGCCATCCTTCCCGCGTACGACCCGCTGATGGACTCGGTCAAGGTGCGCCACATCCTGGTCCGCCACGAGCAGGGTGCCGGCCACGCCGCGACCGGCTACGCGCAGGCCACCGGCCGGGTCGGGGTCTGCATGGCCACCTCCGGCCCGGGCGCCACCAACCTGGTGACCCCGATCGCCGACGCCTACATGGACTCGGTGCCGATCGTCGCGATCACCGGCCAGGTCGCCTCCAAGGCGATCGGCACGGACGCCTTCCAGGAGGCGGACATCTGCGGCATCACGATGCCGATCACCAAGCACAACTACCTGGTCACCGACCCGGCCGAGATCCCCCGGGTGATCGCCGAGGCGTTCCACATCGCCGCCACCGGCCGCCCCGGCCCGGTCCTGGTCGACATCGCCAAGGACGCCCTGCAGGCCACCACGACCTACCGCTGGCCGGTCGAGACGTCGCTGCCCGGCTACCGTCCGGTGACCAAGCCGCACGCCAAGCAGATCCGCGAGGCCGCGAGGCTGCTGGTCTCCGCCAAGCGCCCGGTCCTCTACGTCGGCGGCGGCGTCATCAAGGCCGGTGCCACGGCCGAACTGCGCATCCTGGCTGAGCTGACCGGCGCCCCCGTGGTCACCACCCTGATGGCGCTCGGCGCCTTCCCGGACAGCCACCCGCAGCACCTGGGCATGCCCGGCATGCACGGCTCCGTCCCGGCGGTCACCGCACTGCAGAAGTCCGACCTGCTCTTCACCCTCGGCGCCCGCTTCGACGACCGGGTCACCGGCAAGCTGGACGGCTTCGCGCCGCACGCCAAGGTCGTCCACGCCGACATCGACCCGGCCGAGATCGGCAAGAACCGCCCCGCCGACGTGCCGATCGTCGGCGACGCCCGCGAGGTGCTGGCCGACCTGATCGTCGCCGTGCAGGCCGAGTTCGACGCCGGCCACAAGGGCGACTACGCGGACTGGTGGGAGAAGCTCGACGCCTGGAAGAAGACCTACCCGCTGGGCCACGAGCCCGCCCCGGGCGGCCAGCTCTCCCCGCAGCAGGTCATCGAGCGGATCGGCCGGCTGGTCGGCCCGGACGCGATCTACGCGGCGGGCGTCGGCCAGCACCAGATGTGGAGCTCGCAGTTCATCCGGTTCGAGAAGCCGGGGACCTGGCTGAACTCCGGCGGCGCCGGGACGATGGGCTACGCGGTGCCGGCCGCGATGGGCGCCAAGGCTGGCCGCCCGGAGACCGCGGTCTGGGCGATCGACGGCGACGGCTGTTTCCAGATGACCAACCAGGAACTGGCCACCTGCGCCCTGAACGACATCCCGATCAAGGTCGCGGTCATCAACAACGGCTCGCTGGGCATGGTCCGCCAGTGGCAGACCCTGTTCTACAACCAGCGCTACTCCAACACCGTGCTGCACTCCGGGCCGGAGCACGACGGCATCGAGCCGCCGGCCCAGGGCACCCGGATCCCCGACTTCGTCCTGCTCTCCGAGGCGATGGGCTGTGTCGGTCTGCGCTGCGAGCGCCCGGAGGACCTGGACGCGGTGATCAAGCAGGCGATGGAGATCAACGACCGCCCGGTGGTCATCGACTTCATCGTCCACCAGGACGCCATGGTCTGGCCGATGGTCGCGGCCGGCACCAGCAACGACGAGATCCTGTTCGCCCGGGGCGTCCGCCCCGACTTCGGCGACGACCTCGACTGAAGCCCCCACCTCCAGAACGACCTAGGGAACAGAGACCCATGTCCAAGCACACCCTCTCCGTCCTGGTCGAGAACAAGCCCGGCGTGCTCGCCCGCATCGCCTCGTTGTTCTCCCGTCGGGGCTTCAACATCGACTCCCTCGCCGTCGGCCCCACCGAGCACCCGGACGTCTCCCGGATGACGATCGTGGTCAACGTCGAGGACCTCCCGCTGGAGCAGGTCACCAAGCAGCTCAACAAGCTCGTCAACGTGATAAAGATCGTCGAACTCGACCAGTCCGCTGCGATCCAGCGGGAACTGGTCCTGGTGAAGGTCCGCGCCGACAGTGAGACCCGGTCGCAGATCGTCGAGATCGTCCAGCTGTTCCGCGCCAAGACGGTCGACGTGTCCCCGGACGCGGTGACCATCGAGGCCACCGGCAGTTCGGACAAGCTGGAGGCCATGCTCCGGATGCTGGAGCCGTACGGCGTCAAGGAGCTCGTCCAGTCCGGTCTGGTCGCCATCGGCCGCGGCGCCCGTTCGATCACGGACCGCTCGCTGCGCGCCCTCGACCGCAGCGCGTAGCGCCCCGCCGGCCGCCCGCCACCACCCTCCCGGGCGGCGTGCCGGCGCGCGACACCGCGGTCCGTCTCACACCCTGAAGCACCGTCCCACCGCACCGCCGGGTCCACGTACGGTTGGAACCGCAGTACCCGGCAACACCACCACGCAAGGAGAAGTGCCCCCGTGGCCGAGCTGTTCTACGAAGACGACGCCGACCTGTCCATCATCCAGGGCCGCAAGGTCGCGGTCATCGGCTACGGCAGCCAGGGCCACGCCCACGCGCTGTCCCTGCGCGACTCGGGCGCGGACGTCCGGGTCGGCCTGAAGCCCGACTCGAAGTCGCGCCAGAAGGCCGAGGAGGCCGGGCTGCGCGTGGTCACCCCCGCCGAGGCGGCGGCCGAGGCCGACGTCATCATGATCCTCGTCCCGGACCCGATCCAGTCCGACGTGTACGAGGCGGACATCGCCCCGCACCTGAAGGCCGGCGACGCCCTGTTCTTCGGCCACGGCCTGAACATCCGCTTCGGCTTCATCAAGCCCCCGGCCGACGTCGACGTCTGCATGGTCGCCCCGAAGGGCCCGGGCCACCTGGTCCGCCGCCAGTACGAGGAGGGTCGCGGCGTCCCCGCGATCGTCGCCGTGGAGCAGGACTTCAGCGGCAACGCGTTCGCCCTGGCGCTGTCCTACGCCAAGGGCCTGGGCGCCACCAAGGCCGGTGTCATCAAGACCACCTTCACCGAGGAGACCGAGACCGACCTGTTCGGCGAGCAGGCCGTCCTCTGCGGTGGCACCGCCGCCCTGGTGAAGGCCGGGTTCGAGACCCTGGTCGAGGCCGGCTACCAGCCGGAGATCGCCTACTTCGAGTGCCTGCACGAGCTGAAGCTCATCGTCGACCTGATGTACGAGGGCGGCCTGGAGAAGATGCGCTGGTCGGTCTCCGAGACCGCCGAGTGGGGCGACTACGTCACCGGCCCCCGCATCATCACCGACGCCACCAAGGCCGAGATGAAGAAGGTCCTCACCGAGATCCAGGACGGCACCTTCGCCAACACCTGGATCGCCGAGTACAAGGCCGGTCTGCCCAAGTACAACGAGTACAAGAAGGCCGACGAGGACCACCTGCTGGAGACCACCGGCAAGAAGCTCCGCAAGCTGATGAGCTGGGTCAAGGAAGAGGCCTGAGCCTCACCGCTCCTGTGACGCCCTTGTACAACTAGGCTGCTCCCGTCCGGGTGATTTCGCCGGACGGGAGCAGCCTGGTACCCAGCCCGTCGATACACTTCCGAGTGCGCGTCAGGCCCACAGCGTCGTGCGTCTACCTACGCGGCATGCCACCTTCCCCCCGCCTTCCACGCCACCTACGTGCCGGGGAGAACCGGACAGTTAAGGACAACACTGTCGTGAGCACTGCTAACACTGTGAAATCCGGCGTCGTACTGATCGCCGAGGAGCTGTCGCCCGCCACCGTCGACGCCCTCGGTCCCGACTTCGAGATCCGTCACTGCAACGGCGCGGACCGCACCGAGCTGCTGACCGCCATCGCGGACGTCGACGCCGTCCTGATCCGCTCGGCCACCAAGATCGACGCCGAGGCACTGGCCGCCGCACGCAAGTTGAAGGTCGTCGCCCGTGCCGGCGTGGGCCTGGACAACGTGGACGTCGCCGCCTCCACCAAGGCCGGCGTCATGGTCGTCAACGCGCCGACCTCCAACATCGTCACCGCCGCCGAACTCGCCTGCGGCCTGCTGATCTCGGTCGCCCGCAACATCGCGCCGGCCAACGCCGCGCTCAAGCAGGGCGAGTGGAAGCGCAACAAGTACACCGGCGTCGAGCTGAGCGAGAAGGTCCTCGGCGTGGTCGGCCTCGGCCGGATCGGCGTCCTGGTCGCGCAGCGGATGTCCGCGTTCGGCATGAAGATCGTCGCGTACGACCCCTACATCCAGGCCGCCCGCGCCGCGCAGATGGGCGTCAAGCTGGTCTCCCTGGAGGAGCTGCTGGAGGTCTCGGACTTCATCACCGTCCACCTCCCGAAGACCCCGGAGACCATCGGCCTGATCGGTGACGAGGCACTGCACAAGGTCAAGCCGAGCGTCCGGATCGTCAACGCGGCCCGCGGCGGCATCGTCGACGAGGAGGCGCTCGCCTCCGCGCTGCGCGACGGCCGGGTGGCCGGCGCCGGCCTCGACGTGTACACCAAGGAGCCGTGCACCGACTCGCCGCTGTTCGCCTTCGACAACGTGGTGGCCACCCCGCACCTGGGAGCCTCCACCGACGAGGCGCAGGAGAAGGCCGGCATCGCCGTCGCCAGGTCGGTCCGGCTGGCGCTGGCCGGCGAGCTGGTGCCGGACGCGGTCAACGTCCAGGGCGGCGTCATCGCCGAGGACGTCCGTCCGGGTCTGCCGCTGGCCGAGAAGCTCGGCCGGATCTTCACCGCGCTGGCCGGCGAGGTGGCCGTCCGGCTCGACGTTGAGGTGCGCGGCGAGATCACCCAGCACGACGTGAAGGTGCTCGAACTCTCCGCGCTCAAGGGCGTGTTCGAGGACGTCGTGGCGGAGACGGTGTCCTACGTCAACGCCCCGCTGTTCGCGCAGGAGCGCGGCGTCGAGGTGCGCCTGACCACGTCCAGCGAGAGCCTGGAGCACCGCAACGTGATCACCGTGCGCGGCACCCTGGCGAGCGGCGAGGAGATCGCCATCTCCGGCACGCTGTCCGGCCCGAAGCAGACCCAGAAGATCGTCGGCGTGGACGCCTTCGACGTGGACGTGGCGCTCACCGACCACATGGCCTTCTTCAAGTACGAGGACCGCCCGGGCGTGGTCGGCGTCCTCGGCCGCCACCTCGGCGACGCCGGCGTCAACATCGCCGGCATGCAGGTGGCCCGTGACGGCAGCGGCGCGCTGGCCTCCATCACCGTGGACAGCCAGATCCCGCAGGACGTCCTGACCGCCATCGCCGGCGAGATCGGCGCCCGCTTCGCCCGCTCGGTCGACCTGGGCGACTGAGCCCCGGAACGCCCCGCCGGCAGGGCCCGGACCACCGCTCGCACGGTGGTCCGGGCCCTGCTGCTTTCCTCCGGGTGACCCGCGTCTCAGATAGTAGGAAATCCAAGTATTCGTGCAGACACGGCCGCGCCCCGGTCGTACCGTGGAGGGACCGTACGGTGTGCCGCCCCTGCAGCCAGGGCGTTCGGCCCGGACGGCCCCGCATGCCCGATGGGCGGGTGATCCCCGCCCGGCGTGCCGTCCCGTGACCCGCCGCCGCCCCCGTGCGGCGCGCTTCGCACGGGTCCCCCCGTCGCACACCCTCCACCGCGTCCTTCCCCGGCACGCAACGAACCAAGGAGCCCGGCATGTCCCCGACCGCAGACCGCCACGCCGCTTCCGCCGCCGCCACCGCCACGACCCGCGCCCCCCGCCGCCGTCGGACGGCCGAGCCGAACCCCTTCGCCGCCGCCGCGCTGCAGCGTGCGCTCGACCGCCGCGACAACGGCGGGTCGGCCGGCCGCGCCTGACGGGCGGGCCCTCGCCTGACGGGAGGGCCTCCGCCTGACGGGAGGGCCCGCCTCCGGCGGGCCCGCCTCCGGCGGGCTCGCCGTCCCTTCCGGACGACCGGGTCCGCAGGATCCGCGTTCATCCTCCGAATAGGCCGACCGGGCTGACGGCGGGTCACTCGAGAGAGTGCAAGTTGCCACCGTTCGGGGGATGTTGCTCGCCCTGACCGGCGCGATATTCCTAATTTGGGGCCCCCGGAAGGGTGATCGACGGCCGCGCGGGCGGGCGTCAGCGGCGCGACATGCGGATCAGCTCCCCCGGCCGGGGGAGAGGGTCCCATGCGTCAGCCGACCGTCCGTCGACCGCTCGTCCGGATCGGGCTCGTCCTGAGCCTCCTGGCCGGGCCGATCCTGCTCGCCGCCGCCCCGGCGGCCGGCAGCCCACCGGGCGCCCCGCCGGGCCGCACGGCCGCGGCCGGCGCCCCGGCCTCCGTCCTGCTGGAACTCCGCACCGAAGCCGTCGCCCCCGCCTGGCGCCGGGCCGGCGCCGAGGCCCGGCGGGCCCAGCGCTCCCCGGAGGCCGTCCGGGGCGAGGCGGCCCGGGCCGGAGCCGGACAGCGGGCCCGGGCCTCCGCGGCCCTGGACCGGCTCGCCGAGGCCGTCCGCGGCGTCGCTCCCACCGCCCGGGAGCTCTACCGCACCCGCACCCTGCTCACCGGCCTCGCCGTCACCGTGCCCGCCGACCGGCTGTCCGCGCTGCGCACCCTGCCCGGGGTCGCGGCCGTCCGCCCGATCGTCCGCAAGCAGCGCGCCAACGCCCACTCCGTGCCGGTGACCGGCGCGCCCGAGGTCTGGTCCGGGGCCTCCGCGGACGCGGCCTCCGGCGCCGTCGGGAACACCGGCGGGGGCGTCCGGATCGGCGTCGCCGACAGCGGCATCGACTACACTCACGCCGACTTCGGCGGCCCCGGCACCGAGGAGGCCTTCACCGCGGTGGACGGCGCGAAGCCCGCGCCCGCCGGCCTCTTCCCCAACGCCAAGGTGGTCGGCGGCCGGGACCTCGTCGGCGACGACTACAACCCCGACCCGGCCTCCCCGCACTACCAGCCCGAACCCCGCCCCGACGACAACCCGATCGACTGCGCCCGCAACGGCCACGGCACCCACGTCGCCGGCACCGCCGCCGGCCTCGGCGTCACCACCGACGGACGCCCGTACACCGGTCCCTACCGGCCCGGCCTCGACCCGGCCGGCTTCAGGGTCGGCCCCGGCGCCGCACCCGGCGCCCAGCTCTTCGCGATCCGGGTCTTCGGCTGCGACGGCTCCACCGATCAGCTCGCCCAGGCCCTCGACCTGGCCGCCGACCCCGACGGCGACGGCGACCTCGGCGACCGGCTCGACGTCCTCAACCTCTCGCTCGGCAGCCGCTTCGGCTCCACCGACGACGCCGACGCCCTCGCCGTCGACCGGCTCTCCGAACTCGGCACCGTCGTGGTCGCCGCCGCCGGCAACGAGGGCGACGTCCACGGCATCGGCGGCAGCCCCGGCACCGCCGCCCGGGCCGTCGCCGTCGCCGCCTCCGTCGACCCGCACAGCGACGCCGACGGCATCACCGTGCTCGACCCCGAACCGCTCGCCGGCGTCGTCCCCGCCCACTGGAGCGCCCGCTACCAGGACTGGTCCACCGCCGACGTGACCGGCGCGCTCGCCCTGCCCGCCGACCAGTCCGACGGCTGCACGGCCTTCACCGAGGCCGACCGGCAGCGGATCGGCGGAAAGATCGCCGTCCTCGCCTGGCGCACCCGCGAATCCGAGCGCGCCTGCGGCTCCGGCCCCCGCGCCGACCACGTCGCCGAGGCCGGCGCGATCGGTGCGCTGCTCGCCGCCGACGACGACCACCTCGCCGAGATCGCCGGGAACGACCGCGTCCCGCTCGCCCTGCTCGCCCACGCCGACGGCGCGCGGCTCCGGGAGGGCGCCGCCGCCGGCCCGGTCCGGGTCCGGCTCGCCGCACCCGGCAACCCGCTGCACGGCGTCGTCCCCCAGGACCAGCCGCAGCGCCTCGACACCCTCACCGACTTCACCTCCCGGGGCATCGGCGTGCCCGGCGTGGTCAAGCCCGACCTGGCCGCCCCCGGCGAGACCATCTGGTCCGCCAAGGTCGGCAGCGGCAGCGGCGGCCAGCGCGAGGACGGCACCTCGATGGCCACCCCGCACACCGCGGGCCTGGCCGCCCTGGTCCGCGCCGCCCACCCCGACTGGACCGTCGAGCAGGTCAAGGCCGCGCTGATGAACACCGCCGGCGACACCTGGGCCGGCGACGGCGCCACCGGCCCGGTCTACGGCCCCGAACGCACCGGCGCAGGCCGGGCCCGGGTGGACCGCGCCGTCCGCACCCCCGCCGTCGCCTACGCGGCGGGCGCGGGCGCGGTGGAGGGCGCCGTCGGCGTCTCCTTCGGCCCGGTGGCGGTCGGTGGACCGCTCACCCTCGACCGCGAGGTCGAGGTGCGCAACCTCTCCGGCTCCCCGGTCGCCTACCGCACCGGCTACGCCGCCGCGACCGAACTGCCCGGCGCCCGCTTCGACGTCTCGCCCGGCCGGGTCGACGTCCCGGCCGGCGGCAGCGCCCGGGTCCGGGTCACCCTCGCGGTCCCCGGACAGCTCGGCCGCGTCCCGGACCCGACCATCGCCACCCTCCAGGGCGGCAAGGCCCGCACCTACCGGGGCGAGCTCTCCGGCCGGCTGCTGCTCACCCCGGACGACCCGGCCGTCCCCGAGCTGCGGGTGCCCGTCCTCGCGGCCCCGCGAGCGGCCTCCGAGCTGACCGCCACCACTCCGGTCCGGACCATCCGCGCGAACGCCCTGGCCGCCCTCTCCGGCACCGCCGCGCCCGGCGACCGGCCCGGACTGCTCAGCGCCTTCGCCCTGGGCGGGGAGGCCGCCCGCTGGCCCGACTGCCCGCCGGACAGCGGTGCGGCGGTCGGCCCGGGCGCCGGCATCGTGCCGGACGACAGCACGGACGAGGCCGCCGGGGTCCAGGACGTCTGCGTCGAGCGCGCCGGGGACCGGGCCGCCAACCTGCGGGCGGCCGGCGCGGCCACCGACGCTCCCGCCGTCGCCGGCGACCCGCTCGCCGAGGGCGTGCTCTACCTCGGGGCCCAGGTCTGGGCGCCCGCCGCCACCCCGGTCGGCCTGTTCGGCGTCCGGGCCTCGCTCGACACCGACGGGGACGGCGCCACCGACGTGATCGTCAAGGCCGACCGGCAGCGCGGCAGCGACGTCCTGGTGGCCCGGGCGCTCGACGCCCGCACCGGCGCCGAGCTGGACGTCCAGCCGCTCAACGCGCGCTGGGGGGACACCGACACGGCGTTGCTGGACAGCGACGCGGTGGTCCTCCCGGTCCGGCTGGCCGTCCTGCCGGGCGTGCGGGCGGGTCACAGCACCGTCCGCTACGCGCTCTGGACCGGTGTGGCCGGCGCGGGGAAGCCCGATCCGGCCGGGGCCTTCTCGGCGATCGGCCTGCGCGGCACCCGGCCCACGCTGACCGTCGACGTCCTGCAACCGGCTGTCGACGTCCGCACCGGTCAGGGCGGCCCGGCGGCCGTCGCCGCGCCCGCCGGGCCCGGCACCGTCCTCGACATCCGCCGCACCGAGGGCGACACGTCCCGCCTGTTCCTGCTCCACCACTTCAACCCGGACGGCCGGAGGGGGCAGGTCCTGACCCTGCCGTGACCCCGAGGAGGGGGCGCCCGCAAACAGCCGGGCGCCCCCTCGAAAGGTGGAAGATCCGGACGGTCGGCCCGGGTGGCCTGAGATCACTACGGCCCCACCGGCATCCGTCACAAGCAGCTGAGGCTGAACCGGCCCTTCCCGGTCGACATCGATCTGACCTGATCGCTTCCGGGCGGCTATGTCCGGATAGTGGACGGCAGATGTCAGGCTCTGGGACGGCGGAGTAGCCTCCGAGCATGTCTCGCACGATTCGTCTCGCAGTTGTCCCCGGTGACGGCATCGGCCAGGAAGTGGTGGCCGAAGGCCTCAAGGTCCTTGGTGCGGTGCTCCCCGCCGACGTGAAGCTGGAGACCACCGAGTTCGACCTCGGCGCCCGGCGCTACCACCGCACCGGCGAGACGCTGCCGGACAGCGTCCTGGCCGAGCTGAAGGCGCACGACGCGATCCTGCTCGGCGCCATCGGCGACCCGAGCGTCCCGTCGGGCGTCCTGGAGCGGGGGCTTCTGCTCAAGCTGCGGTTCGCCTTCGACCACCACATCAACCTCCGCCCCGGCCGGCTCTTCCCCGGCGTGAAGTCCCCGCTGGCCGGCGAGCCGGACATCGACTTCGTGGTCGTCCGCGAGGGCACCGAGGGCCCGTACGTCGGCAACGGCGGCTCGCTGCGCACCGGGACCGAGCACGAGGTGGCCACCGAGGTCAGCCTGAACACCGCGTTCGGCATCGAGCGGGTCGTCCGGGACGCGTACGCGCGTGCCGCCGCCCGGCCGCGCAAGAAGCTCACCCTCGTCCACAAGAACAACGTGCTGGTGCACGCCGGCCACCTGTGGACCCGGATCTTCGAGCAGGTCGGCCGGGAGTTCCCCGAGGTCACCACCGACTACCTGCACGTCGACGCGGCGACCATCTTCTTCGTCACCCAGCCCGAGCGGTTCGACGTCATCGTGACCGACAACCTGTTCGGCGACATCCTGACCGACCTGGCCGCCGCCGTCACCGGCGGGATCGGCCTGGCCGCCAGCGGCAACATCAACCCGAGCGGCGCGTTCCCGTCGATGTTCGAGCCGGTGCACGGTTCGGCGCCGGACATCGCGGGCCAGGGCAAGGCCGACCCGACCGCCACCGTGCTGTCGGTCGCCATGCTGCTGGAGCACCTCGGCCTCGCCGCCGAGGCCGCCCGGATCGAGGCCGCGGTCGCCGCGGACCTCACCGAGCGGACCGGAACCCGTACCACCGCCCAGGTCGGCGACGCGCTCGCCGCCCGAGTATCCGGCTAGGCCGGAACCGAAAGAAGGTAGTCCGGCCTGGCAGGGCCGGAACCGACAGACGGTGTTCCGGCCGGTGGGCCGGACCCCATAACGGCAGCTTGCGGCTCTCCGAGGAGCCGGCGACTGTTCGGCACGGCCCTCTGGATGCGAGTATCGACAGTGGGCCGTGCCGTTGTGCGTCCGTTTCGGGGAAATCCACCGAAACGCTCACCCGGCGGAGGCGGCCCGGACCAACCCCACGGTGAAGGACACACAGCCATGAGCACGCCCACCCAGGCGCCCATCACGTTCGACCTCAAGCCCTCCGCCCACCCGCTCTCCGACGCGGAGCGCGAGGCCCGACTGGTTAACCCGGGGTTCGGGAGGGTCTTCACCGACCACATGGTCACCATCCGCTGGACCGAGGGCGTGGGCTGGCACGACGCCCAGCTGGCGCCGTACGCGCCGCTGGAGATCGACCCGGCCAACATGACCCTCCACTACGGTCAGGCGATCTTCGAGGGCCTCAAGGCGTACCGCCAGGCCGACGGCTCGATCTCGACCTTCCGCCCGGAGGCCAACGCGGCCCGCTTCCAGTCCTCGGCCCGCCGCCTGGCGATGCCGGAGCTGCCGGTCGAGACCTTCGTCGAGGCGGTCGAGCTGCTCGTGCAGCAGGAGCAGGCGTGGGTCCCGAACGAGGCCGAGCAGAGCCTCTACCTGCGCCCGTTCATGTTCGCCACCGAGGTCGGCCTGGGTGTCCGCCCGGCCAACTCCTACCTCTTCATGATCATCGCCTCCCCGGCCGGCGCCTACTTCTCCGGTGGCGTCAAGCCGGTCTCGGTCTGGCTCTCCGAGGACTACGTCCGCGCCGCCCCGGGTGGCACGGGCGCCGCCAAGTGCGCCGGCAACTACGCCGCCTCGCTGGTGGCCCAGGCCGAGGCCGCCGCCAAGGGCTGCGACCAGGTGGTCTGGCTCGACGCCGCCGAGCACCGGTGGATCGAGGAGATGGGCGGCATGAACCTGTACTTCGTCTTCGGCGAGGGTGCGGACGCCCGGATCGTCACCCCGGAGCTGTCCGGCGCCCTGCTGCCCGGCATCACCCGTGACTCGCTGCTCCAGCTCGCGGCCGACCTCGGCTACGCGGTCGAGGAGCGGAAGATCTCCACCGAGGAGTGGAAGCAGGGCAACGCCGACGGCACCCTCACCGAGGTCTTCGCCTGCGGCACCGCCGCGGTGATCACCCCCGTCGGCTCGGTCAAGTCCCGCGGCGGCGACTGGACCGTCGGTGCCGGCGAGCCCGGTCCGGTCACCATGGAGCTGCGCAAGACCCTGCTGGCCATCCAGGGCGGCCAGGCGGCCGACACCCACGGCTGGCTGCACAAGATCGTCTGACCGCCGCGAGCGGCACGTCCGGGAGCCCGCCGCGGCGGGCTCCCGGACGGAACGGGAGCCGCCCGGGCCGCGCGCCGGCCCGTCGCGCGCCGTCCACCGGGCGGACCCGTCGCGCAACCGCGGCCCCGTTCCGGATACCGAGACGGGGCGGCCGGATCCCGGATCGGTGTGCCAGACTGCGAGCGTGTCCTCGCTTTCGCTGATTATTAGCAGCAGGCGCGCCGGTCCGCAGTGACCGCTCCCGCAGTACCCGATGCGGAGCGACCACCAGCGTCCAGACCCGCGCGCAGACCTCTCGCACCCGCGAGGGGTCTTTTTGTTTCCCCCGGACCGGCCGGAGCCCCCACAAGGGGCCGAGGGACACCGGGGAGCGCGCGGGATGCTGGACAGTGGAGCCGGATCAGAACCGGCAGAGCAGCACCCGACCTCCCGGAACGGAGAACCCAGGGTCATGACCCAGGCGAGCAACCTCCCAGACGACGCCTTCCACGTCTTCGACACCACCCTGCGCGACGGGGCCCAGCGCGAGGGCATCAACCTCACGGTGGCCGACAAGCTGGCCATCGCCCGGTACCTGGACGAGTTCGGGGTCGGCTTCATCGAGGGCGGCTGGCCCGGCGCCAACCCCCGGGACACCGAGTTCTTCGCCCGCGCCGCCACCGAGCTGGACCTGGCCAACGCCCAGCTCGTCGCCTTCGGCGCCACCCGCCGGGCCGGCGGCAACGCGGCCGACGACCCCCAGCTCGCCGCCCTGGTGAACTCGGGCGCGCCCGTCGTCACCCTGGTCGCCAAGGCCCACGACCGCCACGTCGAGCTGGCGCTGCGCACCACGCTGGACGAGAACCTGGAGATGATCCGGGACAGCGTCGCCCACCTGCGCGCGCAGGGCCGCCGCGTCTTCATCGACTGCGAGCACTTCTTCGACGGCTACAAGGCCAACCGGGACTACGCCCTCGCCGTGGTCCGGGCCGCCCACGGGGCCGGCGCCGACGTGGTGGTGCTCTGCGACACCAACGGCGGGATGCTGCCGGCCGGCGTGCACGACATCGTCGCCGACGTGCTCCGCGAGACCGGGGCCCGGCTCGGCATCCACGCCCAGGACGACACGGGCTGCGCCGTCGCCAACACCCTGGCCGCGGTGGACGCGGGCGCCACCCACGTCCAGTGCACCGCCAACGGCTACGGCGAGCGGGTCGGCAACGCCAACCTCTTCCCGGTGGTCGGCGCGCTGGAGACCAAGTACGACCGCAGGGTGCTGCCCGCCGGCAAGCTGGCCGAGATGACCCGGATCTCGCACGCCGTCGCGGAGCTGGTCAACCTGACCCCCTCCACCCACCAGCCCTACGTCGGCTTCTCCGCGTTCGCCCACAAGGCCGGCCTGCACGCCTCGGCGATCAAGGTCGACCCGGACCTGTACCAGCACATCGACCCGGAGACGGTCGGCAACACCATGCGGATGCTGGTCTCCGACATGGCCGGCCGGGCCTCCGTCGAGCTGAAGGGAAAGGAGCTCGGCTACGACCTCTCGACCGACCGCGACCTCGCCGGACGGGTGGTGGCCAGGGTCAAGGCGCAGGAGAGCCTCGGCTACACCTACGAGTCCGCCGACGCCTCGTTCGAGCTGCTGCTCCGCGACGAGGTGCGGGGCGACCGCGCGCGCTTCTACGCCCTGGAGTCCTGGCGGACCATCAGCGAGCAGGGGCCGGAGGGGAGTACCGGGAACGAGGCCACCGTCAAGCTCCGGGCCAAGGGCGAGCGGATGATCGCCACCGGCGAGGGCAACGGTCCGGTCGACGCGCTGGACAAGGCCCTGCGCACGGCGCTGGAGCGGATCTTCCCGCAGCTGGCCAAGCTGGAGCTGGTCGACTACAAGGTCCGGATCCTGGAGGGCCAGCACGGCACCGGCTCGAAGACCCGGGTGCTGATCGAGACCACCGACGGGACCTCCGCCTGGTCCACGGTCGGGGTGGCGGACAACGTGGTGACCGCCTCCTGGCTCGCCCTGGAGGACGCCTACACCTACGGCCTGCTCCGGTCCGGTCTGGAGCCCGTCACCGAGTGACCGGCGTGACCGTGCGGCCCGTGGACCGGAGGGTCCGCGGGCCGCACCGCTGTCGCGCGCACCGTCGCCGTACGCGCCCGTCTCACCGGAGGCGGGCGAGGAGGGCGTGTTCGACGAGGGTGATGAGGGCGCTCTTGGCGCTGTCCCGGCGTCGGGCGTCGAGGGTGACGACGGGGGTGTCGGGGCCGAGTTGGAGTGCTTCGCGGACCTCGTCGGAGGTGTGGGGC